>JBAZIR010000612.1:0-2502 GCA_041651735.1 Verrucomicrobiia bacterium | reverse complement strand
TGTCATTAACTTACCGACCATATTTTTTGAACTACGGCACCATTTTTTACTAACTACTTCTATTTTCACAAAACAATCTCCTACTCAAAACTTCATTTCTTTACCTGAAAAAATAAACAATCTCTCCAAATATATTTTTATGCTGCCAAACCAAACTTTAAATATTGCCCTACTAATTGGTTTTATTACCTTAAGTGTCTACTTAATTATCAAAAATATTAAACATCCCAAGTCACTTCAATTTATTTCAGCAATATTATTTGTACTTTTAACTCTAGAGACTCTCATAACCCCAGTTACCGTCCAAGCGCATTATATTTTTGCTTTTACATCGCTAATTTTTGTAATCATTGGCACTTTAAATAAACCCATCCTGTGGGTTATTTTATTATATTTCTCTTTCTCATATTTAACTCCCTCACAATTAAATTCCTATTTCAAAAAAGCTCCCAGAACATACACTGAAATGACCCAATGTTTCCAAAAATATTGTCAAACTCATCCGAAACCAACTTTTGTCACCGTTCAATCAAGCTTTCATCCCTATCATAATGGTCCGGAGCACCGATATCTACTTCAACAGTCAGGTTGCACAGTAAAAAGTATTGAAACAGAAAACGGCCAAGCAAAATATATGTCAGTAGTCTTAGACAATGGTAGTTTTGATTCAAAAACAAATTTCTATGAACTCGAACTCTTTGGTAAATACAAGGATGTCGAAACCTTTGATTGCCTACCAAATTTCAAAATAAAAGTTTTAGAAAAAATTTAAACAGACAGTACCGCAAACCCTTTAACTGACCTTTAGTAACACCATCTGCCACGGAAATGGATGCTTTATATCTAAGATCAAAAATTTTTCACTTTTTATTAATTTTTTAAAAGTAATCGATGACCAATGATTTAAATGTCCGGGAGTATTTCCAAATTCAGATAAATATTTTCCTCTGATCATATTCAAAATTCTCCATATTGGCTCATTTGGCACCGAAATCAAAACATATTTTTTTGAAATTCTTTTCAATTCTGTCAAAGCTTTTTTGTAATTCATTACATGTTCTAATACTTCACAACAAATAATTAAATCAAATTGTTTATCTTTAAACACGTATAAATTTTCAGCATTCTGAACATTAAAATTCACTTTCTTTATACCTTCCAGACTATTCTTAGCTTTCTTAACTTCACTGTCAGACAAATCAGTTGCCCAATATTTAGCTTTTGGAAATATTTTTACTAAATTTTTCAACAAACTGCCTTCACCTACACCAACTTCACAAACTGTTTTAATTTCATTTTCATCAATTTCATCTAATGAGGCTTTAAAAGACTTAAGAAAGTTGTTCATTAACAACTTTGAAATCGGATTTTTGGCATTATATTTATCCTCGTAGTTACCCTCAACAAAATTATTCATTCTTTCCCTTCGCCAACACCAAATTTCTTGAATAAAGAAATATTTGCAATATTCCTGTCAGTAAAAATACTAAGTCAGATCTAACCAACGCATAGATTAAAGTCATTACCGCTCCACATAAGCTTAAATACCAAAATACATGAGGGATTACAGTTCGCTTTGCTTTTTCCGAATAATACCATTGAATTATGAAACGGCCAAAAAACAATCCCTGAGCCGCCATACCCCACAAGGTCCAAAAATCAACTTTAAAATTATTTAACATTGTTCTTTTGGTGTTTTAATGTTTTTTCTATTAAAGTTCGATTCACATTTATCAGATCAGCCAATATCCCTAATGCTAACATTTGAATTGAAGCGGTCAATAGAGTACCGCCAAAAATCAACGATTGAACATGTCCCTTCGATTCAATGGGGACAAAAAAATAAAAATAAATAAATCTAAGTATAAAAATCATGGCCGGTATGACTAATACTATCGCCACTGATAAAAAAGTTTTAAATGGCTCATAGACAATAAACATCTTTAACAAATTTAATGTCGACTTAAATACATGCTGTCCAGTATTAGCAAATAATCTTGAATTTCTGGTTGGAGGATTAATAGTAATTGGTACTGATACAATCTTTAAACCCTTTTTTCCGGCTTGAATAATTGTGTCAATACAATATGAAAATTTTGTTATCGGGTTAAGAGACTCCAGTGACTCACGGGAATAGGCCCTAAAGCCCGAGACTGCATCAGGAACATCTGTTCCCGATAAATATCGAACCGCAGCACTGCCAAGGCTCTGTAAAAACTTTTTACCCTTTGAAAAATGCTTCACCTCACTAGTGCGTCGGTCGGCAATCACCATATCAGCCGTACCATCAACTATCGGTTTTACCAAGTCCAAAATATATTTTCCCGGATATTGGTTATCACCATCGGTATTAACCAAAATATCTGCCCCAGCTATTAGGGCTGCTTCCATTCCATCACTAAACGAGACTCCTAATCCTCGGGTCGCCTTATGGCTAATTATCCTAGTAACTCCAAACTTTTTTGCCAATTCAACGGTTTTATCTGTTGATCCATCATCAAT
>JBAZIR010000611.1:0-2527 GCA_041651735.1 Verrucomicrobiia bacterium | reverse complement strand
GTCGCGCTCGGCAACAAGTTTGCCGCGTTGCAGCAGGACCGCGGCAGCCTTGAGTCCAAGAAAGCGCAAGCCGCCGAGAAGGCTAAGGCAGCGAAGGAAGGTCGCAAGCCCGCGCCGCCCACCCAGGAGCAACTGGCCGACCCGAAGTTCTATCGCACGGAGACTCTGGACCGGAAACCCACGAAGCTGGACGACGGTCAATGGCATCATGTGCTCGTCGAGATGCGCGGCAACGAGGCCGTGGCCCAGGTGGATGGGGTGGTGTTGCGGGCCAAGGGCACGGTGTTCGACGCGAAGAAATCCCGTCTCGTCTTCCTCATTGGCTTGAGCGGCACGATGCTGATTGACGATGTGAAGGTGTGGGAGAACTCCGCGCTCTCAGCCAAATAACCCACGCGGAACTGAGGGGTGAAGGGCTTTGCTCTGACGCTGGCAGCGGGTTCAGATCGCTGTGCTGGGCGGGCGGGAGAGACGGAAAAAGTAATATTGACAGCCAACAGACGTTCCGATAAAAGGAACGCCGTTTTCTTTATCGGAACATCTGTTTAGGAGCTGCTCATGCCGCTAGTGCTCAGTCTCGACAAGAGTCTCGATGTCATGGAAGCCGTCGCCGGCCATCCGGAAGGGATCGGCACCCGCGCGTTGGCCAAAGAGATCCGCATCAACCTCACCAGTGTCCACAATATCGCGGCCACGCTGAAGCGCCGCGGTTATCTGAGGCAGGACGCGGGCAAACGATTCCTGCTCGGGCCGCGGTTGATGTTCCTCGCGCGCCACGCCGATTTCCTGAACGTGATGACGGAAAGCGCGTTGCCCCATGTCCGGGCGCTGGCGAAAAGCGTCGGCGAGTCGGTGCTGCTTGCGGCGCTGGTGGATGGCCGCATCGTGCGTCTCGTTTATATGGTGTCACCGCAGGCTCTGGCGGTGCAGGAGCCGGAGGATGTTGGCTCGGGAGCGTATTGCACCGCGACGGGCAAGGTGCTGCTTGCGGCGATGTCTGCGCACACACTGGACGCCTACATGAAGGAGACGCCGTTGGTGCGCTACACGCCGCGCACACTGGCGACGTGGTCGAAGCTTCGCGCTGAGTTGGAGCGAGTGCGCCATCAGGGTTTTGCAATGACCGCCGACGAGTTGTGCGAGGGCGTGAGCGGTTTCGCTGTGCCTGTATCTGATCCCTGGCGCAGCATTTCGGCAGCTCTAGGTGTTGGCGCGCCGACGGTGCGCTTTGGCCGGAAGCGGCGGGAGCAAGTGTTGAACGAATTGCGAAAAACGGCTGCGCTCATCGCGCGGGCGTGGTGGAGCGATCGTTCCACGGAGAAACCGGCGTGAAACTGCGCAACGTAACACTTGAGATGAGTCCGAAGCCGTTCCGCGCGATGAGCGATGACGCCATCCGCGAAGTCTGTCGGAACATCTACCGCCAGTGGTCGAACCTCACACGCGAGGCGGACCAGATTTCGGTCATGTTGTGGACTGCTGACGGCTCGGAGATTCTCGACTATCGTGGGCGCGCCGAGGACGAAATCGAGTGGGCGCGTTACATCGGCTTGCCAAACGCGAAGTTGGAGCCGGTCAAAGGGATGCCCGCCGAGAAGAACCTGCACAGCCAAGCGGTCTATTACATGGACGATCCGCCGAAGCTCACCTATGGCGGGTTGGCGACCATCGTGCGGCTGCTGAAGGAGGTCGGTCGCGAAGTCAGCGGCAAGCCGATCCGCGTCGGGGCGACGTTTGATCCCGGCGGCGAGTTTGCGAAGTCGCCGTTCAAGTACAAACGCCATCCCGAAATCTGTCTCGGCGGCACGATGGGCAAGGGGACGTTCGTCTGCTGCTACGCGACGCTCAATGCCGACAACGAACACTACGCCGGGTTCCCAAACGGTATTCCGCAGGACACGCCGCTCGGCACGTTCTTCGGCCGGCAGAGCCAGCATTTTCTGAAAGACCTCGGCTTCGACTACATTTGGTTCTCGAACGGTTTCGGCTTCGGCCTCGAGACGTGGAAGACCACTGGGCCGATGTTTGACGGAAAGGGATTCTCTCCGGAACGCGCAGGCGAGATTCGCGAGAAAATCCTGAACTTCTGGCGATGCTTCCGCAGGGAGTGCCCGGCGTTTCCCATCGAGACACGCGGCACCAACCTCGTTACTGGATCGGACCTGGCCTCCAATGCCACGCCACTGAAGGACATCTACGCGGGCGGATTCAACATGACGCCGCCGCCGAACTCGCCGTGGGCCGCGCTCAACGGCGACTTCGGCCTCGAACTGGTTGGCTACATGTCGCGCATCGCCGAACTGCCGCCGGGCAAAGGTTTCCCATTCCGTTTCTACACGCACGACCCGTGGTGGCTCAACAGCCCCTGGCTCGACCGCTACAACCGCGAGCCACAGGACATTTATCTTCCGCTCGCCATCAGTCGCATCAACGCCGAGGGCCGCGTCGAGAACCCGGACTCCATCGCGCTGCTGACGATTGACGATTCCTACGGCCGCACACCCGACCAGGTGCCGAACGAGGTTAT
>JBAZIR010000610.1:0-2550 GCA_041651735.1 Verrucomicrobiia bacterium | reverse complement strand
GCACGTTGGTTGTTGGAGAGCTTGCCGACTTCGACGCCATGGAAATGATAGGTTCCGTCTGTGGGGGTGTCCAGGCAGCCGAGGATGTTCATGCACGTGCTTTTGCCGGAACCGCTATGCCCCATCACGGCGACGAATTCGCCCATCGCGATGCTCATGTCTATGCCTGCCAGCGCTTGCATGGCCGCGCTGCCGGCGCCATACACCTTGGTTACGTTTTGCAATTCAATCAGGGGAGTATTGCTGCTGTTGGAGGCTGCGGAGTTCATTGCTTGGCGGCGATCATTTCGGTGATCAATTCCATGCCAGGTTCGAGCGCGCCGTCGGTGATTTCAGTCACGGTGCCATTACTGGGGCCCTTGGTGACTGGGATGACGGTGAGTTGACCATTGCGAAGAGTCCACACTCGTTGGATCTTGCTTTTCTCGTTTGTGTCTTCAACTGCGTTGAAACTGTCGGAACGAGGCGGGCGCGGCAGAAGAGCGCTGAGAAGCCCGCCACTTTCTTTTGCTTTGGCGGTCTGCGTTTGCGGGGGGACAAAGCGGAATGCAGCATTCGCCACGAGAAGAGCATTGGTTCTCTTGTTGACGATGATGACGGCAGTCGCGGTCATGCTGGGTCGCAGCAAGAAGGCGGCGTTGTCGATATTCAGAATGGTTCTGTAGGTGACAACGTTGGCATTGGTCGTGGCCGCGTAGTGCACCAACGAGACCTGCGCGGGGAATTGCCGGTCAGGATAGGCATCCACCGTGAAAGTGGCGCTCTGGCCCTTGTTGACTTGTCCCACATCCGCTTCATCAACATCCACCTGGAGCTCCATCTTGGTCAGGTCCTCGGCCAGGGTGAACAACACCGGTGTTGTCATGGTGGCCGCCACCGTTTGTCCCGGTTCAATACTACGTGAGAGGACGATGCCGTTGATGGGGGAACGGACGATCGCTTTGGAGAGGTCCGTGCGGTTGACATCCAGAGTCGCCTGGCACTGGGCAACGGTGGCCTTGTAGTTGGCTTCATCGGCCTGGTAGGAGGCGAGAGTGGCTTCCGCGGTGTCGAGATCGGTTTGTGACGGCATTTTGCCGCCGCTCAGTTTGCGAACCTGGCTGTAGCGTTCCCATTGAGCTTTCGCCAGTCGAACATTGGCTTGCGCCTGGGCGACCTTGGCCTTGGCGGCGTCGAGCGCGGCCACGGACTGCAGGACTTGGGCTTCAAGCTTGGTCGTATCGAGCCGGGCCAGGACCTGGCCGTTGGTGATCTTGTCATTGTAATCCACTTCAACCGTCTTGATGGTGCCGGACACCTCGATGCCCACATCCACTTTCTTGATCGGTTGAAGAGTGCCGGTGGCACTTACGGTCACCACCAGATCGCCACGTTGAACCGGTTGAGTCGCGTATTGAACTCCATTGGTTTCGTCTTTGATGCCCAGAGATACCCCGATGATCAATATGACAATGACCAGCGCGGTCCAGAGCAGCCAGCGTCTCGCACGGTGGCTGCTTGCACTGGATTTGCCGACGCCAAGCGTTTTGGCGACGTCATCTTTGGATCCCACGTCTGGATGAGTCATAATTTGTTTTCCGGAGAAGAGGTTTTGGTGGCGCCGTTGGCAGCGGACGGAGGAGTTGATGTCCAGCCGCCACCGAGTGCCTTGTAGAGGCTGACCAGGTTGGAGGACATCGTTGCATCACTAATGACCAGTTCCCTTTGCGCCGACAGCAACGAGCGTTGGGTGGTCAGCACAGTCTCGAAATCAACAAGGCCGGAGAAGTATTGATGGCGCGCCAGATCCAGGGCGCTTTGTCCGGCCCGTACAGCTTCCGCCAGCGTGCGGCGGCGCGTCTGTTCGTTCGCGTAAGCCACCATGGCATTTTCAACGTCTTTCAATGCCGTCAATACGGCCGACTCGTAGTCGCACAACACCTGTTCCTGCAATGCGACCTGCTTTTTGATGTTCTCGCGGATCTTCCCGCCGTCGAAGAATTTCCATGTTGCATTGGCGGCAAGCTGTGCGGTGCGCGCGCCCGCCGTGTAGAGATTCCCCAACATCAGCGATTCCAAACCAATGGAACCGTTCAACGTGAAGGTCGGATAGCGATCGGCTT
The DNA here is from genome assembly GCA_041651735.1 of Verrucomicrobiia bacterium. Lineage (GTDB taxonomy): Bacteria > Verrucomicrobiota > Verrucomicrobiia > CAIQCK01 > CAIQCK01 > CAIQCK01. The sequence continues at coordinate 448 of JBAZIR010000610.1, read as the reverse complement.
CGGCCACGCCAATCTGGGCGGTTTGCGCCGCCAGCTTGCGCTCGGCGCTGCGCACGTCCGGCCGTTGGCGCAGGGCGTTTGCCGGCACGCCGACAGCCACTTCAGACGGAGGCACAGGGATCGGTTTTGCCGCCGCGAGCGGTGTTTTCAACGTGCCGGGCGATTGTCCCAGCAGGATCGCCAGGTTGTGTTTGGTTTGCTCCAGATTGCTGCGCAATGTGGGGATCTCTGCGCGGGTTTGTTCCAGACTCAGTCGTGCCTGGTCCTCGTCAAGTTGAGTGATGAGCCCGGATTGGTGCCGCCATCGAACGATTTCGTACGTCTCGGTCTGAGATGCCACGCTTGATTCGACGATTGCCAGTTGCGTTTGGTAGGAACGAATCTCCATGTAGTCCATCGCCACTTCGGCAAACAGGCTGACGAGCGTGTCGCGGAGATCTTCCTCCGA
>JBAZIR010000609.1:0-2581 GCA_041651735.1 Verrucomicrobiia bacterium | reverse complement strand
GCGAATTCATCAAGACCACCGGTCGGATTGCTGCGGTCTCGGCGCTTGCGGGCGTCACGTTGCCGCACGTCCACGCCGCGGAAGACAACACCGTCCGCCTCGCCATCATCGGCTGCGGCCCACGCGGCACGGGTGCGGTGGGCAATGCCTTCTCCGCTCCAGACAGCCCGTTCAAGCTTGTCGCGATGGCCGACCTGTTCGACGAGAAACTTCAAAAGGCCCATGGCGCGCTCACACGGCAGTTTCCCGGGAAGATGGACGTGCCGAGCGAACGCCAGTTCATCGGCTTCGACGCCTACAAGAAAGCGATGGACTGCATCCGGCCCGGCACGGGCGACATCGCGATGCTGACCACGCGTGCGGCGTTCCGGCCGACGCACTTCAAGCAAGCCGTCGCCCGCGGCCTGAACGTGTTCATGGAAAAATCCTTCGCGGCCGACGCGGGCGGGATCAAGCAGTTGCTCAAAACCAACGAGGAGGCGCTTGCCAAGGGCCTCAAGGTTGCCTGCGGTTTTCAATGCCGTCATTCCACCGCGCGGCAGGCGCTCATCGCCAGGATGCGCAATGGCGACATGGGTGATATCATCTTCATACGTGCCTATCGCCTGCAATCTGGCGGCATGATGGGGCCGCACAAACCCGACGCCAACGAACTCCTCTGGCAGATCCGCCAGCCCGTTGCGCTCTTGTGGTCAAGCGGCGGCACTTGGATGGAAAACATGATTCACCAGGTGGACGAGTGCTGCTGGATCAAGGACTCGTGGCCCGTGAGCGCCCACGGCATGGGTGGCCGTGCGCCGTGGAGCACCGATTGCAGTCAGAACTTCGATAACTACACCATCGAATACACCTTTGCCGACGGCGCGAAGGCGCTTGTGCAGGGCCGCTTCTGGCCCGGCTGCTACAACGAGTTCGCCACCTTCGCTCATGGCACCAGGTGCGCCGCGCAGTTCTCCGGCAACGTCCACGCCGCCACCGTGCATACCTACAATGACCAGCGCATTGCCAACGACAACATCGCCTGGCAGGCGGAGAAAGAGGCGTGCGGCCCTTGGGATGCCGAGTGGAGGGACTTCCTCGATGCCATCCGCAAGAACCAACCCTATAACGAGCTGAAACGCGCCGCGCTCTCCAACCTTGTTTCCCTCATGGGACGCGCTGCCGTCCACTCCGGCCGCATCGTCACATGGGAGGAAGCCACCTCGTCCACCTTCCGCTTCTGCGACGTGGACGCGCTCACGCCGGAGAGCAAGCCACCGTTCATGCCCGACGCCCAAGGCCGCTACCCCGCGCCGATTCCCGGCAAGTGGAGTGAAATCTGAGGACTGGGGGCGTGACCTCCGCACAGTTACGGCATTGAGGAGTTAGGAGCGCAATTCCGCGGCAAGGTCTGCTTCCTGGCCACCGTGGACATCCAGACCACCCTGCCGCGCGGCAACGAAGCCGAAATCCGCGACGAAGCCAGACTGCTGGTCAAACACTGGTCCACCCCGCAGGGCGGTCTCATCGCGTCTGACTACGGCGCATGGGAAGCGCTCGGGGTTCGTCCAGAAATGCCGCGCATCATGTTCGACGAGTTCTTCAAACTCAGCCGAAACGCGAAGTCTGCCGCCTGACAGGGGAGGGAATAGGACAGGCATTGGTCCTGATCAGAGTGTTCTGGGGCTCATTTGGGTCCACACTTCTCATTTCTTGTTGATTTTTGCCGCGTGACGGCGGGGCGGGGGGCGTCTATAGTGCGCGCCGATTAAAAAGCGTTGACGTGATTTTTTCGCGTCCGCTAGGCTTGGTTCTTTGGCAATGACGGCTACGAGCACAACAATGGCGGTGAAACGGCGGAAACGGCTGCCGCAATGGTTGCGGCTGAATCTGCCGACGGACCGGCGTTTTACGCAGACGGGCGGACGGCTCGGCACGTTGCGGTTGCACACGGTCTGCGAGAGCGCGCGCTGCCCGAATCGCTGGGAATGCTGGTCGCGCGGCACGGCGACGTTCATGATTGCCGGGGACCGCTGCACGCGGGCGTGTGGCTTTTGTGCGGTGACGACGGCAAAGCCGTTGCCGCTGGACGCAGAAGAGCCGAAACGCGTGGCAAAGGCAGCCCGGCAGATGTCGTTGAAGCATGTGGTGGTAACGAGTGTGGCTCGCGACGATTTGGCGGATGGCGGCGCGGAGCATTTCGCGCGGACGATTCGCGAACTGCGCGCGTTGTGTGGCGAGAATTTGGCGGTGGAAGTATTGACGCCGGATTTCGGCGGCCGGCCTGAGCCGGTGGAAACGGTGCTGACAGCGCAACCGGATGTGTTCAACCACAACATCGAAACGGTTCGGCGGCTGTCGGCGAAGGTGCGGCATCGGGCAACCTATGAGCGGACGCTGGCGGTGTTGCGGATGGCGTCGGAGTGGATCGGGCGGTCTGCCAACGGTCGGCGGATGTATGTGAAGTCAGGCTTGATGGTCGGGCACGGCGAGACGGAGTCCGAGATGCTGGAGACGATGCGCGATTTACGCGCGGCAGGTTGTGAGTTGCTGACGATTGGACAATATTTACAGCCGACGCCAGCGAATCTGCCGGTGGTGG
>JBAZIR010000608.1:0-2582 GCA_041651735.1 Verrucomicrobiia bacterium | reverse complement strand
AACCGGGGGCAACCACTTCCGGCTCGGCTGGAGAATGGTGGGCGCTGTTGGGATTGAACCAACGACCCCTTGCGTGTGAAGCAAGTGCTCTCCCACTGAGCTAAGCGCCCAACCGAGGGCCGAAACTTATAGTGCAGCACGGCGGCGGTTTCAACGGCAATTTCGTGAAAATCTCAGATCGCCGGCAGCGTGAACCAGAAGGTGCTACCCTTGCCGACTTCGCTTTCCAAGTCAATCTGGCCGCCCTGGGCTTCGACTGCCAGTTTGCAGAAGGTCAATCCCAGACCGGTGGAGTATTGGTGGGCGGACTTTGTGACATAGCCAAATTTCTCGAAGACTTTTGCGTGATATTCGGGGGGGATGCCGGTGCCATTATCCGACACATCCACCCGCACCATGGTATCCTTCTTGCTCACGGCAACGCGGATGGCGCCGTCCCTCGGCGTGAATTTGAGGGCGTTCTGGAGCAGGTTGCCAAGCACGCGGCGGGTGACTTCCTCGTCGCACGACGCTTTGATCGGCTCTGGTGGCGCCTCGAAATGGAGATGCCGCTCTTCCACGAGCGAGTTGAAGGATTCCATGACGGACTTGGCCAGCCCCGCCACATCGCAGGCGTGGCGGTTGAGCGGCATGTTGCCCGTTTCAAGGCGGCTGATGTCCAGCAGCGAGCCGATCATGTCGTTGAGCCGGCAGATGTTGATGAGAGTTGTGTCCAGGTAACCCCGTTCCTCGCTTGCGAGCTTGGAGGCGGCCCGCTCCTTGATCAAATCCAGATAGCCGAGGGCGATGGATAGCGGCGCACGCAGGTCATGGATGATCATATGCGTGAGATTGTCGCGCAAGGTCTCCAGTTCGCGGAGGCGGGCATAGTTGTCCCGCAACTGCTGGTGCTGCCGTTCAAGGTCTTCCTGATGGCGGCGGTTGGCCTCGGCCAGACGCGCGTGCTCGTCCTCGGCGGCTTTGAGTTTGGCCGCGTTGGCTATGCATCGAAGGATCGCATCCTTGGTCACCGGCTTGCACAGGTAGTCAAACGCGCCGGCGCGAACGGCGGCGGCGGCCGTTTCCACGGCGGGCTGGCCGGTCATCATGATCACCTGGACGCGTGGTGATTCCTTGCGGATAGTTTGGAGCAATTCCACACCGGAGATGCGCGGCAGGACAATGTCCGAAACGACCACATCAAAATCTCCAGACTTGAGCAACTGTAGCGCAACCTTCGCATCCTCGGCGACCGCCGTCTGATAACCCGCCTCCTGCAGGAACTCCTGCAATGTGAGTCGGATGCTCGGTTCGTCATCAACGACTAATACGCGTGTCATGGTTGTTTCTCCTCGCTCACCGGCAGATCCACGTGAAACCGGGTGAAATGTCCTGTCTCAGTGTCAAAATGCAATTCTCCGCTGTGGTCCTTCACGATGCCGTGACTGATCGCGAGTCCCAAGCCCGTTCCACCCTTGCCCAGTTTGGTGGTGAAAAACGGGTCAAAAAGCCGTGTGCGAATCTCTCGCGGGATGCCGGGGCCGTGATCCTCCACGGTCAGCCGTATCCACGGTCTATCCTCCTTCTTGAACCGTCTCGCAGCCATAAAGATGATCTTGTCCTCGTGGTATTGCGGATACTTCTCGTTCAAGGCATCCCGCGCGTTGGTCAGGAGGTTCATCACCACCTGCTGGATCTGCTGGCCGTGACAATCCACCGGAGGCAGGCCTTCGGGAATATCCAGGGCGAGCGTGATCTGGTCGTGCCGCATCACGGTGCGCATGAGGCCCAGTGAGTCGTTGATGATATCGTTCAGACTCGTCGTCTGGCGCAGCGGCTTCTCCTTGCGCGCGAAAGTCAACAGGTTGCGGACGATCTGCGCCACGCGATCGGCTTCCTTGATGATCTCCGTGGGGAACTTCCGCAAAACACTGTCCGGCGGCAGCCGATCACTGATCAACTGCGCATAGTTCATGATGCCATTGATGGGGTTGTTGATCTCGTGGGCCACGCCGCCGGCCAGCGTGCCCAATGCCTCCATCTTCTGCGATTGGCGAAGCTGGCTCTCCAGCGCGACTTCCTGGGTCACGTCGCGCTTGACGGCAATGTAATTGACGATATTACCGGCATTATTGCGTATCGGCGTGATGCTGGCGTCTTCCTCATAGAGCTCACCGTTATTTCTCTTGTTGATGAAGTGGCCGTGCCAGACCTCGCCGCGCAGCAGGGTGTCCCACACCTTCTTATAGAACGCCGCGTCGTGCTTGCCGCTCTTGAGAACCCGCGGGTTCTGGCCAAGAGCCTCCTGCCTGGTGTAACCGGAAATCTGCTCGAAAGCCGGGTTGACGTATTGGATCGTGCCGTTGGCATCGGTAATGACGATGGACTCCGCTGCCTGCTCAACGGCTGTGGCCAGACGCACCCGCTCTTGTTCGGCCCGCTGACGCTCGGTAACGTCCCAATAGACACCCTGCACGCCCACGATCTTCCCGTCGGCATCACGCAGCGGTGTTTTCACCACGTTTACGAATCTTTCCTGACCGTCAGACCCGCAGTTCTTTTCAATGGTTTCGAACTTCTCACCGCTCTTGATCACCCGATCG
>JBAZIR010000607.1:0-2585 GCA_041651735.1 Verrucomicrobiia bacterium | reverse complement strand
CTGCCGAACGAGGCGGGATTGCGGGCGCTTTCCGGTGTTCGGCAACCGCTCAACCGCCCGGCGGCGCAGCGCCACGCAAAGCTGGTGCACCGGGCAACTGTCGCAGCGCGGGTTCTGCGGCTTGCAGAGAGTCGCGCCAAGTTCCATCAACGATTCATTGAAAGCGCCCGGTCGTTTCGGCGGCACAAGCAAAGAGGCCAGTTTCCAGAGCCGCGCCTGGCCCGTGCCGGACTTCACGTTTTGGCGGACGCCGAACAGCCGTGCCAGCACACGAGCGACGTTGCCGTCCACCAGAGGCTCCGGTTGCCCAAAGGCGATGCTGAGGATGGCGCCCGCCGTGTAGCGGCCAATGCCGGGTAATGCCAGCAACCCATCGCGCGTCGCCGGCACGCGTCCCCCGTGCCGCCGCACGACTTCGCGCGCGGCGGCGTGGAGATTGCGCGCGCGGCTGTAATAGCCCAGACCTTCCCACGCCTTCAGCACCGCCGTCGGCTTCGCGCCCGCCAGCGCGGTGACGTTTGGAAACAGTCGCAACCAGCGCCGGTAATACGGGATCACCGTCGCCACCTGTGTTTGTTGTAGCATGATCTCGGAAACCCATACGCGATACGGGTCGCGCCGCGCCGCGCCGGAGCGCCAGGGCAGCTTCCGGGCGTGGTGGTCAAACCAACGCACAAGCCGTTTTTGGATTTCCGCAGGGTTCAAGTCTGTGATAAGCATATGCGCGCCAAGTGTGAAACGTAAAACGTGAAATCATCAGGTGTCATGTCTCACGTTTCTCGTTTCACGTTTTGCTAACAATGCCGCCACTGACTTCTTACACCGTCAAGCTGACCGACGAACAGTTCGAGCGTATCCGGCTCGATCTGGCGCAGCGTGGCTTTGCCTTCCGCGAGGTTCCTTACGCTCACTTCGGCGCATCGAAGGACAAGCTGCAGGTGACGGCGTTTCAAAGCGGCAAACTGCTCGTTCAGGGCAAGGGCGTCGAGGAGTTCGTGCAGTTCTACCTGGAACCGGAAATCCTCGGCGAGGCGCGGCTCGGCTACGAGCATATCCACGACCCGACCATCCTGGACCCGCGCATCGGCGTGGACGAGAGCGGCAAGGGCGATTTCTTTGGTCCGCTCACCGTCGCCGGCGTGTTTCTGAACCGTGCGGCCATTGACGCGTTGCGCGGCAGCGGCGTGCGCGACAGCAAGACTGTCACGAGCGACGCGCGCATCTTCGAGCTGGCGAAGCTGATCCGCCAAACCTCCGGTTGCGTCGTGGCGGTCGTCCCCATCGGCCCGCGCGCTTACAACGATCTGCTCGTGAAGATGCGTAACGTGAACAAGATGCTCGCGTGGGGCCACGCGCGCGTCATCGAGAACGTGCTGGAAGCGCTGGAGAAATCCGGCGAGGAATGCAAACGCGTCGTGGCCGACCAGTTTGGCGACAAGCGGCTCATCGAGAACGCGCTGCTCAAGCGCGGCCGCACCATCCAGCTTGTGCAACGGCACAAGGCGGAGAGCGACCTGGCCGTGGCGGCGGCCTCCATCATTGCGCGCGAAGAGTTCGTGCGGAGACTGGCGGCGCTGAGCAAGGAATACGGCATCGAGATGCCCAAGGGCGCCAGCGCGCAAGTGGACGCAGCCGGCCGTGAGTTTCTGAAGAAGCACGGCATGGCCAAACTCGGAGAAGTGGCCAAGCTCCACTTCCGCACGACGCAGAAGATTTCCCAGCAGCTCTGACACAGGAACCATCCGATGCAACAATGGCTGCAAAACCTCTGGCAAACACGCGTCCGGCGCGACCGGATGGTAGTGATCGCCTGCGGATTGTTCTGGTCGCTGCTGATCACTTTTTTGGCCATGTGGCCCGCCGTGGAGTTCCTGACACGATGGGAATTGACCACGATTGACACCCGCTTCGCATTGCGCGGCTGGCGGCCGCCGCTACAGGAAGTGGTGATTGTCGGTATTGATGAGGAATCTTTTGTTGCGGACACTTTCTCTCCTGAGGAACTCAAAGCCAATCCCGACCTGCAACTTCTCAGCACATGGCCGTGGCCACGCCGGGCTCATGGTTTGGTTCTGCATAAACTCCTCAACGCTGGCGCGAAGGTGGTGGGCTTCGACCTCTTGTTCACAACGCCAAGCAAGCACGGTCCCGACGACGACAAGGCGTGGTGCGACGCTCTTACCCGCGCAGCAGGCCGTGTCGTCATCGGCGCCAACCGCGCCGACGAACACATTCAAGGCGGCGCACGCGAGAAGTGGATGTTCCCGACGCCCGACGTGATTCCAAAGGGCATGGATCAGACGAGCTTGTGCGCGGCGGTTAACTTCAGCGCCGACATTGATGGTGTCGTGCGCCGTCTGACCCCGCAATGGTGGGTGGGCAGCACCCGGCAATGGCTGCCAGCCATGTCGGCGCGCATCGCTAACATGGTGGAGCCGCGAACTGCATGGGCCTATGAACACTCCAGCTTTCCAATCAACTATTCATGTCTGAAACCGGTGGATGGCGGAACCCCTCTGCGCCCATTCCCTCGCTATCCCTATTACCAGCTTTTCTACGGGAAGGCGTGGAAACAGGCACTGCAA
>JBAZIR010000606.1:0-2586 GCA_041651735.1 Verrucomicrobiia bacterium | reverse complement strand
GATCAGTTGAGCGAGGCCCTGGCGCGCGATAGGGTGATCGTCCACGATCAGAATGTTGGCTTTGCCCTTCCGTGACGGGTTCCTGGTTTGGAACATGATGGATTCTCCATTCAGGCTGCGTTTTTCTTCGGGAACGAACACGTCAGGATCGTTCCCCCTTCCGGTGCGCGGTGGATGTTGAGCGTGCCGCCAATCACCCGTGCGCGATGATTCATGATGTCCATGCCGATGCCGCGTGTGGCGGGCAGGGGCAGGGAAATGCCTTTGCCATCGTCCTTCACGGTGAGCGTGATCTGGCGGCCTGTCTCAGCCAGCGTGATCCAGACTTGCCTGGCTTTGCCATGGCGGATGGCGTTGTTCACTGCTTCCTGCGCGATGCGGTAAAGATGGGTCGCCGCAGTGTTGTTCTCGATGAGCACGGGCGGCTCGCAGGTGAAGACACACTGGACCCTGAACATGCTCTTGAGATTGTCGGCCAGCCCTTGCAGCGCAACCATGACGCTGTTGGCCTCTTTCTTCACGGGATGAAGGCCGGTGGCAATCCCGCGCGCTTCGGTGATTGCCTGACGGATCAGGTTTGCCACCGCCCGGGCATCCGCCGACTCGACGGGAGATGAGGCGGCGAGTTTTTGGGCCAGCGCCTTGCTCATGAAGCCGACGCCGGCCAGATGCTGGCAGAGGCCGTCGTGGAGATCCTGGCCGATGCGGCGCTGTTCACGCTCGCTGATTTCCAGCAACTGGTCCTCCAGCCGTTTGCGCTCGGTGATGTCCTCCACAATGCCGTCAATCCACTCCACCTTGCCGTCAGGGCCGCGGTGCACCGCAGCGGTAACAGCGCAGTAGATTGCCGTGCCGTTTTTCCTCTTCACCCGCACTTGATAGCCCGTGACGGCGTCGGCGTGAAACAAGTGTGCGAGAAACGTTTCCCGGTCAACCGAGTTCTCGTAGAAATCCACAACGTTTGCCTTCAAGAACTCGTCCACAGAATCGTAACCGTGCATCCGGGCCAGCGCGGGATTGGCCTGGAGATAACGTCCGTCCGGGGTGTTTCGATAGACGCCCACGTTCAGATTATTCACCAGCGAACGGTACCGCTCCTCGCTTTCCCGCAACGCTTCTTCGGCGCGTCTGCGCTCCGTGATGTCGCACAACACGCCGTCTGTGCCTGTCAGGCGACCCGCCTCGTAAACGGGCAGCCAACGATCCTCGACACATTTCAGGCTTCCGTCCTTGCAGCGCCACCATTCTTCATCGCGAATGGTAATGACCTCCTTGGGCTGCGCCTTCAATCGTTCCAGCCTGCGCTTCCGGTCATAGGAACTCATGGCGGGTTTCTCAATCACCTTCTTTAAGAAGGCAGTGCGGCCTCCCATGTTCTGGATGTCTTCGAAGGAGTATCCGAAGATCCTTTCAAAAACCGGGCTCAGGTATCGGAATTCACGTGTCTCCATGTCCACGCTGTAAAGCACATCCTGGATGTGTCCGGCGATCCGGCGGAATTTTTCTTCGCTTGCCCGCAATGCTTCCTCCGCACGCTTGCGCTCGGTAATGTCCTGGGCGGTGCCACGAAGACTTGCGACCTGGTCACCATTGCGGACCATGACTTCACCGTGAACATTGATCCACCGCCGCACGCCGTCCGGCCGGATCAACTCCAGGTCCACCTCGTGTGGCGCCCCTGTCCGAAGGGTCTGTTCCGCCGCTGCATGCCAACGGGTGGAACTCTCCGGCGTGAGGAGTCGCAGGTGCTCCTGAATGCTGGGCGCATGCCGTTTTGGATCAAGGCCACAGATGCGGAAAAGCTCTTCGGACCACATGAGGTTGCCAGTCTCCACATCCCAGATCCAATTGCTCACATGGGCCACATGTTGCGCTTCCTTCATCTCCTGCGTCCGCTGGTCCGCCAATGCGGTGCGTTCGGCAACACGTTGCTCCAGCGTTTCGTTGAGCGTTCTCAACGCCTCCTCAGCTCGTTTACGCTCGGTGATGTCGCGGATCACCATGCTGGCGCGCCTGTCTCCCTTCTGCACACGAAAAACCACTGAGGAAACCTCGGCTGGAAACTTCGTGCCGTCGCTGCGGATGAACGTCAACTCGCCATAAAAAACGCCGGTTCGCTCGCGCTCCTCCGTGGCAGCTTGCAGACGGGGATCTGAGACGTTCGTGATCCTGTTCAGCCCGATCCTTATCAGTTCCTCCTCCGTAAGTCCGAACATCCGGCAGGCAGCTGCGTTGACGGCGAGAATCCGGCCATCCGTTGTTCCCAACAGCACGGCGTCCATGCTGGTCGCAAACAATGAACGGTAGCGATCCTCACTCTCGAGCAGCGCCTCCTCCATCCTTTTTTGTTCGGTGACGTCGCGGGAGACTCCCACCCAATACAGAGGCCGTTCGTCGGCGTCCTTGACGACTGTAAATCGGTCGGAGAGCCATCGGTAGCTGCCATCCTTGTGTCTGAACCGATATTCGACGATGCCGTTCGTTGCCTCGCCGGTTTGAGCTTCTTTCAGCACGTGCCCCGCCGCCAACAAGTCGTCGGGGTGAACTTGACCCAGGACGAAATCCAGGCTTCTGCCGGTCAGTTCC
>JBAZIR010000605.1:0-2587 GCA_041651735.1 Verrucomicrobiia bacterium | reverse complement strand
ATCTGGACGTGAGTCCGTCGCTGCATGGCCAACTCTTCGGGGCGTCGCGGGCGGCGGCGGTGGCGGCGTTTCTGGTGATGGGTTGGTCGCATTGGTGGCATCACCGGACGTGGCCGTTGCTGGCGATTTACGTCGCGGGCGTGATAGGCGCGCTGACCATTGCGTACACGTCGAACGTGACACTGTTTTTCGCCGGCTTCGTCGTGCTGGGGTTCATCAACGGCGCGGTGTATTTGGCGAGCATCTTCTACGCGATGGAGGCGTTTGAAGGGAAAGCAGCGGGCGCGGGCTGGACGGAAATGGTGCTGGGCGCGGGCAGTTTTCTCGGTCCGGTGGCGGCAGGTTTCGTCGGCGATGCGTGGGGGTTGCGCGCACCGTATTTTTTTGCGGCGATCCTGTTCGTGGCCGGAGCAGTGGTGCAAGTCGGGCTGGATTTTGCGGGCCGTCGGCGGTAACACATCAGTCATGTCAACCAACCCCTATTCAATTCAGGAGCGCACCTCGCCGCACGGGCTGGAGATTGTGCTTCGCGACACGCAGGCCAGGACTACCGCTGTCGTGCTGCCGCGCGCGGGGTTCAACTGTTCGCGCTTCACGCTCGCGACCGACGTGGGCGAGCGGGTGGAGTTTCTCGCCGGCCCGGCCAACCCGGAGCAACTACAAACCGGCGGCGCCGGTTTTGGCTGGCCGATCCTGTTTCCCTTCCCGAACCGCATCGCGAGAGGAGAGTTTGTATTCGGCGGCAAGACATATCGCGTGCCGGTGAAATCGAAGAACGCCAATGCGATCCACGGCTTTGTGTTGAACCGTCCGTGGCGCGTGAAGGCGATGAGTGCGGATGTGCCGGCGGGCGCGGCGGTCACCGGCGTCATCAGCAGCGAGTTTGACGACACGCTCAAACAGCACTGGCCGTGGCCGTGCAAACTCACCGTCACCTACCGGCTTCAAGGTCTCGCGCTCACGATGGAAGCGGTCGCGGAGAATCTCGGCGACGAGCCGATGCCATTTGGATTCGGTGTCCATCCGTATCATCCACTGCCGCTGACGCCAGCCGGCGCGCGTGAGCGCTGCCAGGTTCAGGTGCCGTGCGGCGAGCGGATGGAGCTGACGCCCGATTGCCTGCCGACCGGCCGTCGCGAGCCGGCCGAGTGGCAACGGATGCGCCCGCTGGGCGACACGAATCTCGACGACGTTTTTACCTCGACACAACTTGACGCGCGCGGTTCAGCCTGCGTGTTGCACGATCCGGATTCGAAATACGAAGTGGTGTTGCACGCCGACACGGGTTTCCGGCACTGGGTCGTCTATGCGCCGGCGCGCCCCGTCATTTGCTTCGAGCCTTACACCTGCGTGACTGACGCGTTCAACCTCCACGCGCGCGGCGTGGCCAACACCGGCTTCGCGACGCTGGAGCCAGGCAAGCCGTGGCGCGGTGTCGTGACGATGCGCGTGAAACCGCTGTAACCCCAATGGACTGGATACCTTACGGCCCGCATGCGGCGTTGGTGCGTTTCGCTGACGCCGTGGGCGACGAAGCGTTCGCGCGCGCGAGCGCCATCCGCGCGGTGCTGGAGCGCAACCCGCCGGAAGGACTGCTGGAGTTCGTGCCGGCTTGCACGACGGTGTTGCTGGAGTTCAGCGCGCGCGAAGTGCCAAGCCTCGACGCCGCGATGCCGGACATTCTGGAGCAGTTCCAGATGGCGGCGACCCTCGCGCTGCCACCAGCGCCAGTGAAAGAGATTCCCGTGGTCTACGACGGTCAGGACCTCGATCGCGTCGCCCACGCGCATGACCTGACGACGGCGGAGGTTTGCCGGCTGCACGCAGAGCCGATCTACAAAGTTTATCTGCTCGGCTTCGCGCCGGGCTTCCCGTATCTCGGCGATCTGGACGCGCGGCTGCACACGCCGCGATTGACAACGCCGCGAGCGCGCGTGCCGGCTGGCTCGGTGGCCATTGGCGGCCAGCACACGGGTATTTACACCGTGGATAGCCCCGGCGGCTGGAATATCATCGGGCACACGCCAGCGAGGATTTTCGATCCGGGGCGGCGTTCGCCCGACGGCGGCGACGAAGCAATGTTCCTGCTCAATCAAGGCGACCGCGTGAAGTTCGTGAGAAGCAATGGACAGTAACAGCCGGCCATGAGCGCCCATCTTCTAGAGGTTCTTAATCCGGGGCTCGGAGCGATGTTCCAGGATCACGGCCGGCCCGGCTGGCGGCGGTTTGGCGTGCCGCTGAGCGGTGCGATGGACGATCACGCAGCGTGTTGGGCGAACGCGCTGCTCGACAATCCGCCGACGGCGCCGTTCGTGGAGTTGTTGCTGCAAGGCGCGCGGTTTCTGGCGTTGCACGACTGTTGGATCGCCGTCTGCGGCGCCGACGCCGAACCCAGCGTGCCGATGTGGCGCGCGGTGCGGTTGCGCGCGGACGAGGAGATTCGGTTTCCAAGGATTCGCAGCGGCGTCTGGACATATGTGGCGGTGGAAGGCGGGTTCGACGCGCCGCTGTGGTTCGGCAGCGCCAGCGTCTATGCGCGAGGCCGGCTGGGTGTGCCGCTGGTTCGCGGCGACGTCTTGTTGCGCAC
>JBAZIR010000604.1:0-2588 GCA_041651735.1 Verrucomicrobiia bacterium | reverse complement strand
CCGATTTACGTCATTTGCCAATCAGGTATGCGGGCGCGGAAGGCCATCGAGAAGTTTCAACAAGCTGGCTTCAACGGTTGCGTGCTGGTCGAGGGCGGCACGCAGGCATGGATTGATGCGGGACTGCCGGTCGAACGTGGCGTATCGAAGGTGTTGCCGCTGATCCGTCAAGTGCAGCTCGTCATTGGATTCTTCACGACGCTCGGCGCTGCGTTGGCACTGTGGCTGGATCCACGCTTTGCGTTTGTGCCGCTCTTTTTTGGCTGCGGATTGCTGCTCGCAGGCGCCACCGGTTCATGCTTGCTGGCAACGCTGATTGCGAAAATGCCGTGGAACCGCAAGTCGGGTTGTGACTCCGGTTCCTGCTGCGGAGTGAAACACTGACATTGAACATCATGAGAACTCCCCGGCGTATCATCATCGTGGGCGGCGTGGCGGGCGGCGCTTCCGCGGCTGCCAGAGCCAGGCGCGTGGACGAGAATGCCGAGATTCACGTCTTTGAACGCGGTCCTTACATTTCCTTCGCCAACTGCGGCCTGCCATATTACATCGCGGGTGAGATCAAGGAGCGCGACAAGCTCATCGTCATGACGCCGGAGGCGTTCTGGGATCGCGCCCGCATCCACGCCCACGTCAATCACGAGGTGCTTGCGATCAACCGCGCCGCCAAGACGGTGCGCGTGAAAGGCCCCGACGGCGCCGAGCGGGATGTGGCCTACGACAAACTCATCCTCAGCCAGGGTGCGAAGCCGGTGGTGCCACCGATTTCCGGTGTCGAACTGCCTCACGTGTTTACGTTGCGGGACATTCCCGACATGGATCGGATCGCGGCCTTCGTGGACGAGCGCAAGCCGCGCCATGCGGTGGTCATCGGCGGCGGATTCATCGGGCTGGAAATGGCGGAGGCGTTTCACCATCGCGGCATCCGCGTCACGATCGTCGAGCGCAGTCCCCACATCCTGCCGCTGCTCGATGGCGACATGGCGGCACATTTGCAGAACCAAATCCTGCGCGCGGACTTCGACTTTAAAGTCAACGCCACCGCCACAGCCTTCACGAAGGAAGGCGTCAAGTTTGCCGATGGCAGTACGCTGCCTGCCGACATCATTTTGCTCAGCGTTGGCGTGAAAGCTGAGGTCGAGCTCGCGAAGCTCGCCGGCCTGGAAATCGGCGTCACAGGCGGTGTGAAGACCAACGGGCGTATGGAGTCGTCCGATCACGATATCTACGCCGTGGGCGACGCGGCGGAGACGATTCACGCGCTCACCGGCGCGCGGGCGCGGATTGCACTGGCAGGCCCGGCCAATCGGCAGGGACGCGTTGCTGGCGCGAACGCGGCCGGCGCGAAGATGACGTATCCTGGCGCACTCGGCACTTCCATCGCACGCGTGCTGCATATGACGGTGGCGTTCACCGGCCTCAACAGCGAGCAGGCCGCCAAGGCCGGCTTCAGTTTCTTCACCAGCCTGACCCGCGATAACAACCACGCCCACTACTATCCGGGCGCGAAGCCCGTGATGATCAAGGTCATTGCCGAGGAGGGCACCGGCCGGTTGCTTGGCGCGCAGGTGCTCGGCGAGCGCGGCGTGGACAAGCGCGTAGACGTGCTCGCCACTGCCATCGCCGGCAAGATGAGCGTATTTGATCTCGAAAGCCTCGACCTTGCCTATTCGCCGCCGTTCGGCACGGCCAACGACCCGATCAACATCGCCGGTTTTGTCGCGGGGCACATCGCCCGCGGCGACATCTCAACAGTGGCGCCGGAGACGTGGCGGCCCGGCGGCGAGTTCCTGCTCGACGTGCGCGACGCGGACGAACTGGAGGAGTTCGGCAAGCTGGCGGGCGCGGTGAACATTCCACTCGCGCAGCTTCGCGACCGGCTCGGCGAACTGCCGCGCGACCGGCGGATCGTGACGTATTGCCAGAAGGGATTGCGCGGCTATCTGGCGGCATGCGCGCTGCACGGGAGCGGGTTTGAGAACGTCAGTAACCTGCGCGGTGGGTTCTTGCACGCAAAACTCAATGGCCTGCCGGTGGAGAAGACTGAATCCGATTGATGGGCAATCGACGCAGCGTGATCAGGCTTCCGCGTCTTCCCAGCGTTGCGCCCGCGCGAGGGCTTTTTGCCAGCCCGCCTCATGTTGTTTTCGTTGAGCGGGTTTCATGACCGGCTTGAAACGGCGGTCCACCTGCCATTGCGCGGCAATCTGCTGCCGATCCTTCCAGAAGCCGACGGCGAGTCCTGCGAGATATGCCGCGCCGAGCGCCGTTGTCTCCGTGATCTTTGGCCGCACCACGGGAACGGCAAGCAGGTCCGCCTGGAACTGCATCAAGAGATTATTCGCACACGCACCACCGTCCACGCGCAATTCCTTCAGCTTGATCTTCGCGTCAGCTTCCATTGCCCGCAATACGTCGGCCACTTGATATGCGATACCTTCCAGCGCGGCGCGTGCGATGTGCGCCGCCGTCGTGCCGCGCGTGATGCCCGCCAGCAGACCGCGCGCGTAGGCGTCCCAGTGCGGCGCGCCGAGTCCGGCAAACGCTGGCACCAGATAAACGCCGTGCGTGTCCGGCACTCGCGAGGC
>JBAZIR010000603.1:0-2591 GCA_041651735.1 Verrucomicrobiia bacterium | reverse complement strand
ATGCAGGCTGGCAACCACGACGACAAATTCAGGAAGACCGCCGTATCCGCGTGTTGTGTGTTTCCATGCCAGCAGCCCCAGCACGAGCAGGAACTGTGCAAGGAAACCGACGCGCAACGCCGTCGAGCCGTTGTCGGTCGCAGACATGATGCGGCTGACGGTCAGCGATACGAGGTTGATCAGGCTGACAAGCCACAGCGCCAGTCCGATGGCACTGGCGCTCCATGACGAGGCCGTAAACACAAATCCGAAGCCCCCCCCGCCACGTCCCTCAAACAGGACGAAGAGCAGTCCCGGCACCATCGGGATCATCATGGCCCCAACCGCACCCAGCAACGCGAAAGCGGCGCCGCGCGATTTGCCGATGGTGGAAACAAAAAGGCAGAGTGCGCAAACCCAGAGCGAAGCCAGAAAGAGCATCAGCAACGAATCGAGGATGGTCGGCAAATCCACGCCGCCGAGCAGGAAGCTCATCGCCATGAACGGCGAAAGCGCGGCAAAAAAGGTCAGCAGTTTCACCATCTGCGCCAACAACTTTCCGACGACGATGGCGCGGCAGGAGAGCGCCGTCAGTGTGACCATGTCGAAGGTCTTCTCGATGCGCTCGCCGTTGAGCGCAAAGAACGCGCCGATGGGTGCGACGACGAGGCTGACAATACCCAGGCACACCGTCAGCGCCGTGAACACGCCCTTGCCGGTGGCGCCGCCCGGTTCGGCATAGGCGCTGCCATGCAACGCGATGATCAACCCGATCAGCAAGCTGAGCGAGAAGGAGTAGTTGAACTCGCGCCCGTGCACGGCTTGCCGGACTTCCTTGACGAGGATGGGATTGAGCCAGTCGCTGAGGCGCGACATCAACGTGGGGGCTTCGGGAGCCGGGCGTGGAGCTTCGAGCGTGGTGGCGTGGGTCATTGCACTTTCCCCTCCGTGATCTTCAGGAACAGGTCCTCCAGGTCCGCGCCGCGTACGGTGAACTCGAGCACGGGAAATCCAGCCGTCACCAGCCTCGCCAGCAACGCCACCTGCTCGTCGTCGCCAGCGGCGTAGTCGAACTCCAGCGAGCCGTTGCGCTCGCGCACTTGCAGGACACCGGGTTGTTCAAGCAGAAACCGTTCCGCCTGCTCGCGCTGCGAGGCGACGCGCACTGTCAGCACGCGATGGCGCCGCAGGCTCTTCAAAATATCGGCCACCGACCCAGTCGCCAGCAGCCGCCCTTTCTCAATCACCGCCACGGCATCGCAGATTTCCGACAACTCGGTGAGAATGTGCGAGCTGAGGAAGATGGTCTTGCCGTCGGCGGCCAGTTCGCGGATCAGCGTACGCAACTCGATGCGGGCGCGCGGGTCGAGGCCGTTGGCGGGTTCGTCAAGGATCAGGAGCTGCGGATCGTGCAGCAAGGCGCGTCCAAGACTGACACGCTGCTGCAGGCCCTTTGAAAGCTTGTCCACGCGCCGCTCGCGCAGATCGCCGATGCCCATGAACTCGATGATGTTCTCCACCGTGCGCCGCCGGGCCGGACCGCGCAGCCGATGGCCGCGGGCGAAGAAGTCCAGGTATTCTGTCACGGTCGTGTTGGCATAGACGCCGGTGTAATCCGGCATGAAGCCGATGAGCCGGCGGACTTTTTCCGGGTCGTCCACGACCGAGAACCCACCCACGCGCACGTCGCCGGTCTGTGGCAGGTCGAGCGTGGCGATGATGCGCATCGTGGTGGTTTTGCCCGCGCCGTTGGGGCCGATGAAGCCAAAGACCTGGCCGCGGCCGACACTGAAGGAAATGTCGTCCACCGCGCGCACGTCGCCGAAATGCCGCGCCAGATGTTGGATTTCAAGGATGGCCTCGCTCACGGTTCACCTCCGACGTAGCCGAGCACGGCGTGAAAACTGTCGCGTTCTTCGATCTCCGGCACCCCCGACTCCCAAAACGGCGAGCGTTCCAGTAACGCGACGTAAGCGCCCGCCGGGGGAGCGCTGTGCACGGAACCATGGAACTTCCCCCCGTCCCATGGACGCAGCCGGGTTTTGTCCAGGAGTCCAGGCTCATCTTTGGCAACGGGCAGGTCGCGCCGTTCCCCGGGGCGCAACGGAGTGTCTGTTGAGAACACCGTGAGGCTGTCGCGATAAACCAGCGCGTTGACGGTGACCCCGAGGCCATTGACGACCGTCACGTGGTCGGTGTGGTGCGTGAAACTCAACCGCTCGCGCGCGGCTCGAAAGGACGCCTGCTCGAAGTTGCACGGTGTGCGCGCCTGGATGAATCCCCCGGCCAGTCGCTGCGTGTCGGTCAGGTCCACCGTGTGATTGGCCTCGGTGCTCGCTTTGGGATCGTTGTTGAGGATGACGGCGGTGTCGCGGGAGAAACGCAGCCCGCCTGCGGGCGCCATGCCGGCCGCGTAGAGCGAAACGCTGGCACGCGTGGCGGCTTGCCTGGCGGCTTGATCGAGCACGGTAAAACTCTCGACGCGTCCGCGGATGGCGGTGCCTTCGTGGAAGATGCTGTAGAACGCCAGCATCGCGATGAACACGGCGGCGATGAGCGGCGTGGTCAACACCAACAGCACATGGCGGCGGCGCCGCCAAAGCACCCAATAG
>JBAZIR010000602.1:0-2593 GCA_041651735.1 Verrucomicrobiia bacterium | reverse complement strand
CTTCTCGCAATACATATCCTTGCCGGCGCGCGCCGCGTAAACCGAGGCCGTTGCGTGCCAGCGGTCGCCGGTGGCGATGAATACGGCGTCAATACCCTTCTGGGCCAGCAGTTCCTGGAAGTTCGAGAACATGCGGCAATCCTGGTTGCCGTAGTGCTTGTCGATCATCTCCTTGGCCGACTTCATCCGGTCCTCACGGCAGTCGCTCACCGCGGTGAAGACGACGTCGGGTTGCGCGAGGAAGTTGGGCATGACGTACCGCGCGCGGCCACCGATGCCGATGTTGGCGAAGACGATGCGGTTGCTGGGCGCGACAGTTCCGTCGAGGCCCAACGCCGAGGCCGGGATCAGCAACGGCGCCGCCAGGGCCGTGGCGGTTTGCTGCAAGAACTGGCGGCGGTTCAGATTCGGCTTTGTCAGTGTTTCCGACTTGAGTTGATGGGGCTTCATGTTGCGTCCTTCCATGATCAGGAATTCACACGCGGGAGAAATGTCACTTCAACACTTCCGCGATGGTCACCTCGCGCTTCTCGGCCAGCGAGCGTTTGCCGGCTTCGAGCACAGCAATGACCTCGACCTCTTCCTCGATCGGCACGACCTCTTTCTTCGTGCGCACCAGTTCGATGAACTTCTGCAGTAGATACCAGTAAAGGTCGGCAAGGTTCGGCGTCAGCGTGCGCCAGCCTTTTGTGCCATAGAGATTGAGTTGGTAACCCGCTCGCATCCATTCCTTCTCCGCTACCATCAACATCAGGTCCCGCTCATTCTCAAACCGCACGCGAACGATGTTGCGGCCCGGCTGGCCGACGTTGAGGCACGACACCGCGCCACGGCCGAGGACGGCGTAGGCCATCTCCAGCGCGTGAATTCCGTAATAGACCAGTTCGTTGCCGCAGATGGTCGTCGCCAGATGAATCTTGCCCAGCGACGGCACTTCCTTGGCCAACGCAAGCACGTCCGGCACGAACCGCAGCGAACTGGCCGACATGAACGGCGTGCCCGCCTTGCGCGCAACCTCGGCAACCTCCTTCGCCTGTTTTGCAGTCATCGCCAGCGGCTTGTCGCAAAAGGTCGGCACACCTTTGCGCAACGGCGTGAGCGCGTATTTCCAATGCTCGCCGGTGCCGTCATCCGGGATGGCCACCGCATCCACGCCCTCGGAGCATTCGTCGGCACTATCGCAGACCTTCGGAATGCCGCACACGTCCGCGAGTTTCTCCGCCGCCGACTTCACCGGATCCCAAATCTTCACCACCTGCACTCCCTCGATGCGCTTCTTCGATGCAACGAAAGTTCCCACGAACTGTTTGCGTTTGGCCTCGTCGAAACCGTTGCAGCACGTGGAAAACGCCGTGCCGTGATTCGATCCTTGCACACGCTCCGCGCCCATGTAGCCATAGGTCGCTGCCGAGATGAGGCCCAGCCTGAGCTTCGGAGCTTCGGCGGCGCCCAGAATGGACGGCAGTCCGAACGGTGACGCGAGTCCGCAGGCGATGGCGGCAGTGGAAGAGTGTTTCAGGAAGGCACGGCGCGACGTGTGACTGGTAGCATTCGAGTTCATCGTGCTCACGCTAGCGAGTTTGATGAACACGGCAAGCATGCCCTTTTACAAAAAAACACATTTCTTTTACAGAATCTTCCGACGCTTCGCCGCGGCCTCGGAAGCGGATGCCTGTGGAGAAATCGCAACGGGCGATTACGATCTGGACACGGATCGGGACGAGACTTGCCGGCGATATGAGGCCGGGGGACGGCCAAATCGAGCTGCAAATAGCGTAGTCATGTGCTGCACAGAGCCAAAGCCGCACTGGGCGGCAATTTGCTTCAACGTAAGGTCCCTTTCCCGAACGAGACTTTCCGCCCGCTGAAGCTGCATGCGGCGAATTTCCGCGAACAGCGTCCGGCCCATTGCCCGTTTGAATCGCAACTCCACTGTGGATCGCGAAAGCGCAAGGGCGTCGCATACCTCCTGGGCGGTAATACCTGCGGCAGCGTTGCCGCGTATCATGGCCACGGCTCGGGCCACATCGGCATCATCCACGGCCAGGACATCCGTGGATTGGCGAGTCACGACCCCTTCCGGTTCCACGACCGGCCTTTGCTTTCGAGGGCGCTTTCCGGACATCAACCGGTCGAGCAAGGCGGCCGCCTCGTACCCCACGCGCCGCGCGCCCGATTCGACGCTGCTCAATGATGGATGGCTCAGTTGGCAAAGCATTTCGTCATTGTCCACACCGATCACGGCGACCTCGTCAGGAACCTGAATGCCTGCCAGACGACAGACTTCCAGAACTTGTCGCGCACGCTTGTCATCGGCTGCCATGAGCCCTACCGGCTTGGGCAGCGCGGTCAACCACCGGGTCAGCGAAGCGCGGAAGCCTTCCCAATCCCGCGTGCTGCGATGCCTTCCCAAATAAGTGCTGCACGCAAAGCCTGACTCGACAACTCGCTTTGCGAATCCCTGGCCTCGCTCCTGCGACCAGCCATTAAGGTTGTTTGCGGGGTATCCGCAGAAGGCAAAGTTGTGAAAACCGCGATCCAGTAGATGCTCGGCTGCCAGCCGGGCAATGGCATGATTGTTGGCGAAGATGTA
>JBAZIR010000601.1:0-2611 GCA_041651735.1 Verrucomicrobiia bacterium | reverse complement strand
CGTCCTACGCGCTCAGCCTCAACATCCGCGAGAGCCGCCGCATCTACGGTGATTACACGCTGACCTTTGACGACGTGATCCATGGCCGACGTTTCCCTGACGTCGTGGCCCGCTGGCGTTCCAACTACGACAGCCATTTCCCCCACTCGGCCAACCAGGACGACGCAGCGCAGGATTGGATCGCGATCTTCGGCTTGTTCCGCAAACCCATCCTTGGCGACATTCCTTACCGCTGTCTGCTGCCGAAGGGCTTGGAAAACATCCTCGTCGTGGGCAAAGCATACTCCGCGACCCACGACGCGTTGATCGGCGCCCGCATGCAGCGTGACCTCCAGCACCTCGGCGAAGCCGCCGGTGTGGCGGCGGTCATGGCGTACCGTGCCGAAGTCCCGCCGCGCCTGCTCCCGATGTCGAGTTTGCAATCGGAATTGGTCCGGCTCGGCGTGCTGCGGATCGGGGACCTCGCTGAAACACCGGCCGCGCCCCCGAACATTGCAGCGCTCGCGGCGCGTCTGGGCACGAAACAATCACTTGATGCGATGGTAGAACTCTACCTCGCCGGCGAACGCGCGGTTCCCGTGCTCAAGCCGATTCTCGACTCTGCCGATGCCGCCGCGCGCACGGAAGCGGCGTTAGTGCTCGGGATGTTGCGCCAGCGCGACTCGATTCCGGCGCTGCTGGACGTGCTCGCCCGGCGCGACTCGCAGAGGTTCAAATTCACGCTGCCGAACGCCTCCAGCCGTCCTTCCGTGCCAGCGTTCCACGCGGCGGTGATTTTGCTGGGCCGGATGCAGGCCAAGGAGGCCGCCGGGCCGATAGCCGGCCTGCTGCGCGACCCGAAGCAATGTCCGCCCGAACTGGCGTCGTTTGCGATCACCGCCCTCGCGAAGATCGGCGACCGCGCCGCCGTTGACGCCATCAAACCGTATTTGGATATCAGCGAGCCGGCCGAGTTGTGGAAGGAGAACACCGATTTCGAACTTCACTGGGGCATCCGCACTAACGCCGCGCGCGCGCTGGCGAAGCTGGGCGATGACTCGGGTGTCCCGATGCTCATCGGTCTGCTCGCCGCTGATCAAGCCTTGCTGCGCAACCACGCCCAACAACTGCTGGAGGAAATCAGCGGTTGTTCATTTGGCAAAGACCGCAAGGCTTGGAAGAAATGGAGGAAGCAGCGAGCGCACGATCACAAACCGGTGAAGTAGTGTGATCTGCCGAGGCGGCTTGAACCGCCGCATCGGCCATCCTCCGATTCTTCTCACTTGGAATCTATCTGAAGCGTGAAGGTTTGAGCGGGCGCAACCTCCTTCTCCCAGACCCTGTGGTAGGTGATCTTCAGCGTTGTCTGACCCTTTCCGACAATGTTGAACGTGTAGTGCTGCACACCTCCGGAACCAGTCAGTTGCGGTTGGTTGGAAGTGTATTGAGAACCTGCGGGCTGGAGGATGCTTTTGTCGCAGGTGACGATGTTCCACGAGTAGCCGGTCGTGTAGTTGCCTTTTAGACTGATGTCGAATGTGGCCCCGGGTGATGTCGCGAACGTTTTGCCCGAATCAGCTTCTGTGAAACTTTCACTGTCCTTGTTACCCGACGTGGAGCACGCGGAGGAGAAAGCCGCCAGACCCGCCGCAAGTGCCATGACCAGTATTCTTCGATTCATGCGCGATCTCCTTTCCATTCTTTTCCACGGCTGCCCGCTGCCGCAGAAGCAAAGCTGCGAAGCCGCCTCAAGCTCGCTGAACGCAATCGCACGGACAATGGTTTGAGTGCGGGGAACATTCTGCCGATGTAATAAGCATGAGTCCGAATCTGATGTCTAATAAATGGTGGCGAGTAGCCGCCTACATCTGTTGCATCGGTCTTTGCGTTCTCCACGGGCATGCTTCCCGCCTCGGCTTTTTTCTCTCTGGCATCCATCGCCAACTGTAGATAACGCCGTACCCGCAAATCTCCGGTCCAGCCAACAGTTGTAGTCAGCACTCCCTAACGGTGTTGTTTTTTGCCGCCGCGGCGCGGAGGCGAACGTCCTCTGCGAGCGATGACGCTCGTCTTGAGCTACGAGTGACGAGTCGCCCTCTTTGCCGCGCGGCCATAAACCTCCGTTATCTCGCCAAGCCGGTCCAGTGCCGCGCCGGTCAGTTGGTGCTCGGCGAAACGCCAGCGCCACCAGCCGGAGGATTGGCCGGGGAAATTCATCCGCGTTTCCGTGCCGAGGTTCAGCACGTCCTGCAACGGCGCGATGGCGAGATCGGCTACTGACGACCATGCCAGGCGCATCAGTTCCCGGCTCACGTTGCGGCCGTCGCAGTGCCGTCCCACGTAGCGGCGCAGCAACGTGCGTTCTTTCCGCGACGCCTTGGCGAACCAGCCGCGTGTCGTGTCGTTGTCGTGCGTGCCGGTATAGACAATCGTGTTGCGTTCGTAGTTGTGCGGCAGGAAACGATTTTCGACCGCGCCGCCAAACGCGAACTGGAGTATCCTCATGCCGGGGAAGTTGAAACGCGCGCGCAGCGCGTCCACCGCGGGCGTGATGACGCCGAGGTCTTCGGCGATGATCGGCAGCGGGCCCAGCGTCGCGCGCAGCTTGTCGAACAAATCCGCGCCCGGCCCT
>JBAZIR010000600.1:0-2631 GCA_041651735.1 Verrucomicrobiia bacterium | reverse complement strand
TCCCTTGCCGCTTTTCGATGAGCGAATCCATGTCTACCAGTTCCATGCCGGTGCGTTCAGCCAGCACGCGGCCGGTTACGGTTTTTCCGGTTCCCATGAACCCGATCAGAATAATGTTCTGCTTTTTCATCGTCATCCCGAAAAATAAACGCCCCGGGGTTTCGGGGCGTTATACAGAAACAGAGCTGTTAAATACAGCGTCAGGCGTTGTTTTTCATCAGCGATTCGCGGATGTCCTTGTTGGTCATTCGGCGAATGATTGCTTCCGGAATACCGGCGACGGTCAGACGTTTTTTCTGCTGGGCGATACGGTAACGCTTGGGGCCGGCCTTTTTTGTCGGGCGGCGAAGCGGCTTCTTGCGCATTGATCTGCGGATTCTCATTTTTATTCTCCAAAGGCTTATCGTTTTTAAACGGGCGGTGTAAGCTACACAGGCCGGTTGAGTGAATCAACTTAAAAAAGGAGCTTTTCCATGATCCGTGTAAAACTCGAAATGCCATCCGTCTATTCCTTCAGAACCGAACTTGCCGTGCGCATCACCGATATCAACTACGGAGGACATCTGGGAAACGCCAATGTGCTGGCTCTTATTCATGAAGCCCGGGTTCGTTTCCTGAAGTCCTATGGCTACAGCGAAATCAACGTCGAAGGGTACGGAACTATCATGCTCGACTCTGTTGTCATCTATAAAGCGCAGGCCTTTGCCGGAGATGTTTTGCAGATTGAGGTGGCCGCTGGCGATTTTAGTCGTCTCGGCTGTGACATTTTTTACCGCATTACCAATAAAGAGAGCGGAGCCGAAGTTGCGCTCGCCAAAACCGGTATTGCGGTTTTCGACTACGCCAGCCAGAAGCGCATCTCGCCGCCCGAAGCCTTTGTTAAAACGCTTTGCGACAACCCGCTGGCGTGTGTTTGACCCTATAAAACTCTGTTTGTCCGGGGCGGCGCTGTTGCGCAAGGATGGGTGAAGTGTTCCGGCTGTTTTTCTAAAACGCCCAAAGACGGCCTGTTTTTTGTATCCGCATTTTTGGTTACAAAAAAGAATCTACGACGATAAAAGATACAAAAAAGTTATCATCAGATAGATTTCATCTAAATTGTATTTTTACTTTTACTATTTAACACGTTGCACCCCAATTAATTAAACATACTCACGGTTTTATGGCACAAAAACGGCTAAACATAAGGCATTCCTTATAGAAAAGAGGTTGGGTGAAAAGAGTGCATCCGGGTGCCGAGACCAGATCGGGGAATGCAGGGAAGCGGTGTTAACGAGCTGAATAAAAGAATACGTCCGGGAGCGGTTCGCATGGGGCAAGGGATCGCCGGACGCATTCGGAATCAAAAACGAAAACAAGGAGAACAGGAGCAATGAAAAAGAGAGCGATACTGATAATGATGGCTGCGGCGCTGGCTGCAGGGGCTGTTCGCGCGGCGGATGTAAGTGCCACGGCAGATTTTGCCAGCGCCTACATTTTCCGCGGCGCGACATTGAATGACGGGCTGGTATTCCAACCCGGCGCGAAAATATCCGGATTCCCGATTCCGGCAGAATACGGTTCTGTGGCGGTCGGCACATGGGCGAACTATGACATCAGTGATTACGGCGGTCGGCTGAAAAAGAACGAGTTTTCGGAAATCGACTATTACGCCACCTATACGCTGCCGGTGAAAGTAGTGGATCTCAGCACGACCTACACCGAGTACACCTATCCTCATGGTGCAGATGCCGACCGCGAGGTGGCGTTTGCTGTCGGCAAGGCGATCGGTGAAAGCGGACTCTATCCGTCCATCACCTTCAATTACGGACTGGATGGCGCGCCGAAGAACGACTGGTATATTCAGGGCGGTGTAGATTACACCAAGGCTCTGACGGAAGCCCTCACGCTTTCTGCCGGTTTGAAAGCGGCCTGCATGATCGATAACGACGGTTCCGACGGCTTCAACGATGCAACGGCCAAAGTCGGACTGAGTTATGCGCTGACCAAAAACTGGTCTTTGACCGGATCGCTGAACTATGTCGCTCAGCTGAACGACAAAGTGCTGACGGACGAAGAATACGACAAGCCGGTTTATGGAATGCTGGGAGTTGCCTGCAACTTCTAATACCGGACGGTTCCGGTATGAAAGCGCCCCGAACTTTCGGGGCGCTTTTTTATTTGTTTCCAAGGGTTGTGAAACCGTTTATAAGACAGGCTTTCCAACGGGAGAAGAAAAATGGACGAACTGCTCAAACAGCTGAAAAATAACGCCAAAGAGAGCCCTGAAAATCTGGCTAAACTGCTTGGCATCACCGTAGCCGAAGTCAACGCCAAGATCGCCGCCTACGAAAAAGCCGGCATTATTCAGGGCTATCAGGCCGTCATCGACGAAGACAAACTCGACAGCGCGCCCGTCACAGCCGTCATCGAAGTTCGTCTCACCGCCGAACGCGAAGGTGGCTTCAACCGTACGGCGGAGCGCATCAGCCGTTTTCCCGAAGTCCGTTCCGCTTTCCTCATGTCCGGCGGCTACGACCTGCTTCTTTTTGTCAGCGGAAAAACCCTGAACGAAGTGGCCAGCTTCGTCAGCGAAAAGCTCGCGACGCAGTGCGGCGTCGTCGGTACCGCCACCCACTTTATGCTCAAAGC
>JBAZIR010000599.1:0-2661 GCA_041651735.1 Verrucomicrobiia bacterium | reverse complement strand
GACCCGACGCGCGGCCATTGGGATGCGCAGCGAAGCTACCACATCTTCAAAGTGAACGTGGACGGCACACGCCTGGAGCAACTCACAGACGGCACTTGGAACGAATTCGACCCGTGCTGGCTGCCCAACGGGCGCATGGCGTTCATCAGCGAGCGCCGCGGCGGCTACCTGCGTTGCGGTCGCGCCTGCCCGCTCTACACGCTCTACGACATGAACCCGGACGGCAGCGGCATCAACTGCCTCAGTTTCCACGACAGCAACGAGTGGCATCCCAGCGTCGGCCACGACGGCCGCATCGTCTGGACGCGCTGGGACTACGTGGATCGTCACGGTTGTATTGCGCACATGCCGTGGGTCATCACGCTCGACGGCCGCGATCCGCGACCGCTCCACGGCAATTACGCGCCACGGCAGGCGCGGCCCGACATGGAGCTTTACGTGCGGCCGATTCCTGGTTCGTCGAAATACGTCGGCCTCGCCGCGCCTCATCACGGCCAGGCTTACGGCTCGATCATCATCATCAACCCGCAGGTTGTGGACGACGATGGCATGGGGCCGGTGCGTCGCTTCACGCCGGACTGCGGTTTTCCCGAGAGCCAGGGTGGCAAGCAGGCCTATAGCACACCGTTGCCGCTCAGCGAGAACTACCACCTTTGCGTCTATGACGCCGCGATGACCGGTGCTGCCATCAGGCGACCCGGCGAGAACTATGGCATCTATCTCGTGGACGCGTTTGGCAACAAGGAGTTGATCTACCGCGACCCCGACATCGGTTGTATGAACCCGATCCCGTTGCGCCCGACGCTGATGCCCGCCGCGCCCGCCTCGGTGCTCGCGAGCACCCAGACGGCGAATCGCGCCGCCATCCGCGACAAGGGCGAAGCGACGATGGCCGTTGTCAATGTCTATGACAACCAGAAGGGCTGGCCTGTCGGCACGAAGATCAAGGCACTCCGCGTCTTCCAGTTGCTGCCGTGCGCCGTGCCGAGCGGCGGTCTGCGGCCGCACGAAACCGGCAAGCGCATTGCCGAGGCGGGTGACTCGGTCGTGCCGTGCCGGTGGGTGCTCGGCACCGTGCCGGTGGAAGCAGACGGCAGCGCGCATTTCAAGGTGCCGGCCTATCGCGAGCTTTTCTTCCAGGCGCTCGACGAACGCGGCATGGCGATCACCTCGATGCGTTCCGCCACCAGCCTTCGCGACGGCGAGAAGCTCGTCTGCGCCGGGTGCCACGAGCACAAGTCGCAAGCGACGAAAGCCCCGGCGGCGATTCCGCTGGCGTTGCGGCGTGCGCCTTCGACACCCACGCCCGACGTGGATGGCTCGCGTCCGTTCAGCTACCCGCGCCTCGTCCAACCCGTGCTCGACCGCAACTGCGTGAAGTGCCACGAGGATAACAAAACGAAGAAAGCGCCGGTCCTCACCGCCGAGCCGATCACGAACAAGTTTTACGCCTCCTACAACTCGCTGGTGAAGTTCGGTTTCACCGCCTACGGCGACGCCTACCGCACGCTCAACGGCAAGTTCGGCGCGCGAGCCTCCAAGCTGATCGAGATGCTGGAAAAGGGCCATCACGATGTGAAACTCTCACAGGAAGATTTCCATCGCCTGGCGCTTTGGGTGGACTGCTGCTCGATGTTCTATGGCGTCTTCGAGAAGGAGCCGGGCGAAGCGCAACTCCGCGGCGAGATCGCAAAGGCGATTCTGGAGTAGTTGCGTGAAAGTTGTAATCGCACTCGCAGTCTCGGTGCTTCTCTGTTCATCGGCGGCGGCTGAACAACCCGTCCTCATCGAAGCCGAGTGCTTCGCCCAACGCGGCGGATGGGTCGTGGACTCGCAGTTCATGGACCAGATGGGTTCGCCTTACCTGCTGGCGCACGGACTCGGCCGGCCCGTGGCGGACGCGACGACAGAGGTCGAATTCCCTGCGACCGGGACGTATCGCGTCTGGGTGCGCACGAAGGATTGGGTGGCACAGTGGAAGGCGCCCGGCGCGCCGGGAAAGTTCCGGTTGCTCGTGGACGGCAAGCCGCTCGCCACGACTTTCGGCACTGGGGGCGCGCAGTGGCACTGGCAGGACGGCGGCAAGGTGGAAATCACCGGGCGACGTGTCCGGCTGGCGCTCCACGACCTCACCGGCTTCGAAGGGCGCTGCGATGCAATCCTGTTCTCACGCGATGCGAAGTTCACGCCACCGAATCGCGATCCGGAGATGGCGGTGTTCCGGCGCGCGTGTCTCAACCTGCCGGAGCAGCCGGAGCCGGCAGGCGAGTTTGATTTCGTCGTTACCGGCGGCGGGATCGCCGGAACGTGCGCGGCCATCTCGGCGGCGCGGCTAGGGTTGAAGGTCGCGCTCATCCAGGATCGTCCTGTGCTTGGCGGCAACAACAGTTCCGAAGTGCGCGTCTGGCTTCAGGGCGCGCGCAACAAGGAGCCATGGCCGCGCATCGGCGACGTGGTGGCGGAGTTGGAGCAAGACCACCGCGCACACTACGGGCCGACCAACACCGCCGACCTCTACGAGGACGAGAAAAAACTCGCCGTCGTCCGAGCCGAGCCGAATATCCGCCTTTTTCTCGAACACCGCGTCAACGGTGCGGAAACCGATGGAGGCAGGATCCGCGCCGTTATCGCGCAGGAGATCAACACCTGCCGGCGCGTGCG
>JBAZIR010000598.1:0-2670 GCA_041651735.1 Verrucomicrobiia bacterium | reverse complement strand
GATGTCGTCAAACGCGTCGCCGCCGCTGCCACCATCCCGTTCACGGTAGGCGGAGGCATCAAAGACGTGGCTTCGGCGCGCGCCGTCATCGCTGCAGGAGCGAACAAGGTGTCCACCAGCAGTGCCGCGTTTCGTAATCCGAATGTCATCGCGGAAATGATTCGTGAACTGGGGGCGGACAAGGTCACCGTGGCCATTGACGTGGACCGTAATCCCTCGCTGCCCTCGGGCTACGAAGTGTTCATTGACGGCGGACGCACCGCCACCGGTGCAGACGCGTTGGAATGGGCCAAACGAATTGCCGGCTATGGCGTGCGCTGTATCCTGCCGACCAGCAAGGCGACCGACGGAGCCCGCACCGGATTCGACCTGCCGTTGATCCGCAAGATTGCCTCCGCCACCCAGGCGGAAGTCGTGGCGTCGGGCGGCGCGGGAACCCTGGAGCATTTCCGCGAAGCTGCTGAGGCGGGAGCGACGGTGTTGCTGGCGGCCTCGGTGTTTCACTTTGGCCTGATTTCCATTCCCGATCTGAAGGCCTATCTCCGGCGCTGCGGTCTGGCCGTGGGTCCGTCAGGCCAGTCCTGAGGCAAAGGACTGGCCATTCGTTTCTGATTCAAGCGGTGCGCTTCAAGGGCGCGCGACTTTGCTGTTGTTGCGCGCACCTTGGGAGCTACACTGCCGCTGAAGTCGCACAGGACATCATACGACCGTCGGCCTGCCCAGACTTTGCTCCTGGCCGACCGCAGCCATATGAATCACATCATCAAAGCGAGTTGGACAATTCACACACCCGCGGCGCCGCGCTGGGGAAGGGTGGGTCATAGGAGGATTTCTTGAAACCTGATCCCGGTTCATCGGAACTTTCAATCACTGGAGCGCGCACATCACGCTCCATCCGCACGGTGTGGTGGTTGTTTGCGGGCTTGTTGGCATTTGCCCTCAATCAGGCCGGGGCGCATTGGATGGCGCAACCGGAACTGCCGGATTGGGCGCAGCGGGGACGGCTCTACTGGTGTCTCCATTACTCTACGCACACGCGGCCGTTGGTGGATCTGTTTCTCGATGGCGGCCAGACACTGGTGCATGGCGGTGCGTTCGACTCGGCTGAGACGGCCGAGTATGCCCGCCAACGCGGCCTCCGCCTCATGCCCTACGTGTGCAGTCGCACCACGACCACGCAGGAGATGGACAAGCATCCGCAGCTCAAGAACGCGGTTTTGCTCAAACCCGACCGCAGCGAGGTTCTTGCCTACAACAATCCCGTGCGCCGCTACGGGTCGCTCTTCGCGCCGGCTTGGCCGGAGTTTGTGCGCGAGCGGACGCGTCAGGTCATGGATCGGCCGGATGTCGCGGCGGTGTTTTACGACAACGTGTTCATGTTGGATGACCATCACACGAACGCCGTTGCGGCCTGGCAAACGTGGGCCACTGCGCACCACGTGGACCCGGGCAACGATATGCCGGCCTTGCGCGAGTCGGGACCGCGGGCGGCGGCGGCGCGTGCCTTCAACGCCGAGACGCTCGTGGCCTACTATGCCGGCCTGCGCGCATTCAACCGCAAGCACGACCCGCCGCTGTTAATCTCGCCGAACCTGGGCAGCCTGCCCGGTTACGGCCCGGCGATCATGGAAGCGGGCGCGGTGGACCTCGTGTTCTACGAAACGATGTCGCACCCGCCGTTCGAGAACAACGCGTATCGCTACAAGCTCGGCCTTGCCGCATCGCACGGCCGGCCAACCGGTATCCTTGCTTATCTGCCACCACAGATAGCCGCGCAGCGGGGTGTGCAGACGTGGCACGAGGGAATGCATCATTTCTTCTGGCCGGCCTCGCCCATCGCGGAGGAGTTTTCCCTCGCCGCGGCCGAGGCAGCGGCTTGCGGCGGCGTTTATATCCCCGCCTACAATCTGTTTCCCGCGCTGCCGATTACGGACCTGGCCGACCCGTTTTATCAACGCATTCATCGCGCGATCAAACAGTCCTACACTTTCTTGCGCGCGCACGAGACGGTGTTTTCCAAGGCGCGGCCGGGAAGCAACGTCGGCCTCTTCCATTCCACGACGACGCAAATTCAGGATCGCCGGGCCCAGAATGTCGAAGGGCTTGCGCGCGCTCTCATGACCGCAGGCATTCCTTTTGAGGTCGTTGTCGCGGCGGACCTCGCCGGCAATGGCACGAGCGGTCTGGACACGTTGATCGTCCAGAATGTTCTCTATCTCGACGAACCCACCGCCGCCGGCATTTTGCGGTTTGCGCAGCGCGGTGGGCGCGTCATCGTCAGCGACGGCTACGGCAGCTTTGATTCGCTCGGCCGCCCTGCTTCTTTCGATTCGGTGAAACGGCTCATGGAACCGTTGCGATTGATCAATCGTCCGTTGGTTGAATGGAAGCTGGAGAACTTCAAGGCCGATCGTGCGTGGTATCGCGTCGCGGGGCGCGAGGGACGCGCGACATTGGAGTTCCCCGGCCCGGCCGGGCGCTACGTCGCGCAGATCAAGATGCTCGACGAGAACGATGGCACGTCCAGCTTCAGCTTCGCCGTGCGCGGCCAGACGATTTTTGAAGGCAAGCTCGATTACGAGGACGAACGCTCACATTGGTTCATCACTCCGCCCCTCGATCTCGCTCCTGGCGACTTGGTGACGTTGACCGTTCGTCCGCATGGCGGTG
>JBAZIR010000597.1:0-2674 GCA_041651735.1 Verrucomicrobiia bacterium | reverse complement strand
ACGCTGCTCTAATTCGTCTGAGCGCAGCGCAGCGGCAGTTGGACGCGCTCGCACCCTCGCTCCTGGCCCGCGCCTTCGCAGGCAAACTCGTCCCCCAAGACCCAAACGACGAACCGGCGGATACGTTGCTCAACAGAAGAAGAGTGTGAAAGATGAATCCTGAAGAAGAGGACAATAGGCACGACGACTGCGCCCAGGAGAATTACATTCTCAATGATGCGGACTGGCGTGTAGTGCGGGCGGCAAAGGCGATGTTGTGGAAGGTGGTGCGATCTTCGCTGGTGGACGCGAAGCAATTGAGTGTGATCGCGAGGATTCTTGACGTGCTGGACGCTCTGCCGGAAACGACGGCTGAGATTACGACAAGGGTTGAACTGATCGGGCCAACGCGTGTTTATGGAGACCGTGAGATTCTTCACAGTTGGTCGGTTGATTTGGATAGCGCGACAATCATGATCTCATCCTGCGGCTACTTTCACCGCAGTTCAACCGGCGGCGACTCTTTCACCGCTTTGCAGTGGACTGCCCAACCTGGTTGTGAGGCCGACTACGGCGACTACCTCGCGACCTTGCACATCGTGGACGATGCTCAGCCCTTTGAAGATGAGGTGGCACAGATGAATCTGACTGAGCCGGGTTATTCTTTGGACACAACAGGCGAGGATGGCGAAAGCGTTGGCGGTAAAGAAGCTGAGGAAGAAGGGTAGGGGGCAGGTTTACCCTTGCTGCGCCTTCGCCTGCATCGAAATCACGTTGCCGGCGCGTTCCGGCGCAATCGCCCACCATGCCGCAGCATCACGCGGCGTCACAAGCTCACGGTAGTGCTTGAAAATCATCTGCGGCGAGTTGCCCATTTCAAGCGCCACTTCTGCCGCATTCCTGTTTTTCGCCAAGCGATACGAACCGTAACTGTGACGGAGCGCGTTGTGCTTCCATTGAACCTTTGCGGCTGCTGCCGTCCGTGCCTCTCTCTCGGAAAGGCGCGCCCACGCTGAATGGGCTGGCAAGTGCGTCACTGGCATAACCGGGCCGCGCGTTTTCATCCACGGTGCCAGCCATTGAGCAAGGTTCGGTTGAATAGGGACGATGCGGCGCGAAGCGGTTTTACTCTTGGCTGCGCTTACGGTGATGATGTCCTGCGCGAAGTCTATGTCTTTCCATTCCAGTCGGCTGATTTCCGCAGTTCGTAGTCCGGCAAATGCGCCAAGCGCAATCAGCGGCAGCGTGTCGGCATCTGCCGCAGCAAGCAGCGCGGCCATTTCATGCGGCGTGAAAATTTCGACCTCGCCCGTCTTGACTTTGACGCGCGTGGAGATGTCGGCGGCGGTGTTGCGGTCGCGGGGCAGGTAGCCGCGACTTCTGGCGAACCTGAACGCTGTTACAAGGACGGCGCGGGTGTTCTGGCGCGAGCGCGAGCCGACCGTCAGGCTGCGGAGGAAATCGTCAATCTCGGCTGAGGTGATCTCGGAGACTGGTTTTGCCAGAACCTTGTTGGCGGCCTCCAGCTCACGGGCAAGCTCTTGACGATAGCGCAGGCTCACGCCGTCGGCTGTTTTCGCTTCGATGAGTTCGGGAAGCAGTTCTGCGAGCGTGCGGTTTGGCAGATCAAAGTTGGCGTTACGCGCGAAGTAGTCAGCGGCTTCGGTGAGTGAATGAGCGCCGATGCGCTTGCGAGCTGCTATGTAATCTTGTACGGCGATGGCCAACGGCACACCAAGGGGCTTCAAGGATTCGATGGTGTTGCGATAGACCTCGGCTTCCGTCGCGGTCAAGACACTATGCTTGGCGGTCTGCGCGGCTATACTGACAGCGACTTCTTTGGCGCGTTCTTTGGCCGCCTCAAAATCGGCGCGAACCTCGCGGTGACGTTTGCCGTCAACAGT
Source organism: Verrucomicrobiia bacterium (assembly GCA_041651735.1). GTDB lineage: Bacteria > Verrucomicrobiota > Verrucomicrobiia > CAIQCK01 > CAIQCK01 > CAIQCK01. Next base: position 791 of record JBAZIR010000597.1, on the reverse strand, counting down.
GTAAACGATGCAATAGCGGTTACGATCAGCGAGGTTGTAGAGGGTGACCACGGCGCTGCCGACGCGGATGGTGGTCTTGGATTTTCGCCCACTCATGGTGACAGAACCTAGCAGATTGTCACCTTTTTGTCACCTCTTTTCGGGAATCACCATTTTCTTGGGGAAAAATGGTGGGCGCGACAGGATTCGAACCTGTGACCCCTACCATGTCAAGGTAGTGCTCTAACCAACTGAGCTACGCGCCCGAAGTGCCGCGCACAGTAAACTCACAGGAGGGCCGGCGTCAACGGGTTTTCCGCCTTTACGCTTCCGGCGTGGAAACGCTGAACTCGCCCTGAAGATACATGAGGTCGCCGGTGCGGTAAATCACCAGCATGCACGTCGAGCCGTGCACATCGCGAACGAAGACGTTGCCATCGGAAAGCGCACGAACCAGTTCCGCCAGCGCGGTGGAGACGCCTTTTCCGAAAAGGGCCTCAGTTGCATACGGGCGCAGTATGACGCCCTTCTTCTGAAGCCGATCCACCGCCTCTGGAATCGTCGTGCAGTCCCTGATCAAGCTCTCAAGTTGTTCTCGAACGTTTGGCGTACTCATCTGTTTTTCTTCGGTCACGCCTCATGCAACCACAGCCGCCGTGGCGGCGCAACGCCTTTCTCGACCCTTTTCTTGTGCCTGGGACGAGCCGGATCCGAACCCGGCGGTGTGATTGGGAAGAAAAGTTGTTGAAATCATCCAGAGGGCTGCCTATCGTTCGCGGCGCTGTTGGCCAGGAAACCGGGCCAGCGCCGCC
>JBAZIR010000596.1:0-2675 GCA_041651735.1 Verrucomicrobiia bacterium | reverse complement strand
GCACAAGGCGTCGCTGTGGCGGTTAACGATGATATCCCTGATCCTGCTGATATGGGCGGCGCCGTTGTATCTGTGGGGTTGGGAGGTGGGCAAACGGCTGATGTTCCCGGTGGGGTTTCTGTTATTCGCGGTGCCGCTGATAAATTTCGTGGCGGACCTGACAAATCCACTGAAGCGCCTTGTGTCAGCCATATCCACGTTGCTCCTGAATATGGGCGGCGTGCATGTGGAGCGCAGCGGAGCGCAGATATTCTCCGTGCCGCACGGGCGGTTTCAACTGGAAGTGGCAGACGCGTGCAGTGGGATCAACTCGCTGATTGCGCTGGTGACGTTGGCGACAATCTACGGCTACGTGACACGGCAGCGGCAATGGCAGCGGTGGGTGTTGGTAGCCTCGGCGGTGCCATTGGCAATGTTTGGCAATCTCGTGCGAGTGACATCCTCTGCGGTGGTGGGCAATCTGATGGGCCAGGAAGCAATCGGGGTGTTCGACAAGTTCTCAACGTTTCTGGTGTTCATCCCGGCGATTGCGCTGATGCTGGCGGTGGACCGGCTGTTGGACATGAACTGGCAGGAATGGAAAGCGCGCTGGCTTGGATCGCGGGGAACATGAATCTGATGAAAGCGTGCCGACCTTATGTCGTTCTGATCGTCCTCCTGGCCGGCGTGCTGGCACTGACGGCCTTGGGCGGAAAAGTGAGCCGGGTGAGCGAGGCGGGGATTGTAATGCAGTTGCCGGAGCGAATCGGCGAGTGGGTGGGCGTGCCGATGCCGGTAACAGAGGTGGAACAACGGGGCTTGCCAAGGGATACGGAGTTTGAACGGAAACTGTATCGCGATGCGCGCGGCAACGGGATTTATTGTTCGATCGTGATGGCAGGCAAGGACGCGCGGAGCATTCACCGACCAGAAACATGCTTGCCGGCCCAGGGGTGGGAGGTGTTAGATGGACGCTACGAGGAAGTGCCGGTGGACACAAGCGGCGTGGCCCGGCTACGGGCGCGAGCGTTGAAGATACTGCGTCGGTCGCAAGGCGACGGGACGGACAACCGCATGGAAAGGCTGAACTACTACTGGTTTATGGGCAAAGACCGTGTGACGGCGTCACATGTCCAACGCATCATCTGGAACAGCTATGACCGCATTGTGCATGGCGTCAACCATCGTTGGGCCTACATTACCGTGACGACGGCGGTGCCGCCCGGCCGCAGCGCAGCGGAGACCGCCGCCAACGAAGAATCAACCCGCGCGGCGGTGCGCGGATTTATCGGCCGCTTGTTTCCGGAGTTGAAACGATCCGCCACAACGCCATCGGGGTAAAGTCATGCTGTCCCAGCATCGCCAAATCCGAAACCAGTTGCATCAGATCATTGATCTGCTGTTGATGATGCTCTGCCTTTATTTGGCCCACACGATTCGGCGCCATCTGGGCGAGGAGTTTGTGCTGCGCCGAACGGTGATGTTTCGCGAGCAACTCCTGCTTGCAGCAGCCGTCATCATCATCGGTCACTATTCGCTGAAGGCGCAAGGCTTCTACCATCGCACCATTGGCCTGTCACCGACGGAAGTGTTCTGGAGCACGGTCCGAGGCATGAGCATATGCGTGCTGATCGTGCTCGCCGGTCTCTATGTGCTCGATGTGCGCGATGTGAACCGCGCTACGATCTTCCTGTTCGGCGGGCTGTCCGCCGTGGGTCTCTGGCTGTTTGACCTCGCCTGGCACTCGCTGACCATCATGACGGCCACACACCGTCGCAAGCATCGCACCGCCGTTTTGGTGGGAAGCGCGGCCGAGAATCAGGGGATTGTTGATCTTATTCGTGACCATCCGGAATGGGCCATCGCGGTGCTGGAACAGTTGAACCTGAGCGTGCAGTCGGCGGAGGATTTGGAAAAGTTGTTGCGGGAAAAGCCGGTGGACGTGGTGATCTTCACCTCCGGCAAGAGTTCGCTCAACGATGTGGAATCAGCCATATTAGCGTGCGAGGTCGAAGGCGTCGAAGCGTGGCTGGTGGCGGATTTTGTGCGCACGTCCATCACGCGGCCGAGGATGGACGAACTGATGGGCAAGCCCATGCTCGTGTTTCGGTCCGCGCCGGATGTCTCATGGGCGTTGTTGCTCAAGAACGCGCTTGACCGGCTTGGAGCGGCGGTCTTACTGGTGCTCCTGTCTCCCTTGATGCTGGCCATCGCGGTGCTGATCAAGATGGGCTCGCAAGGGCCGGTATTGTTTCGCCAGCCACGTTCCGGTCTGCGCGGGCGCGTCTTCGTCATGAACAAGTTCCGCTCGATGGTGAGCGATGCCGAGCAGCGGCGCATGGAGTTGATGGTGTTTAACGAAATGGACGGGCCCGTGTTCAAGATCGCCAAGGATCCGCGCGTCACGAGCATCGGCCGGTTTCTGCGGCGCACTTCGCTGGATGAACTGCCCCAACTGGTGAACGTGCTGCTGGGCGAGATGAGCCTCGTCGGACCACGTCCATTGCCAGTCCACGAGATCAAACAGTTCAAGAGCCCGTGGCAGCGCCGCCGCCTCTCGATGAAGCCGGGCATCACCTGCCTGTGGCAGATTGCCGGCCGGAACACCATCGGCTTCGAGGAGTGGATGCGGCTGGATCTCCAGTATATTGACACGTGGTCGCTCTGGCTGGACTTCAAAATTCTTCTAAAAACCA
>JBAZIR010000595.1:0-2686 GCA_041651735.1 Verrucomicrobiia bacterium | reverse complement strand
GCTTCAACCGATGAGCGGTCGGGCGCGGCTCTGCCCGTATTACTTCGTCGTGGGCGACGGTACTCGCCTGGGGGGTGTGCTCGCGACCGTGTGCCCGCAGGACAAGAAGGTTCTCCACGGCATGACCGATGCCATCATGGCGCCGTGCACAGCCACCGGACCGTGAATCACGGATGGCTGTTTTCCGCCCGCCGCTGTTTGAAGAAGCTCGTAAGCAGTTCCACTGCCTCGGCCTCCAGCACACCGCCGAGCACCTCCGGACGATGGTTTAGCGTTGGCACGTTCAGGAGATTCATCGCCGTGCCGGCTGCCCCAGCCTTGTCGTCGCGGCAGCCGAACACCACACGCCCTACGCGCGCCAAGACAATCGCCCCCGCGCACATCGGACACGGTTCTTTCGTCACGTAGAGCGTGCAATCGTTCAGCCGCCGGTCGCCAACGCCTTCCTCGGCCTGCGTAATGGCGATCATCTCCGCATGGGCCGTGGCGTCCTTGAGTTGCTCCACCTGGTTGAAAGCGCGCGCGATGACCTGCGGCAGCATACCCTCGACCGATCGCACGATGATCGCGCCGACCGGCACTTCCTGCGCCTCGGCGGCCTGCGCCGCGAGCCGCAGGGCCTGCCGCATGTAATATTCGTCGTTGTGTTTGCCGATCACGCGCCGACCGTAAAAGGCCCTGCGCGGCCGCGCAAGCCGATTCAACGCCTGACAGTGGCACAAAATCTTCTCGCGCCTGCCGCGCCGTTAGGCTACTGAATAGCGCGCAAAATATGAAAACTTTGATACCACTACTCTGTGCGGCGCTGCTGGTGGGCGCTTGCAAGGAAACAGCCCCGGAAAGCAACGCCGGCCAACCCAAGGATAACATGGACGAAGTCGCTATCATTGAAACCAAGTTCGGCAAGGTCGTCATCGAGTTTTTCGGCGACGACGCGCCGAAGACCACCGCCAATTTCAAGAAGCTCGCGCGCGAGAAGTTCTACAATGGCACCACGTTCCACCGCGTCATCCCCAACTTCATGATCCAGGGCGGCGACCCGACCACCAAGTCCGACCCGCATTCGCGGCGCGCCGGCACTGGTGGCCCCGGCTACACCGTCCCGGCGGAGATCAAGCAACTCAATGCCCGCGGCGCCGTCGCCACGGCTCGCTTGGGCGATCAAGCGAATCCGAAGCGCGCCTCCAGCGGCTGCCAGTTCTTCATTAACGTGAAGGACAACGACTTCCTCGACAAGGGCGGCTATACGGTCTTTGGCCGCGTCATCAAGGGCATGGAAGTCGTTGACCAGATCGTCGCCGTCCCGCGCGATGACCGGGACAATCCAAACGACGCGGTCAAGATGGAGATCAAGCTCGTGCCGCGCGCTGAAGCCGGACTGTAAGAGGCGACCGAAGACAGACGACCAAGCGTTGCCGTTGGCTGCCGGCTGATAGCCGAAAGCCAGCAGCTTTTGCCCATGTCCTCCATCCGCAAATGGCCGTTGCTGAAGACGAAACGTCTTCACAGCTACCGTATTTTCTACTCTGCCGTGGAAACGGCGCGTTCGCCGCGCACGGGTGCGACGCATGACTTCTACGTCCTTGAAGGCCCGGACTGGGTCAACGTCGTGGCGCTGACGCCGAAACAGGACGTTGTGCTCATCCGGCAGTTCCGCCACGGCACGCGGCGCGTCGAACTGGAAATCCCCGGCGGTGTCATCGACGGCAACGAAACGCCCATCCATGCGGCGCGGCGGGAACTGCGCGAGGAAACCGGCTATGACTCGCCTGACGCACGCATCATCGGCAAGGTCTCGCCCAATCCCGCTTTTCAGCGCAACACCTGCTACACCGTCCTCATCCGCAACGCGCGCAAGGTTTGTGAAACCCACTTCGACAACGCCGAAGACATCGCCCTCACCCTGACGCCCCTCAAGGCCATTCCGGGCTTGCTGCGGCGCGGCAGGATTCAACACTCCCTTGTCGTCGTCGCCTTCCTTTGGCTCGACCTGTTCCGGTCGCGGCGGAAAAAGCCCTGACCTCCACGCCATGTCCAACATTCACGTCTTTGAGCATCATCTGCGCGTGGCCGCTTGCGACTGCACCATCGGCAATCACGTTTATTACTCGCGCTACCTCGACTGGCTGGAGGCGGCGCGCAACGAACTACTCCGCGCTCTCGGCCACCCCTTCACCGCGCTCATGGAAAGCGGCGTCATGCTGCCGGCCATCGAGGCACGGCTCCAGTATCGCGGCCCGGCGCGATTCGACGACCGCATCCTTGTGCGGCTCTGGATAGCGGAAGTCAGCCGCATCAAGATCATCTTCGCCGCCGACATCGTGAACGCAGACACCGGCAAGACCCTCGTCAGCGCCACCACCGTCCACGTCTGCACCGACCGCGCCGACAAGCCGCAGCGTCTCCCTCCCGCCCTCCTGCAAGCCCTGCAATCCCGCGTCCGCACCGAACTCGCGTGATTGCGGCACGATGGTTTTTTGCAAACTTCTTCAAACTGAATTGCACGCCGGCAGGAGGACTGGTAGAATTTTGGGTCGTTGGACGCGGGTGTAGTTCAATGGTAGAACGGAAGCCTTCCAAGCTTCTCACGAGGGTTCGATTCCCTTCACCCGCTCCATTTCCCACTCTTCCTCAGCAAGTGAGAACCCGCAGTTGCCGGAGGTTCATGATTGAGTCCCTCCGCCCG
>JBAZIR010000594.1:0-2702 GCA_041651735.1 Verrucomicrobiia bacterium | reverse complement strand
CCGTTCATGTCGGCCAGCTCGCTGCGGTTCGTGCCGGACGTGCTTGCGTTGGCCAAGGAAGTGCCGTCGCTGGGCAAGATTCATCTGGCGACGACCATCTGCGGCAACGAATTGGTCTATTACGGGATTCACGCGTTGGAGATGGCCTATGCGGTCCTGGGTCGCGGCGCGGTGTCGTGTCTGAACGTCGGCCAGCCGGGCCGCAACATCGTTCGCGTGCGGTTTGAGAATGGCCGCGACCTGATGTTGATGGTGGCCGAGAAGGAATGGATGCGCGCCGGTTATCAGATCAACCTCTATGGCACGAAAGGCTGGCGCACGCTGACGCCGAATCTTGCCGACCTTTACTGGTATCTGCTGCAGAAGTTCATCGAACTGGTGCGCACGAAGAAAGAGATTGTGCCGATCGAGGAAGAGGTCGAGGTTATTGCTGTGCTCGAAGCCGGCAAACGCTCGCTGGCTGAGAAGCGCGAGGTGACCTTGGCGGAAGTGCTGAAGTGAACCGTTGAGTCAGTTGCGTCATACGGGTCAGGCAGAAACGCAGGCTTGCATCTGCACCGAGTTAAGATAGGAAGCGATGCAAAACCAGAGGAAACGAAGGCTTGAATAGATTGATGTTGTTGTTGTGTGTGGTTGTGCCGGCGCTTTGGGCGCAGGACGCAAAGAACCATAAAGATGTGCCATCGTGGGCTGCCGACCTGCGTGTCACGGGCATCATGCGTCAGGGTGGCCATGCGCAGGCCAGCATCGAGCGACCCGGTGTGATGGCACGGTTCGTGAGGGAAGGGGACTCCTTGATTGGCGGCGTCATGGTGCTGGAGGTCAACTACGCCCAGCGCAACGTGACCATGACCGACGGCAAGGACATTGTGACTCTTCGCGTGGCAAATGTCATGGCTGCAGCGCCACGACCCGTGGTCGCGACGCAACAGGCGAGTTCAAACAACCCACAGGGAGGCTGGCCAAACCCGCCGGACAAAGTCACCGCGATGAGCGACAGCAGCGGCCGCTGGCATGTAGTGTTTCCCAACGGTCGCGCGATGGACATGCAGGCGTATGCGGAACGGCACGGCGGCGTTCAGGCAACCATTGACCATTTGAGAGAACATATGAAGAACGATAACAACCCGGATCGCCGGGAATTTCGCGTTCAACAGATGCGCGCTCTCAAGGCCATGAACAAGGCCGGCGTGCAGTAAGTTTCTTTCGGTGGCTTGTGTTTGTTGCGGCGGGAAACGGTCGATGTTGGGGGACAATTACGTATCGAGCGCCTGCGCGAGCTTGATGACTGTGGCTCCCATCTCGCGGACGGCCTCGACGGTCTCCACCAGCCGCGACTATTGGGTGAACTGGCAGGACGGGTTGAATGTCTGCGCGCCGAGGGCATAGTTGAACCGCTCTACTGTCGGAAGCGCAGCGCGCTTGGCAGGGCAGGGGACGGCGGCGCGTTGCTCCAGCAGTTTCGCCAGGATCTGCGCGGCTTCAGCGCGCGTGATGGGCTGCGCCGGATCCTTGAGCGTCACCTTCAACTCGAACAGCCGGTCCGATGCAGCGAGGGCGTCGTTGAGTGTTTGCAGGAGGCGCGCACCCGTGACCTGTCCATTGTTTGCGGCAGGCTGCACAGGCGCTTTGGGAAACAGCTTGGCGATAATCGTTGCGAGATCGGTCTCGGTGAGCTTGCCGCGCGGGTTGAATTTTCCTTTCTCGTCCGTCATCAAACCGTGAGTGAGCACGAGTTGCACGGGCTTCCAGTTGGGACCGTCGCGGCGAACGTCGGCAATCGGTGTGAGAAAAAGGGTGTCACCGGCATCAAGCAACACGGCCTGCACGAGCACGGGGTCGAGGTCGCGCGGGCGGACGTTGCGTTGTACGGCGAGCGCGGCGATGGCGCCTGCGGCCTGGCCCATGAGCAGCGTGTGCGGCTGCAGACGCGTTGCTCCATTGGCCATGCGCGACTGGGAGATGTTTTTTTCCGCCGGGAGAAAGCCGTCCACCTTTTCCGGGATGAAACACTCGAACGGGATCGGGAACGGACCGACGCCACGCGAGCCGAACTTTTCGGTCGGAATGTCCTCGGGACGATCGAGGCCCGCCTCCAGATACTTCGGCGTCATTGAACCGTGCAAGTCCACTGCGTAATCGCCGAGCGCGACGGCGTGCGGGAAGCGCGTGGGTTTGCCGGGATATCGCTCAATCTCTCGCGCGACCAACGTGTGCATGCCAATGATGCGCCGGCTCTCGCGTGTGTAGGGCATGACGGAGAAGTGATGGAGGATGGCGCGATACGGCTCGAGGTCGGGCCGGTCTCTGAGCCATGCGTCAATCTGCGCGCGGTTGTAAGGCGTGTCGTAGCCTTCATCATTGGCGACGGCCCAATCCTTTTTCCCGAGCGTGGTCTGAATGTAATAGAGGAGATGCAGCGTCTTGAGCCGCATGTTCCGGTCGGTGATCTGACGCCGCACGGGATCTTCTATTTCGGCGACCGTCGAGGGGAAATCATTGTTGTAGTTCAGATGAGTGCGCGTGATGGGCGGCGAGTCGCCGGGGCGCGAGCTGTCGGGCATGCCGCGATAACCGATGAAGGTGGCCCATGTCCATGGCTTGACCTTCATGTCAATTTTCTCACCGTCGCCGAGCGTGCGCACGAAGGCGGCGTGGACCTTGTCCGTATAGCCTGGCGGCGGTTGGGCCATACGCAGTTC
>JBAZIR010000593.1:0-2708 GCA_041651735.1 Verrucomicrobiia bacterium | reverse complement strand
AAGAAAGTTGCGCACCGGTTGGGCGTGTGGCAGACGAGTCTCATTCTGACGCTGCTTTATTTTCTGATTATCCCGGTGTTCGCGTTGATGGCGGGCAGGAAGCGGCTGCGGCTGAAACTGGAGCCGGCAGCGACAACTTACTGGGAAGACGTAAAGCCGCTGCCACATTCGCTGGAGGATGCAGGCCGGCCGTTCTGAGCGCGTCATGAACATCCTTGGCCTTTCCTTTTTCTATCACGACGCGGCGGCGGCCTTGGTGCGCGACGGCGAGTTGGTCGCAGCGATCGAGCAGGAGCGGTTCAGCCGGAGGAAACACGACTCGGAGTTTCCGGAACTGGCCATCGAGTATTGCCTGAAGCAGGCAGGCATTACGCTGGAGCAGGTGGACCACATCGTGTTCTACGAGAAGCCGTTTGTGAAGTTTGACCGCATCCTGCTTTGTGCGCTCGGCACGTGGCCGCACAGCTACAAGGGTTTCCTCAAGGCGATCCCGATCTGGATGAAGGATAAGATTCGCATCCGGCGTTACATTCAAAAGAAGCTTGAGACGGAGAAAGACATTCTGTTTTGCGGCCACCACATGAGCCACGCGGCGAGCGCGTTCTTGGTGTCGCCCTTCGAGAATGCGGCGATCATCACCGCCGATGGCGTGGGCGAGTGGGATACAACTTGCATTGGCTACGGCGAGGGCAACCAAGTGGTTCTGGAGAAGAAGATCGAGTTCCCGCACTCGGTGGGGTTGTTCTACAGCGCCTTGACGGCATATCTCGGTTTCAAGATCAACGATGCCGAGTGGAAGGTGATGGGCCTGGCACCCTACGGCAAGCCGAAGTATGTGGACCAGTTCATGCAACTGGTGGACATCAAGGCCGACGGCAGCTTCCGGTTGAACATGGAATACTACGCCCACCATTGGAGTGAGAACACGATGCTCAAAGGATGGGAGCGGTTATTCGGCGAGCCGCCGCGCACGCCGGAGACGGAACTGACGGCGTATCATTACGACATCGCGCACTCCGGCCAAGCGGTGGTCGAGAAAATCATGATCAACATGGCCCGCGCCGTTCACGAGCGTTACAAGTTTGACGCGCTCTGCATCGGTGGCGGTGTCGGCCTCAACAGCGTGGCCAATTGGAAAATCCTCAAGGAGGGCAGCGGGTTCAAAAACATCTTCATTCAACCCGCGGCGGGCGATGACGGAGGGGCGCTCGGGGCGGCGTTCTGGGTTTGGAATTCCGTGCTGGGCCAGCCGCGCAAGTTCACGATGCGCCACGCTTATTGGGGGCCGGAATACGGCGATGCGGAAATTCAAGCCGTGCTCGACAGGGTTTGCGCGAAATACGAGAAGCTTTCCCGCGAACAGGTCATTGAATGGACGGCGAAGGCGCTCGCCGAGGACAAGGTCATCGGTTGGTTCCAAGGGCGGCAGGAGTTCGGCCCGCGGGCGTTGGGGAGTCGCAGCATCCTGGCCAATCCCGGCAATCCGAAGATGAAGGACATCATCAACGCGAAGGTGAAATTCCGCGAATGGTTCCGGCCGTTTGCGCCAAGCGTGTTGAAGGAGAAGGCGCACCTCTATTTCGATATACCGGAGGGTTTTGATTCGCCCTACATGTTGCTGGTGCCACAAGTGCGGCCGGAATGGCGGTCGAAGCTGTCGGCGGTCACGCACGAAGACGGCACCGGCCGTGTGCAAACGGTGCAGCAGGACATTGCGCCGTTGTATTACGACCTGATCAAACACTGGGGCGAGGTCAGCGGCGTGCCTGTGGTCCTTAACACCAGCTTCAATGTCCGCGGCGAGCCGATCGTGACGACGCCGGAGAATGCCTACAGCACGTTTGTGAAAACCGGTATTGACGTGTTGGTGATGGGCAGCTACATGCTGCAGCACAAGGACCAAGCGGTGGACTTTGAAAAGGGCATGCGCGAAAGCGTGAACTTGGAATGGTCGCACGCCCCGGCAGCGGTCCCGGCGGATTGAGCGCATTGACGCAGAAGTGATCACATCATGGCAAAACAATCTCTGTTTCGGGAACTGATCCAATTTGCAGTGCGGGAGAAAAAGTGGTGGTTGATCCCGCTGCTGGTGATTCTGGTGTTGATTGGTGGTCTGATAGTTTTCGCCCAATCCTCAGCGCTGGCCCCATTCCTCTATCCGTTCTTCTGACCGGATGGGTCCGAAATAATTGCCGGTGTTCGACAGACAGGAGTGTTTGCTCCAGGGCGACACTTTGGTGTTCTGCACTATTTCTGAAGTTGAGTTGCGGGGGTGGATTGGAGGCGCGATTGGGCGATGAACCGTGCTTGTGGAGCGAGAGCTTCGTAAAGCAGGTCTGCTACGACAGCGTGATCTTCTTCGCTCCAGTGGCCGCCGATGGAGGGATGGGCTTGGGTGGGAATGCCGCGCTCTCCGGCTTCGCGCAGACGGCGATTGAGGCCAAGGATGAGCTTGATCTGGTGGTTGTTTGCGATTTGCTGAAAAGCATTGCGACCAGGCCCCGGATCGTCAAGGTGCGCAATAAAGGCGAAGGCCGGCGTCTTGTCCATGTGTTGGCGGGCGAGACCAACCAGTTCGTTGGTGACGGTGCCGGCTTTATTGAAGAGGGGAGGGATCTTTCCTCCGTGGTATCAGGACGCTTATCACACGAGGAAATACGTGGATGAGAACTTTTCACGGTATTTCAAGATTCTGGACTACCTCCCGC
>JBAZIR010000592.1:0-2713 GCA_041651735.1 Verrucomicrobiia bacterium | reverse complement strand
GTCGAGCGCAACGCCCAGTGACGCCAGCTTCGCATCAATCGCTGCCGAATCCATGTTGCCCGCCACCGCCAGCAGCCGCGTCGCCAGAGAGCGCCATCCTTCGACCGCCTGCGCAGCTTCGTCCGCCGTGCCTGCGGTCGTGATATCGCCACCGATGATCAGCAGGTCGGGGATGCCGGCGGCATTCACCGCATGCGCGACGGCGGCGTAGTTCTCGTGAACATCAACGGCGTAAACGATCTTCATGGGACTCCTTGTCCAGTTTCTCCAGCGTCTCGTCAATTCGCGACAATACAAACGGGTTCTTCTCGGTCTTTCGCATTGCCCGCAACTTCCCAGCGTCCGTCAGCGTTGCCGCCGCAAAGCCACGCACAGCCCAGTCGTCGCTCGCCAGCAGTCCGGCAGGCAGTTGCGCGCGCAACCTGCCGAGGGTTTCGACGGCGTGAAGGAGGGAAAGATTTTGGATTTTAGATTTTGGATTTTGGATTGCGAGAGAGGCGGACTCCAGCAGCGGCTGCACGCTCGGCTGACCAATCGCGACCAGAGCGTCTTCCGCCTGACGGCGCACGTCCCAGAGCGGATCGTCCAAGGCACCGATGAGTTTTGGAACGGCTTCCGACGAGCCAATGCGCCCCAATGCCTGCGCGGCGCGCATGCGCACCAGTTCCTTCGGTGAACCAAGCAGGCGCATCGCGTCACCCAGCGCAGCTTTGGCCTTTTGCTTGCCGAGCGTGTGCAGGCACGTGGGCTGGAGCCGCTCGACGTCGAGGTATTTCATCACCGCCGGCGCCACACGCTCGTCGGGCCATTGACGCAGGAAGAAAATGCAGTTGCGCCGGATATCGGGATCGTCTGCCGCCAACCCATCCAGCAATGCCGGAATGCTGGCCGCCTCCCAGTCGCATATCCAATCCTCGATGCGCTGCCTCGCCATGGGCTCGCGCCGGTCGAGTTGACGGATCAGGTAAGGCAGCGCCGCGATACCGCGTTTGCGTATCTCCTGAACGGCTTTTTGTTTCTGCGCCAGTTTCTCGCCGCTGTCGCCATAGCTAACCGTCTTTTCGTAAAGCGCAGCCAGTTCGCGTTCGACAGGGTCGCGCGGTGCGCGCCAAGGCGCCGGACCGTAGCGAGGCTCCAGCGCCTCGGGCATCTCCAATTGCGGATTTTGGATTTTGGATTTTGGATTCACGGCCCATACAGCGTTTGTGATCTCCGTGTCCACGCCAGCGCCATAGAGAGGTTTCAGCCAGATGAACTCGTCGCGCCCGCCGCCGACATACGCGTCGCGGCCACCGAGATCGCAGAACAATCCAACCGCGCCGTATTCGCGGCGGACACCGTCGTGGCCTGCGGCCTGGCATTGTTTTGCGTCGCGCCCTGCGTAGAGGTCGTCGCCAGCGGAATCCACGAAGATGCCAGTGGCGTTATAAACCGAACTGCCCTGCGCAATCTCGTCGGCGGTGTAGTGATCGTTGCCAGCCTTGTCCACCAGGACGCCAACACCGAAATCATGCGCGCTGCCCTGGCAAAGGCCATGCGACGTGTAGTTATCGTCACCGGACCAGTCCGCGAGGATGGCAGGACTGAGGTGGATGCCCGCGCCCTGGCCGTAGTGGTAAATGCGATAGGTGTCGTTGCCGCCCAGGTCGAGCAACATGCCAAGCGAATACCAGTAGCTGACGCCCTGCCCATAGATGTCGGCGTAGTAGCTGTCGTTGCCGGCGAGGTCGCAAAGAATCGCCACGCCGCCCGCCGCGAACGGCCGCGCGCCGATGGCAAAGCCCTGGCCGAGCGAGAGGAAATGCGCGCTGTAACGTTCGTTGTCGCCATATTTGCCGCCGACGTAGAACGTGTCGTTTCCCTCGCCTTCGAGCAATACGCCGCAGCCGCCGATGCCCGCGACCGCTTGGGCGAACTGCGCCGCGCGATAGTCATCGTCGCCACCACGGTCCCACAGCGCCGCCAAGCCAAACGTCGCCGCACCCTGGGCCATTGTGTCGGCTTTGTAGCGGTCGTGGCCGCCGAAATCGGCAAGCAACCCGCAACCGAACAACGCCGCGCCTTGCGAGCAGTTCTGCGCGACGTAGGTATCGTCGCCATCGCAGTCCACCAGAATGCCCACACCCCAGAAGCCACAGCCTTGCGAGAAACCCCGCCGCCCTTCATGGCGGTCGTTGCCACCAAGATCAATCACGATGGAAACCGGCCGCCCCGCAAGCCCGTCAGCACCGCCATCGGAGTTGAGGTAAACATCGTCGCCGCCCGGATCAATGATCAGCGGCGCGTCGTCGCGATAAACGTCGTTGCCGGTCGTACCGACGATCACCTTGCCAAGCGGCGTGTCGCGCGTCATCGGAGCGGGCGAACGCGCCTTCAGCGCAGGCAGGGCTTCGTCAATCGCCGCGCAAAGAATCTGGAATGCCTCGGCCAGCGCGGCATAGTCAATCTTCCGGTGCGGCGCGAGCATCGCCAGATACGCGGCCTCGTAGTCGAGTTTATCAGCGCCGACTTTCTTCAGCAATTCGGGCGACTGATGAAGCTCCTCGACCGCGTAGAATGCCGCTGCGCGCAATCGTTCCTCCACCGGCACCGCAGCAAAGGCCTTCGTGATGAGCATGTTGGCGCGTTCGCAAGCCGCGAGGATGTGAGCGATGGGATCAACGGCATTTTGGATTTTAGATTTTGGATTTTGGATTCTCGGAACGGCGATTTC
>JBAZIR010000591.1:0-2715 GCA_041651735.1 Verrucomicrobiia bacterium | reverse complement strand
TCGCAGTTGGTCAGTTCGGTCACGGAATTGCCCGCGAAGTTCCAAGCGCCGGAAGGCAGCTACTCCGTCGAAGTGCAGTTTCCAACCACGCAGAACTACGTCATTCCCAGTCTCGCGATTCGCGCTGGAGAAACCACGCGCCAGACCGTGGAAGTGCCGTGCGCCGTGCTGACGGTGGTGGTCAGCATCCCACCCTACCAGCCCGGCAGCGGCAGGTTTCCGCGCATTGAGCTTCAGCGAAACGGCAGGTTCGTCACGGCGCTGGTGGACAACCCCGCGCGCTTCCAAATCCTCGCCGGCACCTACACCATCACCGCGCGCGGTGACCAAACAGAATTCGGCTCGCGCGAGATCACCCTCCGGCCCGGTGAGGATCCGACCGTGGACTTCAGATGAAACTCATTCGCAGTGTGCTCACTGGCTTCTCGTTTCTGCTCGCGTCGTTCTGCGCGGCGGACGAGGTGTTGTTCCAGGACGACTTCACCGGCAAGCTCGGCGACGGATGGAGCTGGGTGCGCGAGGAGAAGGCAGGGTGGCGCATCGCGGACAAGACGCTCGAAATCCGCGTGCTGCCGGGCAACCTCTGGGGTCGCGCCAACAACGTGAAGAACGTGCTCGTCCGACAGGCCCCTGACACGGCGCAAGGCGAGGTGGAAGTTTCCGTCAGCATCGCTAACCGTCCCACGCACCAATACGAGCAGGCCAACCTTGCGTGGTATTACGACGACAGCTACATGGTGAAGCTCGGACTGGAATTGGTCAACGGCGAGGTCTGCATCGTCATGGGCCGCGAAGAGGCCGACAAGACGCGCACGCTGGCGAAGATTCCCATCGCGGCGACGGCGGTGCGCGTGCGTCTCCGGGTGGCAGGCAACCAAATTCGCGGCCAGTATCGTGTCACGGGAACGAATGCATGGCTCGATGCCGGAGCGGGTGAACTGCCGGTGCCGCCGAACGGTCAGGCGAAGATCAGCCTCCATTGCTATCAAGGGCCGCCCGACGCCGAGCACTGGCCGCGCTTCAGCGAATTCCGCGTGCTGCGTATCCGCAAATAAGCTTCACGTCGTGAAGCACCGTCCGCATCATTCCACTATGAAGAACAGTCTTTCCCTTCTCCTGCTGCCGTTTCTGATCACACGGACTGTCGCCAGCGAAATCGCCGTCGTCCGTGAGGAGGCGCACATCCCGCTCGGCCAGACGCGGTCGTTTGAGTTCGGCACGTTGCCGCAGAAGGACACGACCGTGTTGCTCGATGTGTCGTCGCGGCTCGACGCCAGGGGTTTCGGCGGGTCGTCGTATTTCATCAAGCTCACGCTGAACGGCCGCGTCGTGAACGCCGCCAAGACACGCGCGGTCAGCCGGCTCGTGAACAAGCCGATCGTCTCTCCCGTCGGGGCGAATCTGCCATACTCCTGGTTTGGGAGTGGTTCGTGGCGCGTCCTCTACGCGCCGGATTTTGAAGGGGCGCTGAAGCAGAAGTTCTACACGGGCAATCCTTATCAGCTTGTGCTGGACGTGACCGACCTGACCAACCCGATGTCGGAGAACCGGCTGGAGATTACCAACATGGCCAACGGCTCGCAGGCGACCGCCGCGCACACGAAGGGCGACCTCGTCATCAAGAGCCTGGTCATTCGCACAAGGCCCGGCGCCAGCCCAACGATGGCGGAAGACGCAGCCGACCGGGATGCGATCAATCGCGGCACTCCGGGCGCCGGACCGGTGGCATACAAGGGCCGGCTGTTGCCCGGCTGTGGATTTGTGATCAGCGCCGGCCAACAGCGGTTCGAGTTTGCGACGGCGATTTCCTATCCGAACGCGGGGTTGAATCGTCTCGTGGCGGCAGCGAAACCCGACGGGACGGGCCAGAAAGAGTGGACGGTGCGCGCCGGCGGCAACCGCGCTGTCGCCGAAGGCTCAGACTACCGGTTGCGTCGCACGGTGCGGTTCATGCCGCGTCGCGTCGAGGTAGCCGACGAGATCACCAACCTCCATCGCGACCGGAAACTCGGTCTCCTCGTCCGGCACGAGGTTTCGCTCAAGGGCAAGGCCGCCAGCATCCGGCTCGCAGGCAACCCTGACCCCGCCCTCAACGAGTATCACTCCAACGGCAATCCCAGCGTTTATGTCGCGCTGCCGAGACCGGGCCTTGGTCTCGGCATGATCGTCGAGGACGACGTGTTCCGCAACCAGGCGACGTTGTTCTACGACAACGAGGCTGCCGTCGCCGGACTGCGAACCGAGATGCTCTGTCTGCCCAAGGGCGGCTCTTACACGCTGCGCTGGTCGGTCTATCCCGTCGCGTCAGCCGACTACTTTGATTTTATCAATTTGGTGCGCGCCGACTGGGGCGCAAACTACACCGTCGAGGGACCGTGGACGTTTTTCAGTCCAGACACGATCCTGGCGACGCCGGTGGAGGAAATCCGGCGACAGTTCCAGCGGCTCGGCATTCGTTACGCGTGCTATTGCGGCGGCTGGGTGGACCCAAAACACGACCGCAAGAAGATCGGCTTCGGCACGGGCGTGATGGACCCTTACTGGGCCGACTTCCGCCGCCGGCTGCGCGAGGCCGCCGCGAAAATTCGCGAGGCGTCGCCAGGCTGCAAGGTGCTTGTCTATTATGATTCGCAGCGCGACACCTCCGACGGCGGTCACGAGCGGTTCCGCGACAGTTGGTTGGCCGATGTGAAAGGCCGGCAACTCTCGACGGAA
>JBAZIR010000590.1:0-2717 GCA_041651735.1 Verrucomicrobiia bacterium | reverse complement strand
TTCGTAGTCGGAACAGGTGGAATGGCTTGTGCGGTTTGTTGAACGGTGATGGCGGTCGAAGTGCTTGACCCTGGCTGTTGTTTAGCGGGCTGCGCTCGTTGATTTGTCGATGTAGCTGTCTGTGACGACAACGCGTTTTGAGGAAGAGGGCGCGTTGTATCCGAACCGTTCTTCATCGACTGGAGTGCAGCCAAGACTTCAACAATTTGTGTGATTTCTTGCTGCCAACGTGACCCTGCCCATGCGAGTGAGCCGAGCAGGACGACCCACACAACGCCCCGCCAGATTACCCAGGGAACGCCCCGCCGGCTGGTCTTCGTCCTGACCTTCTTGTTTGTCCGTGCATCCCATCCGCAACTGATGCAAATCACGGCATCATTCGCGACTTGGGCGCCGCAATTAGGACAGGGTTTTCCACCAGCGGCGGAACGTCGTGGCTGCCTTCCCTCGCCCCATAATTGGAGTCTATCCTCTGGCAGCACGATTAAGACGTGGCCTGCAAGCCACCCCGGAGGCAGCCCCGGCTATTTTCCTTTCGCCTTCTCCGCCTTAACCTTTGCCCAGCGAGCTCTGGCAGCGGCAGCAACGGCAGCGCGCCCTGCGGCGGACATCTTCCACTTCCGGGCAACCGGCTTGACTGTCTTCTGGCCCTTGATCTTTGCCCAGCGTTTCCTTTGAGCTGCTGCAATCCTGGCCCTGGCTGCGGGACTCATGGTTCGTTTGCCAACCGCGGCTGCTGGCTTGCCGGATTCAAAGGCTGAAAGCTGTGCATCTATCTGGCCCACTTTGGCCTGAAGCTCTTCTTTAGCCTTCAGAAGATTGGCAATGGTCGCGAAGTCTTTGGATGTAAGGGTCGTTAGGTTCATAATACGCACGAGTACTTAGCTGCTCTCGGTTACGGAAGTATCTACCACGTGTTTGGCGTTATGTCGAGTTTCGATTTGCGGGACAATGACTTCTGTTCTTTGAGTCTGGCCCGGTTCACCAGGATGGTTCTCTCGGCAACTGTGAGCGGCTATGGCGCCGTGGACCCGAAGTTGGGTGTGGAGATCACTTCGCTACAGCAACCTTGCTGAGCGAATACCACCCATCGTTCGCTCTCCCTTTGATTCCCATCCTGACGACCGGCAATCCTGTCGAAGGATCCACTATTCCGATGGACAAACTGTACGTTCCCGCCCCCAAGTCCTTCGGCAGGAGGATGGTGTCCTTTACATGGTTAACCTCACCCGGTGGCAAGTCCTTCGGCTCCTTGAAGAACTCCTCGGTGAACATCTCGACCGAGCCTGGCATCCAACGGTTGACTGTGACGGTGCTCACAAATGCTTTGTTGTACCCACTCTCATGGCTCAAACGATAGGCCAGCCGATACGGCCTGTAACAAGGTGCAGAGCCGGTGTTCTGCCATTTCATTTCCAGTTCCAGCTTCGCTCCCGCTTGAGCCTTGGCAGGATGCTTGAGCTCAGTCAGAACGAGCCGATACCCAAGCCGTCGCAGGAACCTTTCAACCTCCGGCCGCACACTCTCGTCTGCGGATAACGGAGCCGATTTGTTGTTGATGTAGGAAGCGTGGCAAGCCAGGGCATAGTTGAAGATGAATCGCAGGGACCATCGCTCATTGATCCATTTCCTCATATCCCAGCAGGTTTCCCAGGCGACGGGTGCCGTCTTCCATGCGTCTTGAATGCCTGATTCTGCGATCCAGACGGGATAGCCCTTTCGCATGTGATTCCAACCTCTGGAAAATCCGCCCATGTCGCCCAAACAATCAGCCCGCCATCCCGCGTCGCGATGTGCGGCGTAGGCCAGACATTCCTTGCCACCGATCAGCATGAGCAGCGGTGACTTCTTGAAAGCAGCAAGGTATGCATCAACAACCTTCATTCGATTCTCCAACGTCGGCACTTTGCACGTTTTTGTGCCGCTCAAGTGCCATTCACCCCACCAACCCACGGAGCCGAGATCCACGTGATCGATATCGGGATGGCCGTCGTAGCGTTCGCCCAACCGTCTGATGAAATCCAGATGCGTCTTCAATACAATGGGATCGTCCATGTCGGGAATAGGGAGAGGGCCGTGTCTCTCATAGTCAGCTATGATCTCTTTGCCGCCAACGTCCTTGAGCCATTTGGGATGGTATGGAAGGCCTTTGCTTGTTGAACAGCACATCACCCTGAAGGCCAGTTTCTGCCCAGCGCTGCGGGTTTCGCTCAGGACCTTGTCCAGGAACGTGTGATTGATCTTTCCCGGCTGAGGCTCCAGTTCGCCCCAACCCCAGCGTGCATAGTGAACGGTCGAGGGAATCCACGGCGGCAAACTCTTATCCTGCTTGCTGGTGCGGTGGAACGTCTCCCATCCCATGCCTGGATTGGCTAGAACCTCGTCGGTCGTTTCGGGCGTGACGATGATCTGTTGACCTTGAGCAAGACTGGCAGTTATCAGGCCAACGGCAATGAAGGCAAGAGCGAATCGTTTCATGGTTGGATGTCCAATATGGGTCATTCTCTCCAAAGACAGGTTTCAACTCAACCACTGATGTGCCTGTCAGGCGATTCAGACCCAACGCTTCGCCGGCCGCCGGAAGGTGTTCTGCTTCTTGGTTAGGACTCATCGGGTTGTCCCAACTTGGTTGGAAGACAGCACGGCAGGTCGAGACAGAAGTACTGTGGAAGTATGGAAAGCGGTGATGGCTGAAAGACCGAGTCACCTGGCCGGCA
>JBAZIR010000589.1:0-2719 GCA_041651735.1 Verrucomicrobiia bacterium | reverse complement strand
GGCCGGTCGTCGCCGACACCGCAGGCGCGGAGAAACGCCCTGGCCTGCGCGCTCACCGGTGACGGCACCTGCGCTTCGTCGAACTTCAGGCTGCCCGTCGTGCACAGTGCCATGTCCCGCGCGCCAAGCTTGCGGAACCGTCCGGCGTCGCGCGCGCCTTGCGCACAGACCAGGTCGAACGCGCCGAACACGCGCCGCGAAAGACCGCCGATACAACGATAGCCGCGGAACGATTTCTCCGACATCCGGCCGTTGACCATCGCCACCGGCACGCCGCGCCGTGCAGACTGCAACACCAGCGTCGGCCAGACTTCGGTTTCCACCACGATCACCAGCCGGGGCCGAAGCAAATCCATCGCGCGGTTCATGCAGGGCAGGAAATCGAGAGGGAAATAAATCACCAGCACGCCGGGCGGCGCCTGTTTGCGAGCGAGCGTCTGGCCCGTCGATGTCGTCGTGCTCAGCGCGATGCGCAGGTCCGGCCAGCGCCGGCGCATTCGCTCAATGAGCAACAGCGCCACGCGCGTTTCGCCGACGCTCACCGCCTGAATCCACACAAAGCCGCCGTTGCCGGCTTCCTGCCGGACCTCGGTGGAGTAGATGGCAAACCGCTGCCAGAAGCCGCGGGCAAAGTTGCCGCGCCGAAGCATCTTCAGCAGGTAGAATGGCGACGACAGCAGGAATCCGACAGCGAACAACACTTGGAGCAAGAGAAGCATCGAGCAGACTTTAGCGAGTGGACGGTGAAGAGTGAAGAGTGGAATTCAGGGTTCAAACACACGGCGCAACCGGGAGTGGAGTGGCCAGTGTCATTCGATCACGTTCAAGGGGTGTTGTCGTTGGATGAAGAACCTCCGGGCGTTGGGTTTGCTGCCTTATTTCAGCCGCGTTTGCCGGGCGGCGAGCAGGTGTTCCAAGCTGTGGGGGATGACGACGTCGAGTGAGTTGTCGATGGCGCGTTTGTCGTGGTCGAACGTGTGAATGACGACGCGCTCGGGCTCGACGTCCACGACGCGGCTGTGGCGTTTGATCTCCCGGGCCCAATCGGCGCTGGTGGTGCCGGTGTGGACGAAGTGGATGCCGAGAGTATTAATGATGGCGTTGGGATGGGCCTGGCTGAGGTGGCTGTGGCCGCTGAACCAAAAGAGGATGTGCTTGTGGCGGCAGCACAGGTCCATCATCTGGCCAGGGGCGTGATTCTGGTTGATGTAAGCGTTGCCGGCGCGGACGTGCAGTTCGGGGTGGACGACGAGGTTGGAACCGAGCACGGGGGCGTGACAGGCGACGACGACGGGACGGCCGTCGCAGCGCTTAAGTTCATCGTCAGCCCAGGCGAGCTGCCGCTGCGTGAGGTACACCTCGTGCGGCTGGAGGGTGTGCTCGCGGAATCGCTCATTGCTCAGGAACAGGAACGTCAGCGGGCCACGATCCTCGCGATGCCATGGCAGCCGGTAGCCGTGGGTGCGCAGCCACATAACAATGTTCTCGCGGTCGGTCTCGATCGGCTCGAATTCGATGTCGTGGTTGCCGATGAGGTTGCGCCACGGCATTTCCAAGCCGTTCAGCAGTGCCACGGCACGGTGCGTCATTTCCGGCCCGCCCGCGCCCGGTTGGCCGCTGACGTCGCCGAGCACCATCGTGTAGTCGGCTCCCAGTTTGTTGATATCGTCAATCAGCACGCGGTCGGCCAACGCTGTTTTTGCGCTGAAATGACAGTCGGCGATGACACAAAATCTGAATTTAGGTTCCACGTTCACAGTCCAAGCTATCAAAACCCGCTGATATTAGCCAAGATACCTCCAAACGCCAGCACTCTCCGCCGGCTTTGAGCCAACTTGACAAGGCGGGAAGTGCCGGTATGATGCGCGGGCTTTTATCGGAAACGTTGGAGTTTGCTTATGAAACGAACCTTTCAACCTCATCGCCTCCGGCGCGTGCGCAAGCACGGCTTTCTGGCCAAGACGCGCACCAAGGCCGGTCGCGCGACCTTGAACCGCCGGCGCCGCAAGGGCCGTAAACGCCTGACGCAAGTCTGAGCCGCGTGAAACGCACGCTCCGCAAGCGGGAGCGGCTGCAGCACGGCACGGACTTCCGGCGCGCGCGCGCAGAAGGGCGCAAGCTGACAGGCCGCTTGATGTTGCTGAACGTGCTGCGGGCGGAGGACCTGTTGGGCCGCCGGCTCGGCGTGGTCACCAGCCGCAAACTCGGCTGCGCCGTCGTGCGGAACCGCGCCCGCCGCATCGTGCGGGAAGCCTGGCGGCTGATTCAGGAACAGCTTGTGGATCCCTGCGATGTGGTCGTGGTGGTGCGGCGTGGAATGGTCGGCTGCGTGATGCAGGACGTGCAGGATGAGTTGTTGCGGTTGCTGAAGGCGGCTGGCGCGCTAAGAGAAATATAATGGGTGACACATGCGCGATAGCGCATAGCTGAAAATGAGTTGGTTTTTGATCAAACTGTTGCGGGCTTACCAGCTTGTCATTTCGCCGGCGTTGCATGCTCTGCTGCCGGCGGGGTCGGGCTGCCGTTTCACGCCCACCTGCTCGCAATACGCCATGGATGCAGTGCGGACGCACGGCGCATGGCGCGGGCTGTGGCTTGCGGTCCAGAGGCTGGCACGCTGCCATCCATGGGGCGGCCACGGCTATGATCCGGTGCCGGCTCCCGACGGGTCACCAATCACTCATCACGAATCGCGGTTTTCACAGCCGTCTGTGGCAAG
>JBAZIR010000588.1:0-2720 GCA_041651735.1 Verrucomicrobiia bacterium | reverse complement strand
ACGTCCGCCAGCCACCTCGGTGGTCCCCAGCACCTCCAGCCACACACCCGTCTCATGATCCAGAATCTGCTGAAGCGCCTCGCGCGCCATCCTCTTGTTCGCTTGCGCCTCATAGGCGTCCGCAATCCGCAGTAAACGCTCGCTCCGCGCAGCCGTCGTGGTCGCGTACTTTGCCGCGCGATCCAACCACGCCAGTGACCTGCCGGGATCGCGCATCGCCATTTCCATATTACACCGGAATAACAGCACATCGGTTTCCGCGTGATCGGCGTTCGTCTTTTGTTGCAGCGCGCGCGCCCTGGTCAGATCCTCAATCGCCTCTGGCACTCGCTCCGACCGCAGATTCAACTCGCCGCGTTCCCGCCACCGGCGCGGATCCTCTGGCGCCGACTCCACGCGACGTGATATTTCCGCGATCGCATCGTCAAAGCTCCGCAGCATCGCCGCTGAACGGTTGCCCATCGCCATCAGCGACGCGCCCCCGTCGTCGAGGTGACGTAATTCACCCGCGGAAATCAGTGATGTGCAAACCTCCCGCCCGCTTTGCGCGTCGAGTTGCACCACGCCGCGGCCTCTCGTAAGTGTGTAAAGCCTTCCGTGACACAACACCGGACGGCCCGCATTCGCGTCCATCAACTTGTGCCATACCGGACTGCCGTCCTCCAGCGTCCGCGCGGCAGCACTGCTGCCGCCAAGCACCACGAGCGATATGGCATTCGCCTCCTCTCCCGCGATGCCCACCAGAAACCGCTGTTGCTCGCGCGCTTGCCGCCATAGCAAGCGTCCGGTGACGATGTCGAAAGCCATCACCTGGTCCGTGTCGGCAGGCAAGATGATCGCAATTCGTTCGTGAGTCAG
The DNA here is from genome assembly GCA_041651735.1 of Verrucomicrobiia bacterium. GTDB lineage: Bacteria > Verrucomicrobiota > Verrucomicrobiia > CAIQCK01 > CAIQCK01 > CAIQCK01. The sequence goes on along the minus strand of JBAZIR010000588.1, from coordinate 1,862 downwards.
AATCGGATTCACGGGTCCCAGCCGCGCTGGTGGCATGACGTTGACTCCTGAAATCACGAGTGCGGTGTATTGACAGAACCAGCAGGGTTCGCCCGTGAGTTGGTCGAAGCACGCGAACACGCCTCCGTTCGTCAGACACAAAACACGTCCCGCCGTCACCCTCAGTGCGCTCGCACTCGTCATCTCCACCCCACCTTGCCAACTCAAGTTCCCCTCCAGCCGATGTGAAATCAGCCGGTGCCACAGCTTTCTCCCGTCAGCCACGTCAAGGCACACGAGGTGATACGATTGGATATGCAGCGCAATCACAAACACTCGATCACCCACGATCGTCGGCGGACTGATCCAACGCGCGACCCGCGTGAACTCGTCCCGCCCCTCGCCCTGCCCAACCCGCCACCGCAATCTGCCGCTGCGTGCGTCGCGGGCCGTGAGCCGGCTGCTGCCGGCAAACCTGTTCGCGTCAGGCAGGACGCGAACCGGCCCCCCAAGAACAACCAACCCCCTCTTTTCGATGTTGGCCGCGCCAGGCGGCGAGTTTTCCACGAAGCAAACCATCTCAGGCGTCGCAGCGACCACAAATCGCTGCTGTCCCACCACCTCGCGCTCTGATGCCCTGACCCCGATATGAACGCGCGACGACGACCCGGCTGATTCTTGCATTGGCGCCGGCATTTCCCACAGGCGTTTGCCGGTTCCGTTCTCCAGGCAGGCAATGCTCTTCAGTGTCCGCACGAACACGCGACCATCGCTGACGCGTGCAAACGGCGCCATTTCGTCATCGGTCTGTACCCGCCACTGCGGTGTCGGTGCGAAAGCTTTTGGCAACGCCGCATCGTCCGACGCCGTCACCAACGCCACCAGTGCGCGCCGCGTGAATTCGAGCACACCCTGCTCCGAGCCGCCGATGATTCGACGCGCTGTTGGGAATTCCTTTTCCAGCCGGGTCAGTATCCTGCGCGCCGCGGCCAGTTGATTGCATCGAGCCAGCGCCAGCGTCTGCTGCGACAGCATCAACGGCAGATCCGCGCCGGCATCACCCATTACAGGCTGGAGCGCAAGAAACTCGCGCCACGCAGCCGATGCGGACGCAAAATCGCCCGCGTCCGCCAACAATACACCGCACCACCACCGGGCGCGTTGCGCAGCAACCGTAGCTGGAAATCTTCCGGCAATTCGCACCAGGCTCGTTGTGTCATTGGCGGCGAGCGCCGCTTCCACTTCGGCCGCCGCCTGTCCCTCAAACCGTGCCGCATATTCCGCGCGCAGTCCCTTCGACCCCGCCAGCAATGCCCGCCGTGCCGCGTCGGTCGCCGGCAGGAACAAACGCGTTGACTCGTCCGCCCCGCCTTCGGTTGTCGCAGCCACGACGCGGTCTTCGGCCTTCTCGATCAAACCCTGAAAAACCTCAATCGCCGCGCTGTGCTGACCCGTTGCGGCAAACTGATTGCCCTGTGCCATCAACGCGTCAAGGTCTGGATCGGTTTTCAACAAGAATGTTTGTGTTGAAGCCCTGGTTGCCCGTTCCTCCACAGCCGCAGGCTTGCCGGGCGCAGACTTTGGCGCATGTTCCGCCGCCAGTGCCGTCACGGCGACCGTTGCCAGCAGGCATTGGATTGGATGCAAAAACACGCGCACAATGCCCACAGTCTAATCGAAGCCGTGCCAAAGGTAAACGAAGCCCTTCGGGCATCGAGCCGCACAATCTGCGGGCATCCTGCTCTGCTCACATCTTATTGATTGTTCCTTGCCACCCAAAGTCTCTGGCAGCCAAACTCCTTCGCCTCGTCGTGAGTCGGCATCCAGATGTCCAACCGTGAGCCTTTGATCACACGACCGGTGTCTTCGACTTGAAAGGCCCC
>JBAZIR010000587.1:0-2722 GCA_041651735.1 Verrucomicrobiia bacterium | reverse complement strand
CAATGGTCCGGCGTCCCGATGCAAACAGCGTCAATATCATCACGCGCCTGCAACTCGCGAAAGTCGCAACAGGCCGTGCAACCGCTGTGCGTGGGGACTTGATTGATGCGGCGGCAATAGGCTTCCCGCCGCGCCGCGATCGGATCGCACACGGCGACGATCCGCGCGTCTTTCTCAGCCAGAAAAGCCTCGCGGTGGCGCGTGTTGATGTTGCCGGTTCCGATCAGGCCAATCGCAATGCGGTTGCTCGGCGCCACCGCGCCATCCCGGCCCAACGCCGACGATGGAATCAGACAAGGGAAGCCTGCCGCCACTGCGGCACCGGTTACGCTTCGCAGAAAGTCGCGCCGCGTGCCACCGCCTGAAAAACTGCCGTTCGCCTTTGTCCAGCCGCTCATTTCTTCAACCACTTTGTCAAGAATCGCAGACCGCTTTCAATATGCGTCTCGTGCCCGCAATCACGCAAGTCCATCTCGATCCGGTCGCCGATTCCAAGTTTGTCGTAAGGCTGCCGCGCGATGCCGAACTCCTCCTGCACCATCGGCCAATGCGCGATGCGGTCCGCCTTCCCGGTCTGCACCTGGAACGGCCGCGGACAGACGAGGCTCACCACATCCGAATCGCTGGACTCGATCAACCAGCCGTTGAAGAACGCATGCTCCTCCTTCGTTTCAAGGAAGCAACTGTAGCGCTTGTCGGGAATGACCATCTTGTTGCGGCGATGATTGAACCAACCAGCACAGACGCCCGCTTTGATTCGCGGCTCCAACGGCATCCAGAACATCGTCGCCAGCCCGCCCAGCGAAAGACCCCACATGCCTACTCGTTCCGCGTCCACCCGCGGCTCCTGTAGCACCTCGTCCAACAACCGCTGCATTCGCGCCAGTTCGATGCCCGGCAGGCTCAGGTCCGCCAGCCGGCAAAGCCGCTCGATGCGGTTCCGGCGCTCGACCGAACGCAGGTTCATCGGCACGATCACCGCGAAGCCCGCTTTCAACAACTCGCGGGCGTAGGCGTGATAGGCGCCGCCGTCGTCGTTGAGACCGAAGGTCCGCTCCGGGAAACTGCCGATGCCGTGCTGGACGATCACCACCGGCACGCGCTGGCCCGCGCTCACGCCCGCCGGCGCCGCGAAGATGCCCTCCGCCGCCAGTTCGCCGAGCGGCACACGCCACCATTGCGCCTTCACATCCGCCAGCGGCTCGTAACTCGAACGCTCCAACTGGCCGGTCTTGGCCAGCGTCGGCGGCTTGATCACCTTGCGCCAGCGTTCGCGGTTCGGCTCGACGCTCTTCAGAAACGCCTCGATGCTTGAGTAATCACGATGCCATGCCTTCGCCGCCCGCGCAGGATAGTCCTCCACCAGGATTTTGCGCAGGTAAGCCTCAAGCTGCGCCGCATAGGCATCGGTGCGTTTCTCCTCTGCGGCCTTCAATTCTTTCGCCGCTGCGGCGTCATCCGCGGCTCGCGCGGTTCCGCACAGGCAAAGCGTTACAGCCATCATCATACAGAGTGAGTATATCTTCATGGGCAGGTTCCTCTCCCGGCTCCTTGCAAAACGAGATGCATTTCAGCGTCGTCAGCCATTGCGGGGCAGAGACTACGCCTCCGTCCCTGCCGGGGCAATATCTGCTTCGCAATACCACCGGCAACTCTGTGTCAAAACCCCGCCGTTCACTGACTGTTTTCCTCCGTGCCCCTCCTTCCTTTCGCGCGCGGCTTCGGAGCCATTCTCCCCCTCTCTTCGTCGCAGAAAGCCGAGGACGAGCCGCGGTTCAGGGCGAAACGGTTTAGAGTCCAGTGTGCCATGCCGTACGTTTTCCACCGACGCATCGTCGCTTTCCCACTTGCCCCCGCAAGCCGCGAAGGGGACTATGTCCCGCGAAGGCGAAGCGGACATTCAATGATATTGTCAGTCCCAAACACATGCGCTCCACAGTTGCCATTCTCATTTTTCTCTCTCTGACGCTCCTCATTCACGCCGAAGAGGACGTGTTATCCGGCCCCGAAATGAAGCAACACGCTCCTGGCGCCGTTGAAATCGGTTGGAAGTATTTCAACCAAGGAGACTACGGCACAGCGCTTCGGCGATTCAACATGGCCATTCGCCACGACAAGGATTTCGCCCCCGCTTACTACGGCGTCGCCTACGTTTACAGCGCGCAAGGCAAGCTCGACGACGCCATTAAGTATTATCGAGAGTCTCTAAAGCGTGATAAGACCTACGTTTATACTTACGCAAATCTAGGATATGCGCTCTTGCAGAAGGAGCAGTTCGCGGAAGCCTTGCAGATGCTTGACAAGGCGATAGAAATGGATCCGAAGTGCGGAGAAGCACATCTAAGCTACGCCAATTACTACGCGTGCAAGCAAGATTGGAAGAACGCGGAACAATCCATCAACAAAGCAATCAAGTGTGGACAGAAGATTCATCCCGAATTCCGCAGCACTCTTGAGAAACATGGTGTCAAGATTGCCCAATGACGCCGAACCATATGAGCAGCTAACAGGCTCCACCTGTGGCAGACCTTGTGCTCGTTAAGTTTGCCTTCGACCTCACTGACCCCATTCGGGCGTTCACTCCCTTGGCGGGTTCACTTCACGCGTGGCTGCGCCATGGGTGTCGCTCAGGATGAGAACCGCCAGTTTCTCGATCGCGCCCAACTCCGCCGGCTTGAGCATTTGATAATCGAGACCGTTGCGCGGCTCAGGTTCGGAATCG
>JBAZIR010000586.1:0-2729 GCA_041651735.1 Verrucomicrobiia bacterium | reverse complement strand
AGGATGAGGCGAAGACAGAGGCGGTCTTGGTGCCTGCCCAGGCACAGCTATTGGTGAAGGGATGCCATCTTGCCGGGCAGATTGTGGAGTGCGTAGAGACCCAGCAACGGGAACCTTCAATGGAGGCGGAACTGGCCGATTTCGCCCAAGCAGCTCGGGCCTTGGGGTTTGCTTGGGAAGCAGCGCCTTTCTCTCGTGTGTCGAGCGGGCATCGCGAAACGCCACCCGGCATGTCGGACGCCGAGAAGGTGGAACAATTGTTAGCCGAGGGGCCTGCGCCGGTTTCGGTCGAGCCTGCCACATCCGCAGCTGGCAGCCTTTCGCCATCCCCGGCGGTGGACATGGTCAACATCTTTGCGCAGGATGCCGAGGAAATTCTGGACCATGCCGAGCAAAACTTGCTGGGTCTGGAGGCGGAGCCGGCGCGTCTCAACGATTTGCTGCGGCAGTTTCATACGCTCAAGGGCAACAGCGGTTTGATGGGCTACAGCCAGATGCAGACCATCAGCCATCGTCTGGAGGACGTGCTGCACCATGCGCGTGACCGTCAGAGTGCGTTGGGACCGGACAGCGTGCGGCTGTTTCTGAAGGCGGTGGACGTGCTTCGCCGTTGCGTGGCTTCGCTTCGCAAGGGAGGAGACCCTTCCGTGCCGGATTACGCGGGTTGGCTCCAACGGGTGGATGCGTGGGCCGGGTCTTCCCCTGCCGAGACGCCGCCATCCCCGGCGTCTGTCGAGGAAGCCGCGCCGGCGCAGCCAGCTCCTGCGGAACCGCCTCCGGTTGCGGATGCCCACAAGCCAGCTGCACAAGCGAGCGACGGAATCCGCATCAACGTGGAGCGGCTGGATCAGCTAAACGATCTGACGAGCGAGTTGATCGCCGCCTCGGCGGTGGTGATGCACCTGAGCGAACGCCGGCCGGGCGTGGATGGAGAGCAGTATGAACGCGCGTGCCATCAACTCGACTTGATTACCTCCTGGCTGCAAAATCTGTCCATGTCCATGCGCATGGTGCCCGTGGAACTGGCGTTTCGACGGTTGCACCGGCTCGTGCGCGATTTGTCCGAAAGAACAGGCAAGTCGATCAAACTACAACTGATCGGCGCCGAGACGGAGGCGGACCGCCGCGTCATCGAGTTGATCGTAGACCCATTGGTTCACCTGGTACGCAACGCGGTTGACCACGGGATCGAGTCGCGGGAGGAGAGGCAACAACTTGCGAAGCCGGAAACCGGCACCATTCGGATCGAGGCATTCCAGCGTTCCGGCGAGGTCTGGATTGTAATCAGCGATGACGGCCGCGGTTTGCAGCGGGCGAAAATACTGGAAAGGGCGCGTGCGCGCGGCTTGGTCAAGAGGCATTCACAATTGCGCGACGAGCAAGTCGTGGACCTGATTTTTGAGCCGGGTTTCTCGACCGCCGAAACCGTCACAGAGGTTTCCGGGCGCGGCGTGGGGCTGGACGTGGTCAGGAAGAACCTGGAACGGTTGCGGGGCCGCGTGGAAGTGCAGAGCGTAGAAGGGGTCAGCACCACGATGACGTTGAGGATTCCGCTGACGCTGTCGGTGATCAACGGCATGATGGTGCGGGTTGGCTCGGAGCAGTTTGTGCTGCCCGTGGAGAGCATCCGGGAATTGTTGCAGCCCGGTTTGGTGGATGAGCATCGTTTGGTGAACAACGGCACCGAGGTCAGCGTGCGTGAGGAGACGATTCCGCTTTTCCGGCTGGCGGATTTGTTTACAATAAACGGCGCGGTGGAGCGGGCCGACGAAGGCGTTGTTGTGGTGGTGGAGGATGCTGGGTGTCGCGCGGGACTGTTGGTGGACGAGACCATTGGCCAGCAACGCGTGGTCGTGAAAAGCCTGCGCGAGAGTCTGGGACGGGTCACCGGCATTTCCGGCGCCAGTATTCTTGCCGATGGCCGGGTGCGGCTGATTATGGATGTGCCGGGATTGATTCGCATCGCGCGGGAGCGTGCGCGATGAAAGGAATGTTATGGCAATGGTAGAAACCAATGTGCCAGCTTCGTCGAAACGAACGGAACAGCATCTGGTTTTTCGGCTGGCCGGAGAAGAATACGGTTTTTCGGTTCTCAAGATTGAGGAGATCGTCCAGTGGGTGGAGTTGACGCGCGTGCCGCGCGTGCCGAACTTCATTCTGGGCGTCATGAATCTGCGCGGGAAGGTGGTTCCGGTTGCCGCCGTCTCCCGTGACGGAGCGTACGTGCGTGATTGTGCTTCAGGTGCAGAGGGAAACGGGACCGTTGGTCATCGGCGTGGTGGCGGATGATGTGATGGAGGTGGTGGATGTGCCCGCTGAACAGATCAAACCGCCGCCGGAGTTTGGGGCGCGAGTGAGCACGGAGTTCATCACGGGCATCGTGCAAGCCGAGGGTCGTTCGATTCTTTTGTTGGACGCGGAGAGAGTGTTGGACAACCGGGACTGGATGTTTGTGGAGAAGGTGCTGGAAGAAAAGGAACAAGCCCATGAGTAAGAAAATCCGTTTATCGGTCAAAATCGCCTTTGGCTTTTCCGTGCTGATCGCGATCATGCTGGTGATGGGCGTGATCACCTATCGCGAGCTTCGCGGTATTGAGAGGTGGTCCGTGGACGTGAATGATCAGGCCGTGCCTCTGCTGATCAAGTCCATGAGCATTGAGCGGCAGTCCCAGACGGCGATGGCCGAGGATCTTCGTTATCAACTCACAGGTGACAGCCGGCAGGTTGGC
>JBAZIR010000585.1:0-2730 GCA_041651735.1 Verrucomicrobiia bacterium | reverse complement strand
GAATTGCCTTGGAGAGGTCCCAAGATCGGCGGAGTTGACTCATGCGTTCACGCATGAAGAGACGAAGCACTGGCGCGGTGATGCCCAGAGCCACGATCTCGTTCTTGAAGTATTGCTGCGTGCCACACGCACGCGCCGAATCGCCCATCCGGCGCAGACGAGCCGTGATCTCATCGGCGACGCTCGATGGGGTCGCTGTTGGATGCTGCGTTGTCACTCGCATTTTCGGAACGCTGCTTCGCCCGGTTGCAGGGTGATTCTTTCCTTGCCAAAGATGAACTCCACCGGCTTGTCGTAAACACAGGCAAAAAACGTACCAACGCGGCCGTCGGCGAGCTTCCACGTGCTATGCAGCACGGATGGCACGGATAGGGGGCGGCGTGTCTTGCCGTCCTTCTCGGTGAACGTCATCTCCAGCGGCGGCACGTCCAGTTCTGGCGACGCTACGCGCTGGCCGAAGTTGAGGAACTCGCCGGCCGGCCCGCGCCACAAATCCAGATGGGCCTTCAGCAATCGGCGTTGCGGCGCGTCCACCTTTTCCGGCTCACACCAACGGCCCCAGATGGCCACCGACGGCATTTTGCCGCAGGTGAGGTTCATGCCGATCTGATAGAGCGCGAGCCGGTTGGGCTTCTCCGAGACGTAGCAACCCTCGCTGCCATAGCCGGCGACGTAATCGTGATAGACGTGCGTGAACAACGGCACGCCCAGCACACCCGCCCCCGAACGCGGCCAGCGTCCCTGATGCAGGTCGCGCGCGTGATACGTATCGAGCAATGGCAGGTAGAACTCGCCCGGCTCCTCGATGGAAAATGCGAAGTTCGGATCGCGGGCTTTGCCTGTCTTGCGAATGTCTTCAAACAACCGATACAACGCCTGGCTGCACCACGTGCCGCCACCCGGCGAGTGGTCGTGTCGCGGGTGGAGGCACTCCTTCATCCCACCGCCGACGATCTGGTCCACCTGCACGCAGTCTATTCCCAATTGCTGGCAGCGCAGCGACGTGCCCGCCAGGATTTCGCGCGCCAACGCCGTGCTCGCGCAGATCGTGGCGATCTGGCCAACACCTTTGTCCGGCTTTCCGCTGATGACGGCATCGCCTTTCGCGTCGCTGATCGCTGACGCGCGGCCACGGCGGTTGAACTCGGCTTCCTGGTCCACGAGCACCCGCGGACGGTTGGGGCCGGCCATGTCCTTGTGCAACGTCCAGTGCAGGCCCGACAGATAAACCATTGTGCGATGCCCGCGCGCGTGGAGTTCGCGCGTCATCGCCGTAAACTTGCTCTCGCCGCCGTAGGGCGGAAAATAGTCGGGCGTGACCCACGTATCCAGCTTTTCCCACGACATGATTAGAGACGTGATCGGGGCGCCCACCACTTGGCGCCATCGCTCGGTTTGCTTGACCACCAGCGGCAAGCGATCCCCCAGCTTCCCGTCCTGCATCTCTCCACGCAGCGAATAAGTGAAAACCAACGTCGGCTCGGTGATCCACTTCGGGATGTCGCCCGAGGCCACACGTTGCGCCATCGTCTGCCGGCACCACGGCTGGCGAACGGCCCACTCGCGATAAAGATCGGCCGCCGCCTCCCACGTAATCTTCTTGATGCCGGCCGACGGACGCAGTCCGGCCAACGCCACGTCGTAGGCAAGCTCCCACTGGCTCACGGGTGACTGCGGCAACAGATGGGCGATGCTCAACTCAAGGCCCTTGCCATTGCGGCGGGTGCAAAACGTTTTCGTGTGCGCTTCACGGTCCCGCGCAGCCAGATATAATCCTGCGGCCGGATCGAATGCCGCCATCATCTGCATCGAGGCCACGCCCGGATATCTGAACTGTCGGTCGGGTCGGTTCACGCTTGGATTGCTCAGTAACGTCCCGTCGCACTCAGGCCACAAGACCCGGTCTTCTTCATTGTTACTGCCAAACGGCAATCGCAGCGTCACCAGTGGAAAGCGGACTTCCGCAATGCGGCAAGGAATCTTTGATCGGATGGCAATGCGTCCCAACAGAAGGGTCGAACCTTTCTCCAGCCAGAGTCGGCATGTCACGTTGAGATCGACAGGTTTGTCATGGGTGCCCTCGATGATCACCGCGGCTTCCTGTCGTCGGGCACTGATTGCCGTAGCGTTGGCCGACGAAACCGGCGTCTTTTCATCAACAAGTTGGATCGTATAGGCGGGCGTCACCACGGCCGGTTCGAGCCACTCGCGTCCCGTGGCTTTGTCCCTCAGCGAGACCAACGTCCCGCGTACGGCGTTCCATTCCACGCGGATCAACTCATTTTCCAGCGACACGACCTGCCCGGCCGTCGCAGTCGCGGTACTCAACAGCAGCAACATCAAGCATGATTTCATCTGATTAATCTCCAAAGTGTGCGTCTCTCTACTTCACCACCGGTGCAATCACGCGCGAGGCGTGGCTGCGTTGGTGGAAGACCGTGTTGGTTGAGGTGACGGCGTTCGCGGGGAACTCGATGGTCAGGGGTTCGCCGGTTTGCGGTTGAGGCTCGTAGAATGGCGCACCGGTGCTCGCAACGGTCACGCGAATGCGGTGGCCTGCGTTGAAGACCTGACTGAGAGAGCCGACGTCAAACGCCACGCGGTAAATCTTCCCCGGCTGCATCAGCACTTCCTTCTCGAAGCCCTCGCGATAGCGGGCGCGCCGCACGTAGTCCACGATGAGGATGCTGCGCCCGTCGGGATAAACGTCGGTGACGCGCACGATGAAAT
>JBAZIR010000584.1:0-2752 GCA_041651735.1 Verrucomicrobiia bacterium | reverse complement strand
CCGCTCTTCCCCGAAGGCTATTTCTGCGAAGTGCAGGTCATGTCCATCCTTCTGTCGGCGGATTTGGAGAACGACTCCGACATCCTCGCCATCAACGGCGCCAGCGCGGCGCTGACGCTCAGCGACATTCCGTGGAACGGCCCTCTCGGCGCTGTTCGCGTCGGCCGCATCAACAAACAGTTCGTCGCGAACCCGACGCACTCGCAGATGCCCGACAGCGACCTCGACCTCATCTATGTTGGCAACGAAACCGACATGGTGATGATTGAAGGCTGCGCACAGGAGCTGTCGGAAGACGAAGTGATGGCGGCGGTTGATTTCGCCCAGGGTTTGGTGAAGCAGATTGTGATCGCGCAGAAGCAGCTCGCGCAACAAATCGGCGTTACCAAGCGGCAGGTGACTCTCAGGACAGTGCCGGCGGCTCTCCAGGCCAAGGCGCATGCTCTGGCGGGGCCGAAGATTCTGGCCGCACTGGCGACGCAGGGCAAACAGGCGCGCATCGCGGCGATTGGCGTCGTTTATCAGGAACTGCTCGCGGCCGCGCAAGCCGAGGACCCGAAGGTCGAGGAAGGCATCGTCAAGATGGCCTTTGACGCGATCCAGTATGTGCAAATCCGCAAATATATTCTGGCCAACAGCCGCCGCCCGGACGGCCGCGCTCTCGACCAGTTGAGGCCGATCAACGCCGAAGTGTCGGTGTTGCCGCGTCCGCACGGCTCGGCGCTGTTCTCTCGCGGCGAGACACAGGCGCTGGCGATTGCCACGCTCGGCTCGCTGGCGGACATCCAGGAACTGGACTCCTACACCGGCGGCACGCCGGAGAAGCGGTTCATGCTTCACTACAACTTCCCGCCATACTCCACCGGAGAGACCGGCCGTATTGCCGGCCCCGGCCGTCGCGAGATCGGCCACGGCGCGCTCGCGGAGCGTTCGCTGGAGATGGTGCTGCCGACGTCGGACAAATGGCCCTACACGACACGCATCACCAGCGAGATCATGTCCTCGAACGGCTCGACCTCGATGGCAACCGTCTGCGCCGGTTGTTTGGCTCTGATGGACGCGGGTGTGCCGATCAAGGCGCCCGTCGCTGGCATTTCCATCGGCCTGATCACGGAGCCTGAGAACCGCCAGAAGGGCGTGTTGATCACGGACATCCTCGGATCGGAAGACCACTTCGGCGACATGGACTTCAAGGTCGCCGGCACGCAGCAGGGCATTACCGGTTTCCAGGTGGACCTGAAGATTCAGGGCCTGACGCTTGACCTGACGCGGCAGGCGTTCGCGCAGGCGAAGACCGCTCGGTTCCAGATTCTGGAAATCATGGCCAAGACGCTTGCTGCGCCACGGCCGGAGTTGAGCAAATACGCGCCGCGGATGGAAACCCTGCGGATTCCACCGGACAAAATCGGCCTGCTCATCGGCCCCGGCGGCAAGACGATCAAGAAGATCACCGAGGAGACCGGTTGCAAGATTGACATTGAGGACGATGGCAGCGTATTCGTCTTCTCGACGAATCCGGACGGCATGGCGCGCGCCAAGGAAATCATCGAAGGCATGGCTGCGGAAATCGAGGTTGGCAAGATTTATCGCGGCAAGGTTGTCACGATCAAGGAATTCGGCGCGTTTGTCGAAGTGTTGCCCGGCAAGGATGGCTTGGTCCATATTTCCGAACTGGCCGATTTCCGCGTCCGGCAGGTGGAAGATGTTTGCAAGATGGGCGAAGAGATTTGGGTCAAGTGCATCGGTGTGGACGAGAAGGGCCGGGTCAAATTGAGCCGAAAAGCCGCGTTGGCGGAGAAAGACGCCTCGGCGGCAGAAAAGAAATAATCAGCGAAAGGCACTCTATGAAGCGAGCTTCCCTCGCCGTGGGGCCGTTACCGCGGAGAATGTGGTGCGGCGTGTGGTCGGCTTTGCTATTGGCGGCGTTGCTCGGTTTGCAACCGGGCGCGCTGGCGGCGGAGTCCGACGAGGCGCTTTTCGGTCGTGGCGAAGAAGCCTTGAACAAGGGTGACTTCGACACCGCCATCAAGGTGATGGCGGAGTTCGCCACGACGCGCACCGCCTCGGTGCGCGCCAACGAAGCCCGCTACAAGCTCGCCTACGCGCATTTCCTGAAGGGCAATCAAGCCGAGGCGATCAAGATCCTCTTGCCGCTCTCGGATCCCCGGTTCCCCAACCCTGCGATCCGTGAAGCGGCGACCTTGATGCTGGCGCAGGCCTACGGCCGCCAGGCGGAAATGGAAAAGGATCCGAAGGTCAAGAACACCACGCTCGACAAGTCGATCACCACCTTCGATGATTTCCTGAAGACCTACGTCAAGAGCGAGGCGCGCGATGAAGCTCTGTTCGGTCGCGCCGCCGCCAAGATGTTCCGCGGGTTGCATGATGATGCTATGAAGGACGTGGATACCTTCCAGCAGCAATTCCCCAACAGCATGCAAATCCCGGCGTCACACTTCCTTCGCGCCAAGATCCTAGGCGCAAAGGCCGTGTCGCAGATCAAACAAGGCCAGAAAGAAGAAGGCGCCAAGACGTTGCAGCAATGCAAAGACATGTTCATCCAACTCATGAGACCCGGCGCTGACATGGCGGTGGCCAGTGAGGCGGCCATCAGTGCGGCGCAGATGTGGTATGACCAGAAGCTTTACGCGGACGCGATATTCTTCTATCGCCAGGTCCGCCCGAAGGCCGAGATCATCCTGAGCCAGCAGACCAAAGTAAACCAGCTCAACGACCATTACGCGAAACTTGT
>JBAZIR010000583.1:0-2754 GCA_041651735.1 Verrucomicrobiia bacterium | reverse complement strand
CGCCGACGGTGAACCACTTGAATCGGTGGACGGAGGAGCGGCGGAATCGGTAAAATAGCGACGCCGCGAAGAACGCAAGGATGACGCCGCTACCGGTGGCCCACGGGTTATCGGTCCAGATCTCCCGCGCGTTGCGGCTGGCTTTGTTGAGAATGAGCGGGAGTGTGGCTGCGGCGAAATTTGGCTCCAAGGAGCGTTGAAGATTATCGCGCAGGAGAGAGGGGACTTTCTCGTAGATGCCGGTGTCGGCCAGACCGAGCGGGTTGTTGCACCTCCAATAGTTACGTGCCATCCACGGCCCCGCCAGCGACAAGAACATCGCGACCATCGCGAGCGCGACCCAGCCGCCACGTCCCAGACCCCACATTCGCCAAGCCAGGATGCAAGCGGGAAGGAGCAGCCAGCCGGCAGAATACTTCACCAGGAATGCTGCGCCGATGATCGCGCCAGAGAGCAGCGTCAGCAGCAAGGCGATCACGGGCCGTCGTTCCTGCGTCAGCAGGTCATTGGCAACCACCAGCGCGAACGTTGCCAGACAGAGCCACATCATGGCAAACATGACGTTCAAGCCGGAGATGGCGTATTGGCAGATGGCTTCCGAGAGAACGAACAGCGCGGCAGCCATGACACCGACGCGACGGTCAAACAGCCGGCGGGCAATGAAGTAGGTCAGCCAGCCATTGATCAACGTCAGCGGAATACCGAGGCCGTAAACAATCCACCGATCCGGCCCAAAGCCCGTTGGCGCCTGCTCGGGTGGAACTGTGAACGACGTGGTCGGCGCCCAGAACAAGGCGAACAGCGTCAGGAAAAACAAAATGCCAACGGCGTGCCACGGCAGTTCGCCCTTGCGGAGTCTCATTCTCAAGGCCTTGGGCAGGACCCAGAACAGCAACCAAGCAAGCGCGATTCCCGACAGGGTCCACGTCCAGTAGGGCCAACTCATCAGCTCAAACATGCGTTGACGCATGGTTTGCGGCTCGCCCCATTTCCATGACGGTGGCGGCTCATCGCCGGGCCAAAGACCACCTTTTTGCACCATGTAGAACAGAGTGCCGATCAAGACCGGATAGGCCGGGGGATTCATCAGGTCCGGATGTTTCTCCAGCATCGTGTTGCGCCAGCGGGGGCAGTTCATCAGCTGCCACATGCTCAACGGCCGGATGAACTGAGTTGTGTAGCCGTCGCCGCGCAGCAGATTGCGGCCCAGTTGGGCCTGATCCATGGCCTCTGGATACCGCAGGCTGGAGAACTGGTTGCCAGCGTAGAGCAAGAGCAGCACGCCCAGCGTGACCACCAGCAACACGCCGCGCAAGACGCGTTGGCCGATGCCAATGTCCAACGAATGAACGGTGTCTTGAATCGCGGCCTGTATGGGCCGCAGTTTCTCTTCTTCCGGATTGCTCACAGGTCTTCCAGCTTATAGTCGTGCAGTTTTCGATGCAAGGTGCGTCGGCTGATGCCGAGCCGGCGCGCGGATTCACTGCGATTGCCCTCGGTGGCTTTCAGGGCGTTGATGATCATCAGGCGTTCCACTTCGTCCAGCGTCAGGTTGCTCTTGGCCAGTTGTTCCGGGGGCACGGTGCCTTGCTCGTGTGCCGTCTGCACCATGGCGCTCACGGCGGGCGGCAGGTCGCGCAGGGCTATTTTGTCAGCGCGAGCCAGCACGACTGCCCGCTCAATGGCGGTGCGCAGCTCGCGGACGTTGCCAGGCCAGGGATAAAGCTGCATGGCGCTCATCGCTTGCGGCGTGATCTCGGAGATGATCTTGTTGTTCTCGCGCGCATACTCCCGCAGGAATGCATTTGCCAGCAACACTACGTCCTCGGCGCGTTGGCGCAGTGGCGGCAGGGTGATCGTGACGACCTGCAAACGGTAGAAAAGGTCGTCGCGGAACTTTCCGGCCTTGACCAGTTCTTCCAGGTTGCGGTTGGTGGCGGCCACGAGACGCACGTCCACTGACAGCGTCTTGTTGCCGCCGACGCGTTCAAATTGCCGCTCGCCCAGCACGCGCAAGATCTTCACCTGCACGGACGGGTCAATCTCGCCGATCTCGTCGAGGAAGATCGTGCCGCCGTCGGCTTCCTCGAAACGGCCGATCCGCCGCTCCAACGCGCCAGTGAATGCGCCTTTCTCGTGACCAAAAAGCTCGCTCTCCAGCAGGTTCTGCGACAGAGCCGCACAATGCACGGCCATAAACGGCCCGTTCCGCCGGGGACTGAGTTGGTGGACTGCACGCGCCACCAGCTCTTTACCGGTGCCGCTTTCGCCTTGAATCAACACCGTGGCACGGCTCGGCGCGACCTGCCGGATTGTGTCGAGCACCTCGACCATCGGCGTGGACTGGCCGATGATGTTCTCCATGCCATAGCGCTTGTCGAGTTGTTGGCGCAGCGTGACGTTCTCCACCTCCAGGCGGCGGCTCTTCAACGCGCGCGCCAGCACCAGTTCCAAGCGGTCGAGGTCAATCGGCTTGGTCAGATAATCATGCGCGCCGCGGCGCATCGCATCGACGGCGTTCTCGACGGTGCCGTAGGCCGTCATGACGATGCAGATCGGCGGATGCGCGACCGACTGCGCGCGCTGCACCAGTTGCAGTCCGTCGAAGTCCGGCATGCGCAGATCCGTCAACACGATGTCGAAAGTCTCGCTTTCCAGCAGCCGCGTCGCCGCGGTGCCGTCTTCGGCGATGGTAATGGCGTAATCTTGTTCCAGCGCGCGGCGCAAGCCCTCGCGCGTGTGCTTTTCGTCATC
>JBAZIR010000582.1:0-2763 GCA_041651735.1 Verrucomicrobiia bacterium | reverse complement strand
GAGCGGGACGGTAATCGTCAGGCCGGCGGACCATGAGGGGAACTCGCGGTTATAAACGGAATCGAAGTTTTTGCTGAGTTGGGAGAAGTCCTGGTCAATGTCACTCTGGTTGATCGCGTTGTAGCCGTAACTGGCCGCGAGGTCCACCTGCGGCAGAAGCGAATTCTGGTAGTACTTCAGTTGGATGTGGTTGACCTCCATTTGCAGCTTGCTCTGCAAATACTCCGGCCGGTTGTCGAGTCCCAGGCGAATGCAGTCGAACTCGTCAATGGGCATGGCCACAACGCTCGGCCGGTCCACCGGCACCAGCAGCACATCGTGAATGGCCAACACATCACGGCTGATGAGTTGCTTGTAGGCGATTTCGGCTTCGTCGAACTGGCGTTGCGCGTCAATGAGGTCGCCCTCGCGCTGGGAGAGCTCCGCTTCAGCCTGAACCACGTCGAGCCGGGCCATGGTCCCAACCTCCATGCGCTTGCGGCTTTCATCCAGAAAACGTTTGGCGAGGTCCACCGACAACTCCTTCACCTTGACGTTCTCGACGGTGTAGTGCAGGTCGTAGTAGGCCTGCTTCACGCTCGACACCGTCTCCATGACGAGTTGGACGAACTTCTGGTAGGAGATGTCCTGGTTCTTGCGGGCGATGCGGATCTGCGCGGTGTTCACGTCCCAGCCGAAGCCTCTCAGCAACGGTTGCGTCACCGTGGCACCCATGAACATTGACCATTGCGGGCCAGGCGAGCCGGTGAACAAGCTGCTTTGCTGACGCGAGCCGTTGAAACCGAGCGTGTATTCCGTGCCGATGGGCGACAACCCGCTGAGATTCTGCTGGTAATTGTACGTGCGGGTATTTGCGGGTGCGATGGTTGTGTACGACGTGGGGCTGTATCCCGGCGGGCGGAGATTCTCACTTTCGCTAAGGCCCGTGACCCAGTTGATATCGAAGATGCCTTCGGCGACCTGCACGTCAGCGGCGCTGATGGCTGGGGTGAGCCGCTGGATGCTGACATTCAGGTTCTGCTGAATGGCGGACTGCACGCCGTCGAGGATCGTCAGATACCGTTTGGGGCGGTTCGGATCCATGGTGGAGGGGAGTGTGATCTGAGACACCGGCGGAGGCGACTGGGCCGGCTCTGCCGCTGACACTGTGACAGCGAGCGCAAGGAGCGCAGAAAAATTGGCAGCAAAAAAGTTTCGCATTGCGAAAGACTCCAGACGGGCGGTGAAGATAAGCAGTCTGTCAAAGGCTCGCAATCCAAATCTGTTATTGATGCGCATGGCGGGGACGATGTTGCCTACAACTCAGCGTCAGGAAACCTCTCGCGGATGGTCTGGCGCACGTGGTCGGCTTCTGCGGGACTCATTCGGTCGCGGGCGATAAGCCGTTCCATGCCGTCGAGCAAGGCGCGCCAGTCTTCCAGTGCGGGTTGCGACACGGCCTTCCAATTCTCGAATCGCCGACCGCGGATGTAGAAATTCCAAGCCTTTCCAACGTGGTGGGCGTAAACCTCCACTTTCTCACCGTCCGGCAAGCGTCGTTTCCAACTGATGTCGTTTTTGGGCATAAGTGTGGCCGCAGCCTTCGCGGTCGCGTTAAGTTATGACGTGTTTCCGACCGGTTCTCAAGAAGGATACGATGGAGAAAATGCTGTAGTTGTAATCTGCCGAACTTTGTGTTGATGCGCCCGAACGCCCGCCTATAATCCGATGCAAAGTTCGCCAATGAGCGCGGTGTGCAAGCCAGGATCACAACATGAGCAACAATCACGAGGTCGAGAACAACGACATCTCCCGCCGGGAGTTTCTTCAACGCGGAACGGCGGGCGTTGTCGGGCTTGGACTTGCCCGCAGCGACCAGCCTGCCGCGGCGGACGGCGGCGCACGGTGCGATTCTGTCATCCTGCTCTGGATGCAGGGCGGTGTGTCGCATCTGGATACGTTCGATCCGAAGCCGGATGCGCCGGCCGATATTCGCGGTCCGTTCAAGGCCATCGGCACGAACGTTCCCGGCATTCAACTTTGCGAGCACCTGCCGCACATGGCGCGGATCGCTGACAAGATTGCGTTCATTCGCTCGATGCACCACACCGAAGGCGCGCACGAGCGAGGGATGAGCTACATGCTGAGCGGCTGCAAACCGCTGCCAGGCATCAGCCGCCCCAGCCTTGGCGCAGTCATCTCCAAGACACTCGGCTCATCGAGAGCTGTGCCATGTTGCGTTAATGTGTCTGGTGATGGTGTTTTTCAACGCGGCTCATGCGCTGCGTTCGACCTGAACAAAGAGCCGGAAAGAGTGCGGGAGGCTTACGGCAACACGGGCCTCGGCCGAAAGTGTTTGGCCGCCCGGCGGCTCGTGGAGGCCGGAGCGCGTTTCGTCTCGGTTGAAGAGGTTGGTTGGGACCATCATTTTCAGGCATTCGGCGCGTTGAAATACCGGCTGCCGATGTTAGACCAGGCTGTAAGCGCACTGATCGGCGACCTCGCTGGACGCGGCCAACTCGACAGGACGATGGTGGTGTTCGCCACAGAGTTTGGCCGCTCACCGCGAATCAATAATGAATCAGGACGCGAGCATCATCAGGGCGTGTTCTCATGCTTCCTTGCGGGTGGCGGCATTCGGGGCGGGCAGGCCATCGGCGCTTCTGACAGGCGCGGAGAATCACCCGCCGGTCGTCCGGTGACGCCGGAAGATTTGTTTCGCACCATTTATGCGCAGATCGGTGCTGGCAACTGCACGCCGCGTGTGGCGGCGACCGCTGGATT
>JBAZIR010000581.1:0-2781 GCA_041651735.1 Verrucomicrobiia bacterium | reverse complement strand
TAAAGCTTCGCGCCGCGCTCGGCGTAACGCTCGTGGTTCCGGTCCGGCGCGGCCAGAAACACCAACACCACCGGCGCTTCGGCGATGAACGTCTGGTCCCACGCCGCCTTGACGAGCCGTTGTTTCCGTTCTGCGTCCCGTACGAGCACGATCTCGTAAGCCTGCCGGTTGCCAGCGGACGGCGCGGCGTTGGCCGATTCCAGAATGCGCTGCAGCTTTTCCTCTTCCACCTCGCGTTGCTGATAGGCGCGAACCGAGTGGCGGTCTTTAATCACTTTAAAGATATCCATGTTGTTTCTCTCCCAAATAAACCAGATGCGTCGGACAATCGCAATCGCTGGAACCGAATCGCGGAGCAACCACTCGCGCGCCAGCCAGCCGCATCGTCCGCGCGTTCCATAAACACTCCAGCCTTCGCCGCGTCGCTTGCGCCGTGATTCGCACGATATGCGCGTGCCGCAGCAGGTAGTCGATATGCCAATGCATCTTCTTCCGCCGCCGCCGATGCCGTGCGAGACGTTGTTCAAGCCCGCCGAGCGCGCTGCCGGTGTAAACGTAAACGCCTGGCGGAAAATCAAAAGTCCCCAACTTCCCCACCGTCAGCCGTGACTGCCTGGGCAGTTCGAGCCAGAGCAGGTAAACGCCCGGAGTGCTCGCTGCCTTTCGGGTGGGTTGTTTGCGCTGCATCTTGATGCATCCCGTCGCTGTGCAGGTATCACCTTCTTTCCGATAACGCAAGACTGCCAACGCCGTTGCGCCAACGCCCGTGTCTTCGTATGCTGCGCGCATGCTCAATCGCCTACTCGTGTTGCCAGTCGCGCTTATGTCGCTCGTCCATGCCGCCTCTGCGGCCAGTTGGAGCAACATCGGCCCCGGCGGCGGCGGATGGATTCCCTGCATGGCCGTCAGTCCGCACGACTCGCGCGTCGTGTATGCCGGCTGCGATGTCGGCGGGTTCTTCAAATCCACCGATGCCGGCATGAACTGGCGCATCTGCAACACGGGCCTCCACGACCTCTACGTCGAAGTCATCGCGCCGCACCCGCGCGATCCGCAGGTTATCTATATCGGCACCGAGGGCGGCGTCCACAAGTCCACCGACGGCGGCGAGACGTGGCAATGGCAGCGTGAGGGTTTTCCACCGCTGCAACGTCATAGTTACAGCGCTCCCATCGGCGCGCTGGCGATTGACCCGCAGCAGCCCGACACGCTCTATGCCGGTATCGGCCGGCCGCGCTGGAAGAAAGGCGGCGCTGGCACGATCTACAAGACCACCGACGGCGGCGCGCACTGGAGCGTCGCAAACCCGAACGCCGGCGGCATGGACCGCGAAGCCATTGTCAGCGACCTCGTCGTTCATCCGCGCGAGAGCCGCCGCGTGTTCGCCGCAACTAACCGCGGCCTCTATCGAAGTGACGATGCTGGCGCAACATGGCGGCTGCTGAACAAGGGTCTTCCCCACAACCACACCCGCCGCGTCGGGCTTTGCTCCAAGCAGCCCGATGTGATGTATCTAACGTTGCGCACCGAGCCGGGCACCCCGCCGTGGCAAGGCGGTGTCTATCGCAGCGACGACGGTGGCGAGACGTGGTCGCCGCGACTTGAAGGATTGGCCAAGAACGTCGGCAAACCCGGCGCGCCCGCTCCGATGACCTCGAACGTGGACCGGCTCGTGGTGCATCCCACCGACCCCGACATTGCTTACGTGGGCGATACGGCATGGGTATCCGCTTTCACCTACCGTACGACCGATGGCGGCCAGCACTGGCAGCGCGTAACGTTTTACCCGTCGCCCCGCGCAAAGCAGTCGAACATGGACTACGGCTGGATCACCATGTGGGGACCGACTGTCATGGGTCTCGCGATGGATTCGCGCGAGCCGGACACGCTCTATTTCAGCACGTCGGGCCTCATCTTCCGCACAGCAGATCGTGGCGAACACTGGACGCAACGTTACTCGCGCCCCGTCGAAAGATCGGCTGGCGCGCCGGAATCGCCGACCGGTTGGTGGAGCGGCACGGGACTGGAAGTCACGTGCGCCCATGAGGTCATCGTTCATCCGCGCGACCCTAAGCGGCTGTATCTCTGCTACGCCGACATCGGTTTGATGCAGACTTTCGACGGCGGCCGCACCTTCGCACACACCGTCAGCGGCATGAAGAACTCCGGCAACGTTTTCACCCTCGCGTTCGACCCGGACGACCCGCGCATCGTTTTCGCCGGCACCGGCAGGTGGGAGCATAATGCCGGCGATGTTTGCCGCTCCGATGACGGCGGCATGACGTGGCGCGTCGTCGGCAAGCCCGACACCGGCCTGCCCGACGGCCAGACACGACACCTGCTTGTGGATCGTTCCAGCCCAGCGTCGGCGCGGCGCATCTTCGTCAGCGTGAAGGAACACGGCGTCTTCTGCTCAGAAGACGGCGGCGCAAGCTGGCATGCGCGCAATACCGGCCTGCCCAAAAGCAACGTTCGCGGTCTGGCGCAGCATCCGCGCGAACCGGCGGTCCTGTCTGTAGTGCTGGACGACAACGCCGGCTTGTTCCGCAGTGATGACAGCGGGCGAAACTGGCGGCGGCTCGGCGACTCTGCATGGGCCGACCCACAGGCACTCATCGTCTGCCCGTCGGACCCGCAGCGACTCTACGTTGCCGCGCGTGAAAGGTTCATCAAGAACCTCAAGCATCCCGGCGGCGTGTTCGCCTCGCGCGACGGTGGCGCGACGTGGGCACGCGTGCTGGAGGACTGGTTCATCGCCTCGCTTGCCGTGGACCCGCGCGA
>JBAZIR010000580.1:0-2786 GCA_041651735.1 Verrucomicrobiia bacterium | reverse complement strand
CTTCAACCGCATTCAGGGCATGATCGAAGAGCGGCCCGATTGGTGTATCAGCCGCCAGCGCGACTGGGGCGTGCCGATCCCGGTCATCAAGTGCGAGGCGTGCGGTTTCGTGTTCGAGGAAAAACAATATACCGATCAGCTCGTCGCGCTCGTGACGCGTGAGGGTGTGGATGCGTGGTTCAAACGCAGCGCCAACGACCTGCTCGCCGGCGTGCAGTGCCCGCGCTGCAAACGGCCGACGGAATTCAACAAGGCCGCCGACATTCTCGACGTGTGGTTCGAGAGCGGCGTCAGCCATCGCGCGGTGTTGCGCATGCGGCCGGAACTGAAGTATCCGGCGGACGTTTATCTCGAAGGCAGCGACCAGCATCGCGGCTGGTTCCAGAGCGCGCTCTGGACCGCACTGGCCACCGAAGGCCATGCGCCGTTCA
Organism: Verrucomicrobiia bacterium; assembly: GCA_041651735.1. Taxonomy (GTDB): domain Bacteria; phylum Verrucomicrobiota; class Verrucomicrobiia; order CAIQCK01; family CAIQCK01; genus CAIQCK01. Next base: position 2,355 of record JBAZIR010000580.1, on the reverse strand, counting down.
AGGCGGTGGTGACACACGGCTTCCTGATGGATCTGGAGACGAAGAAGAAAGTCTCGAAGTCCTACGGCAAGCCGCAGGACAGTGACAACTACGTGAATCGGTTTGGCGCAGATGTGTTGCGGCTCTGGACGGTCAGCGAGGACTACCGCAACGATGTGCCGCTGAGCGAGGAAATCATTGAGCGCGTCGCGGGCACGTATCGCAAGATTCGCAACACTTTCCGTTTCCTGCTTGGCAACCTGAGCGACTTCGATCCCGCGAAGGACGCCGTGCCGGCCGCGAAGCTGGAGGAACTCGACCGCTGGGCGCTGAGCCGGTTGCAGGGGTTGATCAAGACCTGCCGCGAAGCTTACGCGAGCTACGAGTTCCACCGCGCCTACCATGGGGTCAACCAGTTCTGCACGGTGGATCTGTCGTCATTCTACCTCGACATTTTGAAGGACCGGCTCTACACGCTCGGCAAGCTCTCGCATGAGCGCCGCAGCAGCCAGACGGTGATGCACAGCATCGCGACAGCGCTGGCCAAACTGCTCGCGCCAGCGGTGCCGTTCACGGCGGACGAGGTCTGGCAATCCCTGCGGCCCGGCGGAGGCCGTGAGGCGCTGGATTCCGTGCATCTGGCGCTGCTGCCGGAGCACGACAACCGGCTGTTCGACGGCGAACTTGAAGCGCGCTGGGAGCGGTTGCAAGTGCTGCGGCAGGCAGTCGCAGTCGATCTGGAAAAGGCGCGCGCAGCCGGCACTATCGGCAAGTCGTTGGAGGCAGCCGTGACGCTGAGCGGCGGAGATCCGGAAACACAGGCGATGCTAAAGTATTTCGAAGCCCAATTGCCGGCGTTGCTGATCGTGTCGCAAGTGGCAATCGAGCTTGACCGTGAGGCACCGTTTAGCGTAAAAGTCGCGCCCGCTTTGGGCCAAAAATGCGCCCGATGCTGGCGGTGGGAAAGGTCCGTAGGTCAGGACACCGGACATCCGGCGATTTGCGCGCGGTGCGTTAGCGTGGTAGAGACGCTAGGGAAGTTAAACTGAAAGACTGCATGAAAAAGAAACTGACGAAGAAGGCGAGCCCGACCAAGCCTGTGGCGAAGCATGCGACGAAGCCGGCGGCGAAGCCGCCGACTGTCATCAAGTCACTCGACACCACTGGCGGCGTCAAGAAGGCGCGCGGCGAAATGGCGAAGTATCAGCGATTACTGTTGGATCTGCGCGATCACGTCATTGACCAGATCAGCGGCCTTGCCGGCGAGAACCTCCGTCACAACCCGCGCGAAACGGCCGGCGACCTCTCCGGCTATAGTTTCCACATGGCCGATACCGGCACTGATAACTTCGACCGCGAGTTTGCCCTGAGCCTGGTTTCCAGCGAACAGGAAGCGCTCTATGAAATCGAGGGCGCCCTCAAGCGTATTGACCTCGGCACCTACGGTCAGTGTGAAAGCTGCGAGAAGCCGGTTGCCAAGGAGCGCCTGATGGCGGTGCCGTTTGCGAGGATGTGCGTCCGTTGCCAGTCCGAAGCGGAGCGCAACCGCAAGCGTGTGGCGGTCCAGACCGCCACTTTCGCCGAAATGAACGAGGAAGCCGGCGAAGACGACGACGAAGAATAGTCTGATCTGCGGATTGCGACCGCAATTCGCGTTTCGCAACTGCTATGAACGTGCTGGCGTTGACCGCCGCGTTGGTGTTTGTCCTGGATCAGGTGACGAAATGGCTGGTCCTTTGCCATATTCATGAGCACCAGGAAATCCCCGTTCTCGGTGGTTTCTTCAACCTTACGCTCGTCTTCAACCGCGGCGCGGCCTGGGGCATGTTTGCACGATTCTCTCACAGCAATGCATTGCTCGCCGCCTTCTCCATCCTCACCGTGCTCGGACTCTGGATGTTGCGCCGCTCACTGGCTGTCATCAGCCTCCCGCACCGTATCGCGTTTGGCATGATCGTCGGTGGAATTTTCGGCAACCTTGCCGACCGTATTGTGCATGGCAGTGTCGTAGACTTCCTCCTCTTCTATCTCGGCAAAACCATCGGCTACTGGCCGGCGTTCAACGTCGCTGACAGCGCCATTTGCGTCGGCGTTGTTTTCTATCTGCTGGTGACGCTCTGGCCTTCCACGTCGAAACCTGCCGTTCCCGAATTGCCATCGCACCGGAAATTCGGCACGCCTCCAGCCAAGTAGCCGGTGGGCCATGAGCGACGGCATGCCACACGCCCCGTGTTTCCTCGTTGGCCCAACCGCCGTCGGCAAAACCACAGTCGCCCTCGAACTTGCCCGCCGCCTTGATGCCGAGATTGTTTCCGCTGATTCCATGCAGGTCTATCGCGGCATGGACATCGGCACGGCCAAGTCGTCACCCGCCGA
>JBAZIR010000579.1:0-2788 GCA_041651735.1 Verrucomicrobiia bacterium | reverse complement strand
CTGGCTGAGAGGCTGAACCGGAAAAATACGTCCTTTTCCGTCATGGGCGCCCCATATCGTATCAGCCATCGCGCGCACCTGTTCATCTGCGGCAGGCTGCCCGGAAAGGCCGGGCGAATGCACCGGTCTGGGTGCCGCAACCGAAGCCCCGGCAGCCGTCAGCCCGCCGATACAGCGAACCATTTCCGGGGTCATGGCCGTATCGTCCGGCAGAACCAGAAGACGGTAACTGCCGCCTTCCGGCAGCGTCAGCCGTCCGTCTTTGACCGTCAGCCGGTTCATGATCACATACGGATCGCACACATCATAATCATATCCCGCAGGCGGAGCGTCCGGTCCGGAGAGTTCCAGACCCGCATTCGGGGAATTTTCCCCGCAGGAGTAGAGAATATCCGCAACAAACCGTCCCTGCTGCAGCAGATGCTGGCACCGTGAAACATAGCGGGTGAATCCCGGCATCTGTTTCCACCAGGTGTTCGACCTCTCAAAGTGGGTGCCGAATACCGCCAGAGTCTGTCCGGGAACCAGATTCGTCCAGGGCTGATGCACATAGACATGAAAAACCATCCGGTTGATGCCGCCGCAGAAAACGGCATCGCAACCCGTTTTCATATCCCGGAAATCATTGGACCAGTTGCCGCCGTTGGGATCGTTCGCCGTCATGGTCTCGCACTGGACAATCTGCCGTCCGTAAACATGGGCCGGGCTTGCGCCGAGCTTCATCCAGTACGGTGCCGCCGGTTGCGGCCCGGCCCAGACTTCGCACATGGGAACGTCCGCCTGTCCGCCCGCCGTCACATTATCGAACTGATTCTGATGATACGGTTCACAGGTAAACTGCTTGCCCGCTTTCGCGCAAAGTTCCCGCATGTGTCCGAAATAGTTTTCATGCATCAGGCCGGTCACGGTCTTCCGGAAATCCCACAGGAACCGTTCACTTTCCCGCACATCCCCGACGACCCGTCCGGTGAGCGCCGGCAGATATTCCGTCAGCTCATAGCCGCACCGTTTTCTGAACTCCTCCGTCATGCGCGCCGTCCAGTTCTGGGCAAAGCGTTCATAGCTGTCCACATGGACATACTGAATCAGCCGGTTCAATCCGGGATCATCAAGCCACGGCTGGACGGAGTTCTGCCAATGCACATCCAGCGCCGCCGGGCTGAGCTTGTCGCATTCCAGTCCGCACCCTTCCGGAGAGGGTTCCGGTTTCGATCCGGTCGGTGTATATCCGAACCGCAAAACGGTCCAGTCGCCGGCAGGAACGTCCCAGTGCAGCCGCCCGTCCGCATCCGTTTTTCCGCTGAGATCAACAATCCGCTGCCGCTCAATCACGCAACCGTCCGGCGCCTGCAGCGCCGGGTCGTCGGTGAACTCCGGTTTATCGAGACCGTACGGATCAAACAGCGCTTTGCCGGTCCAGTCGGCGATGCGGTAGGCGGGCTCCAGACGGATCTCCGCCAGCGGCACGCCGCCGCTGAATTCAAACCGCCAGAACCGCGCTTTTTCAGCCGGAAAAACACGGTTGACCGGAGCAAACTTGCGCAGCTTGGAAAACGCCAGAACCTCGCGCCAGGTTTCGCCGTCATCGGATGCCAGCAGTTTTCCGTCGGGAAGGCTTTGGGATTCCGGCGGCACAATCGAAACAGAACGCACGGAAACCGGTTCGCTGCCGGGGAACCGAAGGTCAACAGTCCCGTTGCCCGAACGGACTTCCGGATGCGGCCCGTCACCGCATTCAGCTGCAGGCGTCGGAAAGGCAATAACGGCAATGTCGCGGTAGCAATCCAGTTTCACCGGCGGCACCGGAAGCGTTCCGTCAAACGCCCCTCCGCCTTTGATGCGCGTTTCGCTCCATGTGACTTTCTGCATCGCCATTTCCGGCGTGATCCACGGCCCGCCGCTGGAGGACCATCCGGACATGGAATTATTCAGACTGACTTTTATTCCGAGTTCTCCGGCGCGGCGGATCGCAAAACGCATCAGTTCGCGCCATTCGGGACTGAGCACTTTGACCGGGCCGGCCGGACCATGCCGGCCGATATTGAAAATCACCGCGCCGCCGATGCCGGCCTGTTTCATCGCATCAAGATCCGCAGCCAGCCCTTCCCGGCTGATATTGCCGTTGATCCAATACCAGAACACATACGGCTTCACCCCGTCCGGCGGGTCGGCAAACTGCCGGCTCAACGTGTCCAGCTCCCCGGCGGCACAAACCGAGGACAGCGCAATGACCGCAAGCGTCCGCAACAGCCAACCGTATTTCCGGAACACAACCGGCCCGCCTTTTCCTGTCTTCTTGCCGGAAAACTGTTTCATCACCATCCTTAAGGTTGAAGAAGAACAGCCTCCAGAAAGGCCTGTCCTGTCGCATAATGCGCGGGAACAGATGTTCCTTGTATTGATAAATCACATTTCGAATAGCCGGTTGCATCCGCTTTTTCCTTAAGCTTCACACCGAACATGCCGTGATGAATAGCAGCGGCCGGTGTGGCCGGCGGAAGCGTCATGTCGGCGGAATAGGTGAGAAAGAGCGGCGGATCACCGGCATCCATGTGGGCAACCGGAGAAAACTCGTCAAGCAGCGGTTTATACTGCGCATAATTCGCCATCATATTGGCGTAGCTTCCCGCACCGACCGCTTTGAATATCATAGGATACGAAGCTGCCAGCTCGCCGATCCAGCTGTTCAGCACAACGGGATCAATCGAGGTCTGTGCCGACTGTCCCCACGCGCCCTGAACCCGAGTGGATTCCCGCAGCACCGGATCAGAAGACAACGGGTCGGCGA
>JBAZIR010000578.1:0-2815 GCA_041651735.1 Verrucomicrobiia bacterium | reverse complement strand
GGGTTGCGACCTTTCCGCGCTGAGCATTCTCGCCGACTTTCTGGTGGGGAAACTGAGGGCGCGGGACCGCGGCGTCGCCGGGAGGTCATTGCCGCCCGCCTATCGCAAGCTCGAACCCCTCCCCGTCCATCGTCTCGACCAGCATACGAGCGGCGTCTTCTGCATTGCGACAAGCTCCGTTGCCCGACACCACCTCATCGAGCAGCTCAAGGCGCACACGATGAAGCGGGAATACGTGGCCTATGCGGAAGGCCGTGCGCGCGAGCCCAAAGGCACCTGGCGGCAATGGCTGAAATTGAGCGAGGACGAACTGCGCCAGCAGGTCCTTTCCGAAACGGTGGCAAAAGCCCCCGACTCCGAAGCGCAGGAAGCCATCACGCACTACGAAGTCATCGCCGAGTATCCACTCCGCGGCGGCAAAGGTTTCGTCACCAAATTACGGCTGCGGTTGGAAACCGGCCGGAAGCATCAAATCCGGGTGCAGGCTGCCTTCGCCGGGCTTCCCCTGATCGGCGACCGCATGTATAACCCGGCCTATCGTGGACGGGAGGGTGCAAGAGTATCCATTGATTTCCCGCGTCAAGCCTTGCACGCCGAAGTCCTCAGCCTCGAACACCCGAGCCATCCCGGCAAGCGCATGAGTTGGACCGCGGAACTGCCCAAAGACCTCCGCCAACTCGAGCAGTCCTTGCGTTCCCGTCAGTTCTAAGTCGCAGTTGTTCAAAGCGGCAACGGTTTGAACACGGACGAAACTGTAGCGGAGGTCTCCGACCGCCGACCGCTATCCCGCGGAGGATTTCGGCGGTCAGAGACCGCCGCTACAGTGCCAATCTCGGTTTCGGGCCAAGTTCTAGTGCCATTCCTGTAGCTCGATGATGTTCCCCTCCGGGTCGCAGACATAAACCACCGTCAACCTGCCCTCCCCCGGGATATCAATCGTCGCGAGCTGCCCATAGTCTTTGCCGCCCCACGCCTGGACCTCTTTCCGTTTCGCCTCGACGTCCGGCACCTCAAACGCCAGATGCGCAAAGCCGGGTCGCGTCACCGATGATGGCAACGCCGCCTCGTTCTTGTTGAATCGGAACACCTCGATCGTCGGGCCGTGCTCGCCATGACCCGGCAGCCGGAGATGCTGTCCCTTGACACTGCAACCTTTGATTCCTGTGAGCGCCTCAACAACAGCGCCTTTCCGGTCGCGTTCGCCGCCAACCGGCACGCAGCCGAAAACCTGGCAGTAGAAATCCACCATCCTGCGCCAGTCATTGGCGACGAGGTTGGTGTGCGCGTAGCGAATGGTCGAATTGTCAGACATAGTCATCCACGGTTCTACAGCAGATGCGCTGCGCTCTGCTGCCCGCGTCACGCGTGCAGCACGCTCTTCAGGTGCTTGAGCGAGCGTTCCGCCTGCTCGACGTTGCCGCATTCGACAGAAAATACAAGGTCGCGTTTCAGGGGCCGGCAAATCTTCGCCACCTTCGCCCAGTCAATCACGCCGTCGCCGCAGGCGCAGCCGACGGCCGTGCCCGCCACCTTGCCGCGTTCGGCGTCGCTCTGGGCGACACTGATGTCCTTGGCGTGGAGGTGAATCACCTTGTCCTTCACCGCTTTCAGAAACTCATACGGGTCCTCGCCGGCAAGGTAGGAATTGCCGGTGTCGAAGTTCACCCGCAGCCACGGCGAGTCGTTCAGCTCCAGGATGCGCAACATGCTCTTCGCGTGCGCCGTGTAAGGCCCGTGCGGCTCCACGCCCAGGTAAATGCCATTGTCTTCGCAGCATTCCATGATCGGACGCAGGTTCATCTTCATCACCGCGTAGGCTTCCTTCGCCTTCATCCATTTCGGCGGGAACATCGTCTCGCAGATCTGCACCACCGGCACGGTATCGAACAGGCCGCGATCGGCCAGCGCGCGGGCATACATGATGCCTTTGCGGGCATATTCAACACCGATGCGCGTATCGAGCAGATCGGAGTGGGAACTGACGCCGGAAATCTTCAGCCGGTGCTCGTGGCAGAAGTCCTTGAAGTATTCCGGGTCAGTATCGAGCGATTGGAGGTGGCAGTAACCGGCATTGCTGAGCAGGCAGGTGCCCATCAGGAAGCACGGCTCGATGTAGCGGTAGCCAAGCTCCACCGCTTTCTTCGCGCCCCACTCGAACGATTTGTCCGCGTGGCGGACGAACTCCATGTTGATGCCAATTTTGATTTTCGCCATAAGTTCTTCCCTCTGATGATCGCCGGCTGCTGTTGGGTTCACTTGCTTGCGCTGCGCAGAGCCAGCCAGCGCTGGTAAAGCTTCTCGATGTCGGCCGCGCCGAGCTTGCCGTCGCAAACGGCGACGCCGTAGCACAAATCCAACTCCGCGCCACACTTCAATTCCATCGGTTCCTTCCACAGGTTCAGCGTCGCTGACAGATAGGCGAACGGCTTGCCCATCGTGAACATCCGCGAGGGATGACGTGGGTTCTTTGGATCGTCAAACATCGCAATCGTGACCGGCTTGCCATCCGCTGGCGCGCTGTAGGCGCACCACTTCGCCGCAACGAGCCGCTCGTCGCCGCGGACGGTCTCGCCCGGCTGTTCGGTGGCGTTGGTGAACTCGCCGACCTTGTCCATCACTTGCAGGAACCGCGCGCCGAGGCCGAAGTAATGATGGCCCGTCAGCGTTACTGTCTCGCGATTCGGCCCGGTGGAAAGCCGGCTCCGCCATGTCAACAGCGTCGCGCCATCATCCTGGGGTTCGTGCAGGAATATCCGCCGTTGCTCGCACAACACCACCGCCCCGTTGGTCCCGGCGCAGTCAAGCCGCTGCGCGA
>JBAZIR010000577.1:0-2822 GCA_041651735.1 Verrucomicrobiia bacterium | reverse complement strand
GGTCGCTCTGAACTTCCTGGGTGCTCGAGCCGGTCAGCCGGCCCATCTCGCCGGGATGCGGCGTGATGATCACCGGACCGCGCGCGTCGCGAAGCTGGTGGGTCTTGTTGGCGAGCACGTTGAGCGCATCGGCGTCGATCACCATCGGTTTGTCGCAGTGCTGGAGCAACCACGTGACGACCACCTCAGTGGCTTCCGATTGGCCCAAACCGGGACCGATGGCGAGCGCATCGCATTTCTCCAGCAGCGGCGCAAGCGCTTCGGGGCCGGCCTCGGCGGAATCGAATGGCTTGGGCATCACCTCGCGACATTGCGAAGCGATCACAGGCCAAACGGCGCGCGGGGCGGCGAGCGTCACCAGCCCGACGCCGCTGCGCATCGCGGCCTGGCTGCAAAGCACCGCCGCGCCGCTGTAACCTTCCGATCCAGCCACCATCAGCAAATGGCCGAAGTCTCCCTTGTGCGCGCTCGGGCGACGGACCGGCAGCAGCGTGCGCGCGTCATCGAGCATGAAGTAATCGCGGCCTGGCGGCAGCGTGGCGGTAAACTTCCCCGGAATGCCGATGTCCACGATGGCGAGCCGGCCGACATTGTCGATGGCGCTCTGCTGGAGCAGTCCGCTCTTGGGCAAACCGATGGTTGCCGTCACGTCAGCACGGACACACACGCTGGCACACTGGCCCGTGTTGGCATCGAGGCCTGATGGGATGTCAATCGCCAGCGTCGGTCGCTTGGCGGCATTGATCACTTCAATCGCCTCGCGTATCGGGCTGCGCGGTTCACCGTTCGAGCCGGTGCCGAGCAGGCCGTCCACGATCAACCCGCAGCCCGCAAGCATCTCGGCCACCAGTTCCTTCTGGCGCGGGTCGAGGTGGATGATCCGCGGCCGGAGTTGTGCGAGCTTCTTCCAGTAGTACGACGCGTCAGCGGAAAACTCATTGGGATTGGAAGTGAGCACGACCGTCATCGGCCCCCAACCGCGGCCGGCTTTGAAGAAATGTTCCGCTGCGACGACCGCGTCGCCGCCGTTGTTGCCTTTGCCGACGAACAGCGCCACGCCGTGCTCGCGCGCCACGGTCATCGTTTGCGCGACATTGAAAACGCCGACGCCCGCGCGTTCCATCAGTTCCAGACCCGGCACGTGTCCTTCCTCGATGGTGCGCCGGTCCAGCTCACGCATTTGTTCAGCGGTGACGATTTTCATGGCTGTGTTGGTGATGCGTATCGCGTAACGGGCATTGTTGACAATCCTGAATCCGCTGTCGATTGCTCACGAATATCGTTCTCATACCGCAAACCTCAGCGTGAGTCACGCATTACGCATCCCCAATCGCACGAATCTGCCATTCATCGCGCCAGCAGGTTCACCGCATGGACGGTGCGCGTGCGTTCTTCGATCTCAGGCGGCAGGCTGCCTTTAAACCACGCCTTGGCGCGATAGGAGAACTCGCCGCCCTTCGGCAGAAACGACAGCGGGCCGCCGCGCAACGCCAACGGCTGGCCACCACGGGTCGCGGTATGCGGGTCTTCGTGGCAGCCGGCGCACGACTTGGTCTCGCCGGGTCGCGCATAGATCCACGTCAGCTGGTTGTTGATCACGCGTCGGTCACTATCAAGAACCTGCAGGTGCACGAGCCGATCGGCGGGCAGTTCCACATAGAACGAGCCGTCGGGAGCGAGCGGCGCCGTGCCAAGCACGCGAGCGAAGGTGCCGCCGTGGTTCTTCCAGACGGGCTGGCCGCCGGTGTGTGTCTCGTGCCGGCCCACGACCGGCACGCCTTCGATCAGCCGCACTAGCCGGCCGCGCTGTGCCACTTCCTTTTCCTGGGAGTTGAACACGCTCGCGCAGAAGAACCGTCCGCTGTAGGCGTCGCGGCTCACGGAATCCGCCCTCATCGGCGGCGGCCGGCGCGCGATGATCGGGCGCGCCTCGTAGTCGGCGGTGGCGGGATCGTTGTAGATGAGATCCAGCTTGCCCGTGCGCGGGTCGAGCCGGTAAAGGCCGAGGTCCACTTTCTTGCGATCGGGCGTCTTCAATGTCGTCGCGCACAACAGCGTCCCGTCGCTCAACGCCACCGGCGTGGTATAGGCACGCGTCTTGAAATCGGGCGAGATGAGTTCCTCGGTATCGCGGCGCGGGCCGATGAGCGTCAGCCCGCCCTGCGTCGAGACGACGATGCGGCCGTCGGGCATGGGCTGCGGTTGGGTGACGCGCAGCACGCGATGGGTCAGCGGCGATTCCTGGCCGTCGTCGGGACCTTTGATGCCGTGGTCAAGAGCGCGCCAGAACTTGCGCCGCTCCGGCCCGTAGAGCACCACGTCATGTGTGCCGTCGGGGAACGCCGCGTGCAACGTCAGTTCGGTTTTGTTGCGCGAGTAGAAGACCTCCAGCCGGCTGAACACAAGCCGCCCGTCGGGCAATAGCGCCGGCTCATTGTCGCGGCCGATGTTCGTCGCAATCGGATGCAGATCGCTGCCGTCGGGGTTCATCACGTAAAGCGCGGTGCAGGTGTAGCCATGATACTCGTCGCGAATGCCGGTGCGCGTGGACGCACAAACAATGCGCCCGTCGGGCAGGAACGCCGGGCCGACGTGGTGATACGGCCCGTGCGTGAGCTGCTGAAGGCCGGAACCGTCTATGTTCATCCGCCAGACGTGCCACCAGAGGCTGTCCTTTTCACGCCGTGTGAAGATCACCTGCTTCGCATCCCACGAGATCTCCGGTTCGCCAACCCAACCGTCCTTGAAGTGCGTGAGCGGCATCACCCGTCCATCCGGCCGTGGCGGGCTGAGAACAAAAAAGTTGTCGCCGGGCCGGTAGG
>JBAZIR010000576.1:0-2832 GCA_041651735.1 Verrucomicrobiia bacterium | reverse complement strand
ATCAAGAGTTCCCAGAACTCATCATCTCTGAAAGCGGCTCTGTCAACACACCGGGTTATGAATTGGTTCAGGTTTGCTTCGCTGGATTCTTTCGGGTCGTTCCCAATCATCTCTTCGCCCTCGCCGGGGCATGAATTTGTTCCGCAGGTGTGTCGCATTCACTCGACGAGTCTCTTACGGCTCATGAAGAGTCTCGCGCTCACACCGCTTTGGAGCGACCTCTCTCGCCGCCGGATCCCGATACGGCTCCTGGCGGCTCAATACATGAAATGCCGATTCGGCCAGGTGGCGCGCCACCGCGCCCACCGCCTTGGCGTGGCCTTTGCGTTGCCGCAGTCGGCGGTAAAGCTGGCTCACATGCCGCTGCGGCCAGTGCGCCTGATGCACGCTGACCACGTTGGCCGCCTCGATGAACGCCCACTTCAGGTAGCGGTTCACATCCGCCCGCAACGAGCCGTAGCGCACTCGGCCGCCGCTGGCGGCCACCCGTGGCGTGGTGCCCGCATAGCTGGCCAGGTGTTCCGCGCTGGCGAACCGGCTCACCTCGCCCACTTCCAGCGCGATCACCGCCGCCAGAATCAGCCCCACCCCGGGCAGCGTCAGCAGCCATTGCATTGCCGGCGTCACCGCCAGCAGTTCTTTCAACCGCTGCTCATGCTGCCCAATCTGCTCGCCGACCAATTCCAACTGCGCCAGCAACTGCCCGGTCACCCAGCACGTTTGTGCCGGCAGCGCCGCCAGCGCCTGCTGCAAGGCCGGCCGGGCCTTGGCCCCATACGGGTCGCTGAAACCGCTCAACGGCACGCCATGTTTGCTCAGCGTGGCCCCGATGCGGTTCTTCAAACGCGTGCGTTGGCCGGCCAACACCATCCGAGTGCGGGTCAGCTCGCGCAAGTCACGCAATGGTCCCGGCGGAATCCAGACGCAGGGCAGCGTGCCGGCCTGCTGCAAACGGCTGAGTCCGTGCACATCGAGCTGGTCGGTCTTGTTGATCAAACCCATCATCAACTTGGCTTTGCGCGGATGCACCAGCCGCGGCAGGCCGCCGGCCTGCTCGATCTCCGTCACAATCCAATACCAGTTGCCGGTAGCTTCCACGGCTACCGCGACGCCTGCCACCCAGGGCTGCAGGTGTTCGCGGATGGCACCCCGCTGATGCTCAATGCGCTGCTGCTGGGCCTGGCCCGTCTCGGCGTTCCACCGCTCCAACAACGAATAATGCTTGTGGCTGTCCAATGCGATATACTCTCTCATACGTGGCTCCTTTCTTGGTGTGCTAGCCGTCAACTTACGCTGACGGCGGGAGCCACGCCTTCATAACTTCACTCTTAAGGAACCTCTGAATAACTCGCCCGTTTTCTGGAGTTGTGAGAAAAGAGAGGCATGGACAATCAACTGAACTTTTTGGCGATCGGGTGGAAGAAGAAGGTGCTCAAGAGCGAGCGGTTCCTGAAGGAGATGAATGCGGTGGTGCCGTGGAAACGGCTCGCGGCCCTGATCGAGCCGCACTACGCCGACGGGCGGCTGGGGCGCAAACCGTTCCCGCTGGAGTTGATGCTGCGGATTTACTGTTTGCAGCAATGGTTCAACCTGAGCGACCCCGCCGCCGAAGAGGCGATCTATGACCGGAACAGTTTCCAGCGTTTTCTGTCGCTGGACATCGTGGGTGAGAACGTGCCGGACGAAACAACGATCTTGAACTTCCGGCATGGGCTGGAAACGCATCAGTTGACCGAAGCGATCTTCGCCGAAATCGGCGCGCATCTGGCGCAGAAGGGGCTGACAATGAAGACCGGCACGATTGTGGACGCGACGCTGATTGCCGCGCCCAGCAGCACCAAGAACGCGGCCGGGAAACGCGACGAGCAGATGAGCAGCACCCGTAAAGGCAATCAGTGGCATTTTGGGATGAAAGCCAGCGTGGGGGTGGATGCGGCTAGCGGGTTGGTGCACAGCGTGGCCACGACGACCGCCTCGGTGCATGACAGCCAAGTGATGGAGGAGGTCTTGCACGGGCAAGAGGAAGTCCTGCTTGGCGACAAAGGCTATGCCAACGACGCGAGCAAACGGCAGGCGCGGTCGCAAGGCATCTGCTGGGGCATCTTGGACCGGGCCAAACGAGGGCACAAGCTGTCGGGCAAACAGCGGGCGCGCAACCGGCACTGGGCCCGCGTGAGGGCGAAGGTTGAATACCCCTTTCGAGTGCTCAAGTGCCAGTGGGGGTATCGGAAAGTGCGGTATCGAGGACTGGCCAAGAACGCGGCGCAACTCTGGAGCTTGTTCGGGTTGACCAACCTCTACTTGGTGCGCCGGAAATTGCTGGCGCTGGCGTAAAACGGAGATGGATCGAATGAAGAAACCGTTCGTGGAGAGATCGAAACGCAGGGACCGAGGCTTGGAGCCAAGCCCGGAGTCGAAGTCTGCCGTCGTTCTCTCGTTCTGGTTCGGTGTCGCCTGATAAAATCTCACCCCACCGTCAATGCTCGACTCAAAAGCTAATTATTCAGAGCTTCCTTAGGAGGGTAATCCAAGTCCGCGGCTACTTGTTCGCGAATCGCCAGCGTGAACCGTTCGATGATCTCAGCACGTGTGCCACCGGCCGCCTCGAATTGTGCCGGATGGAGTGGCGTGTGCAGGATCGCTTCCACCTTTCCCCGATAGCGGTCTGGCCATGAGAGACTCTTGAACAAACTCTGCACGCCGCGCAGGCTGATCGGCAGCACCGGCACGCCGGTGAGCAACGAGATGAACGCGGCGCCGTGCTTGAAATCGCCCAACTGGTCGTGACGTTCTCCTTCGCAAGCGATGACAATGCAACGTCCCGCCCGCAAA
>JBAZIR010000575.1:0-2852 GCA_041651735.1 Verrucomicrobiia bacterium | reverse complement strand
CCTTTGAGACCGGCCACATGGGGATTATGGGCCTGGATCTTCGCCGAGCGCGCAGGGAAATGATAGGTCACGATCGAGCCAAGCGGATACGTCTCCTTATTCACACGCGTGGAGACTCCCTCGACGCTCTCCGGCGCGCCGAGCTTGAGCGCGCGGAACACCGGGTCCATCGCGTGGCAGCCGATGTCCCCAAGCGCGCCGGTTCCAAAATCCCACCATCCCCGCCATTTGAACGGCACATAAGCGGGATTATACGGCCGCTCTGGGGCGGGGCCGAGCCAGAGGTCCCAATCGAGCGTCGGCGGCACAGGCGGCGTCTCCTTGGGCCGGTCCACACCCTGTGGCCAGTATTCCGCCAGCAAACCCTTTGACGGCCGGTCCGTCCAGATATGCGCCTCGCGCACCTTGCCAATGGCCCCCGCCCAGATCAGCTCGCACAACCGCCGCGTGTCCTCCGACCCCGCGCCTTGATTGCCCATCTGCGTCACCACCTTTGCCTTGCGTGCCGCCTCGGCCACCTGCCGCGCTTCCCACACCGAATGCGTCAGCGGCTTCTCGCAATACACATGTTTGCCGTGCCGCAGACCCTCCATCGAGGCGAATGCGTGATGATGATCCGGCGTGCCGATCACGATGGCGTCGATCTCCTTCATCTCGTCGAGCATCTTCCGGTAATCCTTGAACACCTTCGCCTTCGGATACTTCTTGAACGTATGTGCCGCGTGGGCCTCGTTTACGTCGCACAGCGCGACGATGTTCTCGCCCGGGGATTGTTCCCCGATGCACCGGAGGTCCGTGCTGCCCTGCCCGCCGATGCCGATGCCGGCGATGTTGAGCTTGTTGTTGGGCGTGGTCTGCCCGCGCAAACCGAGCACTGAACCCGGCACAATCGTGAAGCATGCACCGGCCATGCCCATGCGCTGGAGAAAACCGCGGCGTGTGATGGAGGAAGATTCTCGTTTCATGAATTTGTCTTTCGTCTGCAGAAAACCTTTGCGTTTGTGTTGTCACGACGGGACAACAACTATGCAAAACATCTTTTCTGATTCATATCCAAAAGCCAAGAACAACATCGCTGCTCGCAATGTCTCCTTGGAAAGTCTGTCCACACTTGCGGCACAGCAGCCCGGCGTCCGCACGCAGTCTGCGCCCACGCCGTTACAGGTAATCCTCACTCCCACTCGCACAAGCGCTCGACATACGCCGCTGAGCCGTCGCGGAGCCAGCCGTCCAGTTGGGCGGCTTCCTTGAGCTGCTGGCCGCGCATCCGCGGCACGACCACGAACTTGCTGTTCACTTCCGGCAGCCAGGTCATGTCGCTCCAGAGCTTCTCGAACTGCGCCACCGGGAAGACATCCTCCTGACCGTGGCCCCAGCGCTTCTTCACGTCCTTCACTGTGATGTAGGTCGGGATGCGCGCGCTGACTCTGCGGATCGCGGCAGTCACCATCGCTTCGTTGCCCAAGTCGCCGGGCGCAAGGCCGAAGACGCCGAGTAATTGCCGCACGTCTATCCACGTCGTCATGCTGTTGTAGTAGGAGAGCGCGAACTCCGCCTCTTCGCGCGGCATTGCCAGACCCTCCACGAGCCGGACGTGGCCATCCACGCGGGCGAGGCCGCCGCCGCGGTCGTGGACATGACGCGTAATGACTTCGAACGTGAGGCAGGAGCCGAGGGAGATGTTCAATCCCACCATCGCGGGATCAAGGTCCACACCGAGCGTGTCCACGTTGTGCAACATCAGATACTTCAAGTTGGGGTAATCGCGCAGTAATTGCGCCAACAGGCCGTTGCGCAGCATGTTTGGCACCTCGAACCAGTGACCGACCGGATGGAGACATTGCATCGGCAGATTGTCGGTATAGTCGCTGCCCTCGCCAGCTTGTTGCGCCCAGCCAATGAGAGCCGTGTGCAGGCTCTGGCGCACCTTCTGCGCCTGTTCGTCGAGCAACTGTTGCGGCATCTCCTCCCACGCGAACCGCAGGTCGCGTGCCATCGGGATCATCCGGAGGCCGACGGAGCGCCCCGGCGACAGGAACACCGACACGCCGGACTTGGCAGCGATATCCTTGCCGCGCGAGCCGAGGTACTCCTCGATTGGCTCGTGCGTCAGGTAGCTGGTCGTGACAACGTGTGGAATCACCGCGCCGTGCTGCTGGCTGAGGCGGCGGCTCTTGGCAAAGTGAACCTCCAGGAATGTCCGGTGTTTGTCACCCAGTCGTGCGAAGGGATTCAGCGCCTTGACGACGCCCGCGCCCTGAGTCCAGCGACTGCCCGCGCCCGCCGCCAGCGAAATAACGCCCACCTCCCCTGCCCTGAGCGCCTCAATGCCGCGCTCGCGATGGACCTCAAGAGAGGATGGTTCCGTCGCGTCAAATACATCATCGCGCTGCACGTCCTCAAGGGTCGTGTTCGCAGGAAGACGGTTTTGCGCCAGACCGATGCGTCCGCTCTTGAGGTCGGTGCGGATTTGCTCATGTTGCGCGCGATCAAAACCAAAGCGATCCAGCAGTTCCGCCAACGTCGCCCCACCGCGCCGCGTCGTGTCACGCTTGATCTGTGGCAGCAGGCGGTCGAACAGAACCTTGTTCATGCTGCCAAGTTCCGGCCGCGTCCGGCACGCCGTGCCGAACCGCTGCAGTTCTGCGCGCCGCATCGGTGAGAGCGTCCGTTGCTCCATCCGCAGCCATTGCGGCAAATGCAACGCGTAATAGCCCATCGGCATCAGCGCCTCGTCGCGGCTCAGCACATCGGCAAACGTGCCGTGCGGGTTGATGCCGAAGTCATAGACAACCGGGTCCATCGCAAATGGCAGCGCATATTGGAGTTCGTTCTTCGCAGTCAGCATGATC
>JBAZIR010000574.1:0-2855 GCA_041651735.1 Verrucomicrobiia bacterium | reverse complement strand
GTCAAAATTGCCGTCGTGGACAAGGCGGGCCGCCCGCTTGACGCAATCGTCCCCGTGCGCGTGGACATCCGCGATTCCAGCGGACGCGACGCCGAACGAACTGGTTACTATGGTGCGAAGGACGGGCGGCTGGAACTGCGGCTGGATCTCGCCGCAAATGACTCACCCGGCATGTGGCAAATCCGCGTTCGTGAGCTGGCCTCCGGTCAGATCGCAAGCTACTACCTGCGCGTGACGCGGCCCTAGGCGCGGCTACTTCACTTCGACGTAGCAGGCCTTGTCGGTCCATTTGTCCTGCGGGAATTCTTTGACCGGGTTGACCATCACGTGGCCCTCCTTGTTCACCGTGATACCCAGACGGATGAGGCCGCTTGACGCCGGGCCGACTGTGGCCACGCCTTCGCCATCAAAAACCGACCCGTGGATGCCACAGGTGATGCGCTTGACGTCCTGCGGGTCGCGTTGGAGTGGGTTGCCCATGTGAGGGCAGGTTGTGCTGGCGGCAAAGAGGCGGTCCTGGTAGCGGATGACGAAGAAATTGTCCTTGGTAAACTCCTCCGAGATGCCTTCTTCGGAAAACCGGCTGAGTGCTCCGATATCCACCAATTGCGCTTTGCTGTCGGCCGCGCTGCTCGAGCCGGCCAACGCGCCAAGGACACACCCCGAGCCAACCGCCAGAAACCGCCGGCGGTTGATCGTCGTCCCATGCTCATGGTTTCCCTGGCATTGCCCGTCCTCATGATGGCATGCGCAGTGGTGAGTGGGGGAATGTTTCTCGTCCGTTTTCATGGTGCCCCAATAGTGCATGTCCCCCCGCAGTGTCAAACCAAACCTGCCGGAGTGAAAGGCGAGGATGGCCCGTTGAATGCCGGTTCAACCGCAGCAGCGACACCGTGTTCCTACTTCAACGCGGCGGAGTGCTTGCGCAGGAAGTCCGCACTGCGCCGGACGCCGTCGGGCGGACAGCGATCGGGATTGAGTTCGAGACAGAGCGCACCGCGGTAGCCGATCGCGTCGAGACCCTTGAGCATCTCGTCGAAGTCAATCCGCCCCGTTCCGACCTCAATATGGTCGTTCTTTCCGTCGTAGTCGTGGACGTGCAGATGGAACAAAACCTCGTCGAGGAACTTCACAAGGCCCTCGAGGGTCACGTAGGGACGGTAACCGGCGCCATTGCGCTGATACATGTGCCCCACGTCCAGCGTCGCGCCGATGTATTGGCGGCGCGGCTGCCGCAGCCATTCAAACCCGCTGTTGAACTCAAGGCCGATACGAACACCCGCCTTGGCCGCAGCCGCATCCAGTCTGTCCAACGCCTTTTGCCAGCACAAGTCAAAGGCCCCTCTGTAGGGAGCCTCGGCATGAACCGTGACGATCCTGGCTCCAACATCACCGGCGAACGCAAGGACCTCCTCCAGTCTCTTCAGGACCGGCTCGGGCGTTTCCGGCCTAACGACGGCGTCGAACGGTGCGTGAATCTCACAACCGGTAAATCGTGAGAGCAGCCGCTTGATACGCTGCCGTTCCTTCGCGTCAGCGGTGGCTGGCTCGACGCCCCGCCACTTGCCGGGTTGTCCAGCCGAAGAGTGGAACGAAATGGATTCGAACCCGGCATTGGCGACCCATTCCACCTGCTTGTCGAAGTCCAGCGTATCGCCGATGCGCCATACCATGAAGCCCACCTTCAAAGCGCCGGCCGGCTCCTTGTTCGCAAATGCCAATCCCGGCGGCAGAGCGCCCATGCCGGCCATTGTCATGCCGAGGAATTGTCTTCGTGAAATAATCATCGGATGGAATGACTCACGCGTTCCAATGATGAACTGGGGTGATGAGAGTCCGTGTTCAACATCAGACGAACCCTCTTATGTAATCTCCACCATCGTGGTTTCCTCCGCTTGGCCTCCGCGATTTGCACAGCAGTATAACGCGACGCCAATATGGCACAATAGCAAATTGGAGCGGATTGATCGCCTCCGCACATGGCAAGCCGTTGTCGCCACGTCCCCTTCCGTGCTTCCTGTAACAGCCATAACCTCCTTGAGATTTCACCGGCTGCCAGCTACTCTCCTGCCACGATATTGAGGCGATCACTGCGGGCAAGGAGCCACCTACCATGTCTAAGAAAAAGAAGAAAGATCGGGAGAATCAGGAGTCGGAAACTCTGACCTCCGCTGACCAGAAACCCCTCGACAAAAAGCAGGACAAGGACGAGAAGAAACCCAAGAAGCTGAAGAACAAGTTCTATAACAAGGAACTGAAACGGCTTCAGATCGAACTGGTCAAGCTGCAGGAATGGATCAAGCACAAGGGGTTGAAAGTGGTGGTCCTGTTTGAGGGACGCGACGCGGCAGGGAAGGGCGGCGTCATCAAGCGAATCTCCCAACGGATGAATCCGCGCATCTGCCGGGTGGTGGCCTTGGGCACCCCGACGGAGCGGGAGAAAACCCAGTGGTATTTCCAGCGTTATTCGGCGCATCTCCCGGCGGCGGGAGAAATGGTGCTGTTTGACCGAAGCTGGTACAACCGGGGCGGTGTCGAACGGGTGATGGGGTTTTGCACGGAGGAAGAGCATCGGGATTTCCTGCAATCCTGCCCGGAATTTGAACGCATGCTGATCCGTTCGGGCATCATCCTCATCAAGTACTGGTTTTCGGTCAGCAACGAAGAACAGGAACGCCGTTTTCAGGCCCGTATCGAAGACCCGACCAAGCGTTGGAAGCTCAGCCCGATGGACCTCGAGTCCCGCCGGCGCTGGCAGGAATACTCCAAAGCCAAGGATGAAATGATGGCGTATACGGATAACAAGCAATCGCCTTGGTATGTGGTCAACGCCGACAACAAGAAGAGGGCGCGGC
>JBAZIR010000573.1:0-2862 GCA_041651735.1 Verrucomicrobiia bacterium | reverse complement strand
CAAGCGATAGTCTTTGTTGGCAAGCACGGGTCCAATCCAGATCGGGAAGCGTTCTTCGCAAGTCATTTCACACCACAGAATAGTTTTGTTATTCAGAGAGCCGTCTTGCTGGCTATTCAAGAACTGCCGTCTGGCATTCGTGACCGGCTCTATTCAAGGGCTGTCCAAATGAACAGCGAGCACCGACAACTCGTTGACTACCTCCGGGGCTTAAAGTCTCCAGAGTATGGCAGGGCACCTCGCCCAGACCGCCAGTGTAAACTGGCTCCGCCACAGATCTCAGTCGCCGTCAGGCGGGGTGTTGGAATGGTGAGAGGAAAGCCAACCACATTCCGGCTTTACCGTGGTGATTTCGACTACGAGTGAGAATCAACCACCAAGACAGGCAACTCTCATGCGCTACCTACTGCCCCTGCTGTTGCTCGCGGTTGCTGCGCGGGCTGAACTGAGGACCGACATTGAGTTCGCCCAGGCCGGCGGCACGAACCTGACACTGGATGCGTTTGTGCCGGAGGGCAGCGGGCCGTTTCCAACGTGCATCCTCGTCCACGGCGGGGGATTCACGAGAGGCGACAAGACGACGTTCATCAAGCCGCTGTTCGAGCCGCTGAGCAAGGCGGGCTTTACGTGGTTCACGATCAACTACCGGCTCGCGCCCCAGCATCGCTTCCCAGCCTGTGTCGAGGACGTGGAAAGCGCCATCCGATGGGTGAAGGCGCACGCGGCGGAATACAAGGCCGACCCGAAACGCATCGCGCTCATCGGCGAGTCGGCGGGCGGCTATCTGGTATCAATCGTCGGCGTGCGGGGAAAGGGCGACACGCGCGTGGCGGCAGTGGTGCCTGTCTACGCACCGCACGACCTGGAGTCGCGAGTGAAGCAGAGCAAAACCATCCCGACATGGGTGGCGGCGCTGTTTGGGCTGACGGAATTAGATGACGCGACGTGGAAGGTCTTGCGCGAGGCGTCGCCGATCACCCACGTCCACAAAGGGTTGCCGCCGTATCTGCTCATTCACGGGACCAAGGACGACAAGGTGCCGTTCGAGCAGTCGCCGAAGTTCCAGGAGAAGATGAAGGCCGCCGGCAACGCGTGCGACCTCATCGTTGTCGAGGGCGGCGGGCACGGCATGGGTGGCTGGGAAAAGATTGATCCGAGCTACAAAGAGAAGTTGGTGACATGGCTGCGCGGAACGCTGGATGCGAAGCCGCCGGTTCGACAACCCTGAGTCCTCTTCGGATTCTCCGGTTCTCACCTGCTGTAAAATTGAGCTTGCCATAGCCACTCACTAGGAGCGTTATGTTCTCGCAGCGAAGGCGTCGTGGAACGGCAATGGTGCTCGCCCGGTGCTTTCGCGGCCAGGCGTCACAATCAGCGCACCGACATCAACCAACAAGAGAGACTCAATGAACGCAACCTATCGCCACCTTCTTTACTGCGCAGCCGCCACCATCGGTCTCGCGCTTTGTTCCACCACCGATGCCGCTTCGCTGCCGAAAGGCATCGAGATCGGCTGCTCGGCCTACACGTTCCGCCACCTCACGGCGTTTGAGGCCATCGAGAAAACGAAGGAGTGCGGCGGCGATGTGATCGAGTTTTTCCTCTGGCAGAAACTCAGCCCCGAGAACCCCAAGGTCATCCTGAACATGGACTTGCCGGATGAGCATATTGCGGCTCTCAAGGCCAAGCTGAAGGCGACCGGCGTGCGCGCGGTCAACGCCTACTTCAACAGCGCGCCGTTCCAGGACAAGGCCGGCGCCGAGGCTGGCGTGCGCAAACTGTTCGAGTTCGCCCGCAAGATGGGCTTGCGCAAGCTCACCGGCGAGCCGCCCGCCGACAAGCTTGACCTCGTTGAAAAGATGGTCAAGGAATTCGATGTCCAACTTTGTTTCCACAATCACCCGAAGAATCCGAAGAAACCCGAGTACATGAACTGGGACCCGAAGTATCTGCTGTCGTTGATGGACAAGCGCGACCCGCGGATGGGCTTCTCGGTGGACACCGGCCATCTCGCGCGCTCCGGCGTGGATTCTGTTGAGACGCTCAAGATGTTCAAGAAGCGCACGCTGTCGGTGCATCTGAAAGACGTGAAGGAAGCCAAATCCGACAGCGGCGACCTGCCCTACGGCCAGGGTATTGCGAACATCGCCGCCATCCTGGCCGAACTGAAGCGCCAGAACTTCCACGGCCACATTGGCGTGGAATACGAGCAGCAATCCGACCATTTGATGGACGACGTGAAGTTCTGCATTCGTTTCATGCGAGAACACCTCGGCGCGAAGTAATTCGCTCGATGGCGTGAGATCGGCGCGCGTTCTCAGTGTCTGCGTCTGTCTCAAGCTTCCTTAACGAGGTCCGCTTGCCGCGAAGATTATCGCGGTTAGGTTGCCGTTGCGTTGATGACCTCGATGGATCGTCTTTCGCGCAATCAGATCCTGCACTTGTTCATGGCCGATGAACCGGTGTTGCGCGCGTACGCGCAATATCGTCAAAGGTTGAATGGAGAATTGATTCATGAAACATATCGCGAGGTTGTTGTTCCTGGCGCTCGTTGCACCCCTGTCACTTTCAGCAGCAGAGCCAGTGCCTCTGTTAACAAAGCCCGGCAAGGTGCTGTTGAGTGAAGGTTTTGCCGGCGCGTCGCTGCCCGCGAAGTGGCAGCCGGGCGGACGGCCGAAAAGCTTCAGTATCGTGGAGGGCTCGTTACAGGGTGTCTGCCCGCCGGACGACGGCCACGGACCGGCCATCGGCGTGCCGATTGAGGGGCGCAACCTTACCGTCCAGTTTTCAGTGAAGCTGGCGAAGCCCGGCCTGGTGCTGTTCCTCGTGGATGGCGAGAGCCAGTTCGGCGGCACGGCGCAT
>JBAZIR010000572.1:0-2870 GCA_041651735.1 Verrucomicrobiia bacterium | reverse complement strand
TGACGCAGCCCGGCAAGTTCGAGGTGAGCGCCGAGATTGCTGCGACTGGCAGCGGCAAGTTCACCTTGAACACTGGCAATTCCGAGCTTCAAGCGGCCGCGCCGAAGACCGGCGATTTCCAGAAGTACAAGGTCGTCAAGCTCGGCACCATCGAGATTGGCGCTGCCGGCAAAGCCTCGCTCGCCGTGAAGCCGGCCAAGGCTGGCTGGCAGCCGCTCAACCTCAGCGTGCTCATCCTGAAGCCAGTGAAATAGGTTGCTGGTATCGCCCTGTCGAGAACACGCGCTGTCTACCGGCGTTCCGTGGCTGACTTTGTTGTGTACGCTTGCCACACAGAGGCACGGAGGACGCGGCGAGCGATACCTTCACTGGCTGATGATATACGGCTTGCCGTCTTTCCAGCCGAGTTTCACCCACGACAGGAACCATGTGCGACCGCGGTCGGGGTTGCCTTGGTAGAACATGTAGGTCTGGCCGTCGTCGTCCACGAAGATGCCGGGATGGCCGGACTCGGAGGCGTTCCACTCGCCGGGCTTGCCGTTCGGCAGCAGCGGGCGCTCGACGAACAGCCGCGTGAAACGCAGGCCGTCGTCGCTGACCGCGCAGCCGATCTGCTGTGGGTCGTTGTTGTAGCCGCCGCCGTAGAACAGGTAGATCCTGCCGTCGCGGCGCACCGGCGCGGGTGCTTCGATGCATTTGGTTTCCCACGGCAGCTCCGGCTTCAGCACAGGGCCGTCGCCGAGCTGCTTCCACGCCGGGCGGCCGAAATCGGAGTGGCGGTCTGCCGCCATCGCAACGAGCATCTGCACCTTCATTGAGGGATCGCGCGTGGCGAAGTAGAGCAGCAACTTGTTGCCGTGCTCAATGACATCGCAATCAATGCCCCGGCCGCTGTTCCAATCGCCGGTGGCGCGGATGATCGGGTTGGTCGGGTCGCGGCGGAAACTCAGCCCGTCGTCGCTGACGGCATGGCAGATGGCATCAAGTTTGCCGTTGCCATAGGTGTTGTAAAAAAGGTGGACCTTCCCATCAAGAACGATGGCACGACCGTTGACGAGGCCGTTCTTCTCGCACTCCTGCTCCGGCAGGATTTCGCCGACCTTTTTCCAGTCGAGCAGGTTTGTGCTCTCGGCAATGCCGATGGCCCAGCCTTTCGGCGCGCCGGGCGGCGCGAGCTTCTTGTCGTAGGGCGCGGTGGAGTAATAAAGGAGATAACGCCCGCCGAGCTTGAGCACGCACGGGTCCTTGGCGAACGGCCGGCCGAGCCGCGAACTGTCGCCGAACATCATGACGCGATTTTCCGCGGCATCCGCGGCGGGCTGGCTTGGAACGATGCCAAAGCCACAGCAGAAGAGGATGAGCGCAATGATGGTTTTCATGATTTTTCCGGGACCTCTGCAACTTACGTCTCGCGTGCAAGAGGGTGAATCTTCCGCCGGGAAAAGCAATCATGACTTTACGCGTCGGCAAGCCCGGGTGAAACCACAACGGCACTTGTCCAAAAGCGCCCGATGGTATAAGGAAGGGAACGAACTGAAAGGCATGCACAGGTAGGTTGGAATCAAATATGATTTTGCTCATAGGCAGCGGTTATGTGGGATCGAGGTTCTGCGCTCATTTGGAGCAGGAGGGTATTCCTTACAAGATCTGGCCGCGGGAGGATCTCGACTACACCGGTCTGGCGGAGCTGACCAACTACCTGAAGGAACATCGGCCGGAATTCCTCATCAACTGCGCGGGCTACACCGGCAAGCCCAACGTGGACGCTTGCGAGTTGCATAAGAGCGAGTGTGTGTTCGGCAACGTCGTGCTGCCGGGCATCATCCAGACGGCGTGCGAGCGCGCGGGTGTGCCGTGGGGCCACATCTCGTCCGGCTGCATCTACAACGGCGCCAAACCCGACGGCAGCGGTTTCACGGAAACCGATCCGCCCAACTTTTCATTCCGCCAGAACAACTGCAGCTTCTACAGCGGCACGAAGGCGCTCTGTGAGGAAGTGCTGGCTGACGCGCCGAGTTGCTACATCTGGCGGCTCCGTATCCCGTTCAACGAGATGGACAGCTCCCGCAACTATATCTCGAAGGTCATGCGCTACGAGCGGTTGCTGGACGCGCGCAACTCGCTCTCGCAACTGGAGGAGTTTGTTCGCGCCGCTGTCGCTTGCTGGACCAAGCGCGTGCCGTTCGGCATCTACAACATGACGAACCCCGGCTCGATCACCACGCGCGAGATTGTGGAGATGATCAAGAAGAGCGGGATCGTCCGCAAGGAGTTCAACTTCTTCGCCGACGAAGCGGAGTTCATGCGGCTGGCCGCCAAGACGCCCCGCTCCAACTGCGTCCTCGACGTCACCAAACGGGAGAAAGCGGGCATCGCGATGACCGAGGTACACGACGCCGTCGCCATCGCCCTGCGCAACTGGAAGCGTGCCTGACCGTATGAAAACCGTTCTCGTTACCGGCGGCGCTGGCTTTATCGGATCGAATTTCGTTCGATATCTTCTGCAGGTGGAGCCGGCGGTGAGGATCGTCAATCTCGACGCGTTGACCTACGCCGGCACCCTGGAGAACCTCAAGGGGCTGCCCGATGACAGCCGGCACGTCTTTGTGCGCGGCGACATTTGCGACCGGGCGCTGGTGGACAAGCTCTTGCGCGAGCACACGGTGGACACCATCGCGCACTTTGCCGCCGAATCGCACGTGGACCGTTCGATCCACGGGCCGGGGTTGTTTGTGCAGACCAACATCGTTGGCACACAGGCGCTGCTCGATGCGGCGCGGCAGGCGTGGCTCGTGGACAAGATTGTCGAGCCGGCAACCGCGCGGTTCCATCACGTTTCCACCGATGAAGTGTTCGGCTCGCTTCGGCCA
>JBAZIR010000571.1:0-2895 GCA_041651735.1 Verrucomicrobiia bacterium | reverse complement strand
GCCTCGACCGACACGATGTCGCCCGGCACCAGCGCGGTCGCGGCGATTTCCCGCAAGTGGCCGTCGCGTCGGACGCGCACGGTCGGCGCAGCCAGTTGCTTCAAGGCCGCCATAGCCTTCTCGGCCCGGTTCTCCTGCGTGAAGCCGAGGATTGCATTGAGGATGATGATCGCGAGGATTGCGCCCGCATCAATGAATTCGCCGAGCGCGGCAGAGATGACCGCCGCGATGATAAGAATGACGACCATCGTGGCGGTGAACTGTTCCCACAAGATGCGCCAAGGGCTTTTCCGGCCACGCTCAATGAGTTGGTTCGGCCCATGCTCGGCGAACCGCCGTGCGGCCTCGGCGTCGGCCAGTCCGCGGGCTGGATCGACACCGAGTTGGTGGAGCACCGTGGCGAGATTCTGACCCGTCTGCGGTGAAGGCGTTGCAGTCATCGCCGCCATTCTCCCCGCTCTGGTGCCACTGTCAATAAGGTAACGCCGGCGATGGCCTCTTGCGGGCGACAACCGCGCTGGCGGGCAGCAGTGGAATGAGCTACGATTGCCATACGCATGAGCACCGTCATCCACATCGCCGGGCCGGCCAAACATATCGGCTTCATCTCCACTCGTTTTTGCGGCACGGATGGCGTGACGCTGGAAGCGCGAAAGTGGGCGCAAATTCTCCAGGACATGGGCCACTCGTGTTTCTGGATGGCCGGATTGCTTGACGGTCCGCCGGAGAACAGTCATCACGCGCCGCTCGCTTTCTTTGGTCATCCCAGAGTCGCGCAACTCCAGGAGAAACTGTTCGGCGTGACATCTCGCACGCGGGCAATCACCGATGATATCCAGGACATCAAGGAGCAGCTCAAGAATGAGTTGTATCGCTTCATCGAGAAGTTTCAGATCGATGTGCTCATCCCCGAGAATATTCTCTCCATCCCGATGCATGTGCCGATGGGACTGGCGATGACGGAAGTGATCGCCGAAACGGGTCTGCCCACGATTGCGCATCATCACGACTTCGCCTGGGAACGGGAACGATTCGTGGTCAGCGCGGTCAACGATTACCTCCGAGCCGCGTTTCCCGGTGCCATGCCGCGCACCGAACACGTGGTGATCAACTCGATGGCACAGAAGGAACTCGCCCGCCGCTGCAGCCTCCCCTCAGCCATCATCCCCAACGTGCTTGACTTCGAAACGCCGCCGCCCGGTTTCGACGATTATACCCGCGACCTGCGGCGGGAAATCGGTTTGCGCGATGATGACTGGTTCATTCTTCAGCCTACGCGTGTGGTTCAGCGCAAGGGAATCGAACACGCCATTGAACTGGTGCGCCGCCTCAAAGACCCGCGCGCCAAGCTCGTGATTTCCCATCCCGCCGGTGACGAAGGCAGTGCCTACATGGCGATGTTGAACGACCGCATCGCCGACGCCGGCATTGACGTGCGTTTCATCGCAGACCGCGTGGACGAAACGCGCGGCATCAACGCCGAGGGCCGGAAGGTTTACACCCTGATGGATGTTTACCCGCACGCGGACCTGGTCACCTATCCCAGCCACTACGAAGGGTTCGGCAACGCCTTTCTCGAAGCCATCTATTTCGGCAAGCCGGTCGTTGTAAACACCTACGCTGTTTATGCGCGCGACATTGACCCGCTCGGTTTCAAGACCGTTGAGATGTCCCACCTCGTCACACGCGAGGTCGTGGAGCAGACGCGGGAGATCCTCTCCAACGCCGCGTTGCGCCAGCAGTGGGCCAAAACCAACTACGACCTCGGCGTCAAATACTTCTCCTATGCCGTCGCCCGCCGGAAGCTCGCTGCCCGCTTGGCCAACATCTTCGGTGAAGGCGTCTAGCGCATCAACCCCGACCACCGCGCGACGTGACATCGCCTTTAGCCCGTCTCCGATTGAGTCGGACCCGCCTGCGGATTAACGACCGATTGCAGCGGCAGCGCCAGCAGCTTGTCCACGCGCTGATGATCCATGTCAATCACCTCAAAACGATACCCCTGCCATTCAAACCCCTCGCCTTCGCGTGGCACACGGCCAATTTGCGCGAGCATGAAGCCGGCAACCGTCTGGTAGCTGCGATCCGGCCCGCTCGGAAACGTCACGCCCGCCATGCGCCGCGCGAGCTCGTCCACCTCCAGCAAACCGTCAATCAACCAAGAGCCGTCCGATCTCCGGCGGGCAACGGGTTTCAACCGATCTTCTTGTGAAGGAATGTCGCCAACGATGGCTTCGAGCACGTCCACCAGCGTGACGACACCAATGATGCCGCCGAACTCATCGGTCACAAGCGCAAAATGTCTGCCACTGTTTCGGAAAGTATCAAGCAGTTGCGCCACCGTGCAGGCAGCAGGCACCAACAACGGCGGCATCACCAAGTTCCCCAATCCAACCATCACGCCAGCCGCGAGATTGCCGTAGATGGATTTCACCGAGACGACACCCACCACGTTGTCCCGGTTTCCTTCATAAACAGGGAAGTTTGAGTGTCCGCTGACGACGATCTTGTGCCAGATGGCCTTGTGCGGATCCGCGCGGTTGAGCCAGATGATTCTTGTGCGCGGCGTCATGATCTGCTTCACCGGCAGCCGGTCAAGGGCCAGCACACTTTCGACCATTTGTGGCTCGCCCCGGCTGAAGACACCCCTCGCGACACCTTCCTCCACCAACCCTTTGACTTCGTCCTCGGTCACTTGCGGCGTTTTGTCAACCTTCGCGCCCAACAGGTGCAAGACGATGTCTGTAGAAAGGCCCAGCAGTTTCACCAACGGCGCGGCCAAAACAGACAGTCGCATCATCGGGCGCGCCATAAACCGTGCGATGCGCTCCGGATGGGCAAGCGCCAGGCGTTTGGGAACCAGTTCACCAATGATCAACGAAAGGTACGTAATGA
>JBAZIR010000570.1:0-2905 GCA_041651735.1 Verrucomicrobiia bacterium | reverse complement strand
CGCGGCGGGCGAGACGGTGCGGCTGGCGTGGTATTTCAACCAGAACTTCCCGTGGCTCGGCATGGCCATCTGCGCGCCGGTCATCGGCCTGTGGTATTGGTGCACGGACCAATACATCGTCCAGCGCGCGCTCGGCGCTCCGAACGAGCGCGTTGCGCGGCAGGGCAGCATCTTCGCGGCGGTTCTGAAACTCTTCCCGGTTTACCTTTTTATCATCCCCGGGCTCATCTGCTTCGCGCTGGCCAAGAGCGGCAAGGTGCCGGCCCTGGCGGCGGAGTTTGCGGCCAACCCGAACGCGGCGCAGGCGGCGTTCCCGCTGATGGTGGAACACCTGCTGCCGCCGGGCTTGCGCGGCATCGTCGTCGCGGGCCTGCTCTCGGCGTTGATGGGTTCGTTGGCCGGCGTCTTCAACGCGTGCTCCACGCTGTTCACTGTGGACATCTACGCAAAACTCCGGCCCAAGGCCTCCCAGCACGAGATCGTCCGCATGGGCCGCATCGCCACTGGCGTCATGGTGTTCATCGCACTGTTGTGGATTCCCGTCGTGAAGGGCGCCGAGGGACTCTACAACTACCTCCAAGCCGTGCAGGGTTACCTCGCACCGCCGATCTTCGTCGTTTTCTTCTTCGGTGTCTTTTGGAAGCGGCTCAACGCGCAGGGATGCATGTGGGCGATGGTGGTCGGCTTCGTGCTCGGCGTCTTCCGGATGCTCGTGGACACGCCGGTGACGTTGTTCAAGGACTTCCACTACCCGCAGGGTTCGTTCTTCTGGATCATCACCAACATCAATTTCCAATACTTCAGCATCCTCATCACCCTCGTCTCGGCTGTTGTGATGATCGCCGTCAGCTACGCGACCGCCGCGCCGGACTACGCGGCGATCGAGAGCCTGACCTTCGGCACCGCCACTGATGACGACCGCCGCAAGACGCGGCAAAGCTGGGGCTGGCCGGAACTCGCCGGCTCTGTTTTTGTGGTGGCGGCGATTCTGGGCGGGTATCTCTACTTTAGAGGATGACTCGATTGCGCCGCGTCCAGCCGCGGCCTGTCGAAGTTTTCATGAAACTCACGCGACGCCAGTTTATCAGGGCGAGCGTGGCATTGGGATTTACTGGCCTCGGCTACAGTGCGTTGGTGGAACCGGCTTGGGTTGAAATCTGTCGAGTTCGCGTGCCGATCCGCAAGCTGCCTGGATCATTTGAGGGTTTGCGTGTCGTGCAACTCAGCGATCTCCATCGAAGCGCGGTGGTCAGCGCTGCCTATTTGGAACATTGCGTCGAGCTTGCCAACGCGCTCCAGCCCGACCTGATGGTCTTTACGGGAGATTACCTGACCCATGCGCTTGCGGGCAGTCTCAAGGGGCAGATGGTTTATGATGCGCGTGATAAGGCGCCGGAGCTATTGCGCGACGTGGCGAAAATCATCGGGCGCGCGCGCGCAAAGCTGGGTGTGTTTGCCGTGCTTGGCAACCACGATCACTGGTATGACGCGAGTGCGGTGACATCTGCTCTTCAAGCCGCTGGCGTGACTGTGTTGCACAACGCGCATGCGGAGGTGCGTGTGAGAGGCGAACCACTGCCGGTTGTGGGACTGGGTGACGACTGGACAGAAGGCGCAGATTGCCGGCGCGCTTTTACCGGTGTCGATGCGTCGTTCACTTTGACTCTGATGCACAATCCGGATTTGTTTGAGCGATGGCCGCAATCAGGCGCGCATTTGATCCTGGCCGGCCATACGCACGGGGGACAGTTGAAGCTCCCGGTGATCGGCGCGCCGGTTGTGCCGTCGCGCTACGGACAGAGATACGCGCGCGGTTTGTTTCGCCGTGGCGATGCCGTGATGTATGTGAACCGGGGAGTGGGTGCGCTTTTCCCGCCGATGCGTTTCAATTGTCGGCCGGAGATTTCCTTTTTTCAACTGACTGCCGGCTAATTGGGGGGGGGCGATGCGTGAGTTGCGACGTGGCCGATCTCGTTCGTTGCGCGCGTGTTCAGCCGCAGCGGGTGACTGATGGCAGGCGAAACACGGTTTTTCCCTTGGCGGCGCTTGCCATCGGCGGGGGCGTGTGTTAAACGATTCGCGCGTTTTTCACAAGGATATCGAACGGAAAACTCAGCATGTTCAAACAACAACAGACTTTCAAAAAGGCGGTTTCGTTCTCTGGCGTGGGCCTGCACACGGGCAACGCGGTGACAATGACGTTCAAGCCGGCGGCGGTGGACACGGGCATCCGGTTCAAACGGATAGACCTGGACGAGCAGCCGGAGGTGGAGGCGCTCGTGGCCAATGTGGTGGAGACCACGCGTGGCACGACCATCGGCAAAGGCAATATGCGCGTGCATACGATCGAGCACGTGATGGCGGCGTTTCACGCGATGGGTGTGGACAATGCGGTGGTGGAGTTGGACGCGAACGAGCCGCCGGTGGGCGACGGCAGCGCGCAGCCGTATCTGAAGATGATCGCGGAGGCCGGGCTGGTGGAGCAGGACGGGCGGCGGGAGGTGGCGCAGATCACCGAGCCGATCTGGTTCAAACAGGGCGATTCGGCGGTGGTGATGCTGCCGGCGGATCGGTTGCAGGTGAGCTGCACGATTTCGTTCCCTGTGGGCGGGATGGACTCGCAGTATTTCAGCCTGGGCGTGGACCGGGAGAGTTTCGCGGAGGAACTCGCGCCGTGTCGCACGTTCTGTTTCTTCCACGAGGTGGAACACTTGATGAAGGCGGGGCTGATCAAGGGTGGCTCGCTGGAGAACGCGAACATCGTGCGCGGGGAGTCGGTGATGACGCAGGGCGGGCTGCGGTTCCGGGATGAGTTTGTTCGGCACAAGATACTCGACATCATCGGCGATATTTATCTGCTCGGGCGGCCCGTGGCGGCGCAGGTCATCGCGATTCGGCCGGGCCA
>JBAZIR010000569.1:0-2930 GCA_041651735.1 Verrucomicrobiia bacterium | reverse complement strand
GTCTATCTGCGCACGAGCCCAGAGCCGTTGCGGCGTTTCCTGAACGACCTCGCACGTGAACTTTTCCCAAAGCCGATGGTGGAGGTGAAAGGTTCCAACGACGTGGATGTCTGCGTGGCGCGCAATCACGAAAAACTCCTCGTCAACCTCGTCAACACTGCTGGCCCGCACAAGACTCAATCCATTCTCCAAACCATCCCGCCCGTGGGTCCCCTCAACATCAGTGTCCGATTGGAAAACAAGCCCGCCGCGGTCACGCTCGAACCGGGCGCCCGGTCGCTGAAGTTCGATTACCGCGACGGCCAACTGCGCCTGACCGTTCCGAAGGTGGAGATTCACGAGATTATCAGCGTGCGGATGGAGTAGCGCGACCCTGCCGCTAACCGCATCCACATGGTTGCAACTCCTGTCCATTTACCACGGACAGGCGCGCAACACATACTGGCGCGCATGAAGACGCTTGTGAACCGGCGTGCGTTTCTGAGACAGGCTGCAGCGGGTGTTTCGATTGTCTCAACAACTCCGCTGCTCGCTTCCGAACCTGTCAGGAGGGTGCGAGACGGCACATCCTCAGGCTCGGCTCGTCCGGTGTTTCATTCGCGGCATATTCCCATTGAGCATTTGAATCTGGAGACGCCAATGGGAAGGGATGTGGTGCGCAACGGCCTGTGCGACACGATCAAGCCCGATGTACTCAAGCGGCTTCGCGACATCGGCGTCGAACTGATCGAGATGCGTGTCGTCTGGTGGGAAATTGAGCCGGAGTCAGGCCGTTTCGACTGGAGCCGCACGCTCCGCGACATGGATGCTGTGCTCAATGCTGGACTGAAGGTGGGGATGTTTGCTTGGTTGCAGCATCCGCCCGCTTGGTATGATCCTCGGGGCGAGGTCCACGCCCGTTATCGGGCCTTGGGCAACGGGCAGTATTCCACCGTGCTGTCTATGTGGGATTCTCGGACGATTGAAGTTTATGATCGGTTGTTGGGCATCATTGCCGACAAACTCAAGCGGCGGCTGAGCTACGTCTATAATGCGATCTCGGGTGACTACGGCGAATTAACCTACTCGGTGGGAGTGAAACACTACAAGTTCTCCTCGCCCGGAAGTCATTCGAGCTACTGGACAGGTGACCGCTGTGCCCGGAGATCGTTCGCAACGGAACTGCAACGGAAGTATGCATCGATCCAAGCCCTCAACCGTGCGTGGGGTGGTAACGCGACGTCGTTCGAAAGCGATCTCATGCCTTGCCTTCCGTTTCCTGAGAATCCACTCCGCCAGCGCGACGATTACATGCAGTGGTGCACCGAGTCCGTTTCTAATTTTACAGATCGCGTATGCGGACTGTATCAAAAACACTTTCCCAACATTGCGGGAGGTTTGCCGATCGGGCATTCAAGGGAGCCGATGCTGTGGGGGCAGATCAAGAGTCGGGCGGCAAAAGTAGCGGCCAAATACGGCTTGACGGCTCGATGGACAGGCTGTGCCAGCTTTGGATCGTTCGACCGCAGCCATCTGTCGGCGCGGCGGATTGCTTCAGCGGCACATTTCTACCGAGCCGCATACGGAACCGAGGCGGCGTTGATCCTCAATGCGGACAATGCGGCCAACGCCTTGTATGAGTCGTTGGCCAATGGCGCTGCGGTTGTCCACGACGATCCCCAGAACATTTTCCGCGCCCTCGACGTTCATAGGTCTCTGCGGCCAAAATTACTGGTCGATCCTCCTGTTTGCACTGTGGCTGTGTTTTATCCCGTCGAGACCGAGATGCTGGAAATCACGGGCTTCTCGTGGGCGGCTTTTGCCAAGCGCTGCGCGGAGTTCCGACACATCACGGATTACGATGTCTGTGACAGCGCCATGATTGCTGACGGCTATCTCGCAAAGAAACGCGACTTGTTTTTCCTGACGAACGCACACCTCCGTCAGGAAACAGCCCGATCCATCGTCGAGTTCGCTGTCAGTGGTGGGCGCGTATGGATTCACGACAAAGCCGAGGTGACCGTGCTCCACCAATCGGACTCGCTGCCGCGATTGGCAGCGAAACGGGGTGTCACGGCGATACGCGATCTGAAAAGTGTCGGCACGACGGGCTTGTATTGCTTTGCCGACGTGCAGTTGCTGGCTTCGCGCCTGGTTCAAACTGCGTTCGCAATCCGCGCCGACGGCGAACCCTGCTACCGCACAATGCACCAACGCCACGAGTCGTGCTACTTCCCTGGAAAACAGCGATTTGAAATTCAGCGACGGGCTGCAAACGCGACAGATCCTGATTCTTGACGCGTGCCCGCACCAAACCCTGCATCACCACACTCCATCTCTTGCCAACAACAAACTGAAACCAACTACTCCATGAAACATCACACACATATCCTCGCTCTGGCCTGCGCTGCTCTTGCGCTGACCGTGTCGTCTCCGTGCTTTGCCGCCGCCCCGACGGAGGCAGGCATCCTCACACCGAAACCGTCACCGAAACCGCGCGTCAACGGCGCGAAGGTCTTCGGCGTGCGCCCGGGCCATCCCCTCCTCTACACCATCGCCGCAACCGGCGATCGACCGATGAAGTTCTC
The DNA here is from genome assembly GCA_041651735.1 of Verrucomicrobiia bacterium. Taxonomy (GTDB): domain Bacteria; phylum Verrucomicrobiota; class Verrucomicrobiia; order CAIQCK01; family CAIQCK01; genus CAIQCK01. The sequence goes on along the minus strand of JBAZIR010000569.1, from coordinate 363 downwards.
CGCCACGGGCTTGCCGGACGGCGCTCAACTCGACGGCCAAACGGGCCGCATCAGCGGGGCGATCACGAAACGTGGAACCTATCGCGTGATGCTTCGCGCCGAGAACGCGCTGGGTCACGCCAAGCGCGAACTGCGCATCATTGTGGGCGACGATATTTGCCTGACACCGCTGCTGGGCTGCAACACTTGGGGCGGTTGGGGGTCCAAGGTGAAGGATGCGCATCTCCGCGCGGCTGCGGAGGCGATGATCCGGCTCGGTCTCATCAACCACGGCTGGCAATACATCAACATTGACGATGGCTGGCAGGGCAAGCGCGGCGGAAAATACAACGCCATCCAGCCTAACGAGAAGTTTCCAGACAT
>JBAZIR010000568.1:0-2958 GCA_041651735.1 Verrucomicrobiia bacterium | reverse complement strand
CATCTCGAGCGGTGACAAACCGGCGGTGCTCCGTGTGCTCCAGACCGTGTCGGAAGAACCGCTCGCGCCGGTCACGTCGCTGACCTACGAGGGCGGCTACCCCATCGCGCGGCTCGACTTCAGTGATCCGGCGTTGCCAGTCGCGCTGCGGCTGGAAGCATTCAATCCACTCATCCCAACCGACACTGCCAACTCCTCGATCCCTTGTGCCATCTTCCGATTCACCGCGCGCAACACCGGCTCGGCGCCTGTCGAGCTTTCGCTCATCAGCGCCTGCCAGAATGCCATTGGCAGCAACGGTGGCGCCGGAGTCAAAGGCGTCAAGTTTCCCGGCTACGGCCGCAACCGCAACCGCATCGTGCGCGAGCCGGGCATGGTAGCCGTCGCGATGGAGAAATCAGTCGAGCCAGTCGCGACCTGCCCCGTAAAAGTGCGCGCCCGCACCGGTGAAGTCATACCAGGGCCGGAGCTTTTCTTTTTCACAGAGCTGCCCGCGCTCTCGCCGCCAATCGCAGAAACGCTGAAGCGCATCGCCGACGCCGGCGGCGTGGTGGTTGCGTCGGGAGTGCAACCGGCTTTCTTCTTCAACCTCGCCGCGTTGCGCGGAAATCCGGACGAATTGAAACGCCAGTTCACCGTGTTCGAGGATTTTGAGAAAGACCACTACGACGGCTGGACCGTCACTGGCGAGGCGTTCGGCAAAGTCCCCGCGAAAGGCACAGCGCCCGGCCAGCAAAAAGTCAGCGGCTTTGCCGGCAAACGGCTCGTCAACACTTTCCTGCCGAACGACAAGCCGCAAGGCACGCTCACATCGAGGAAGTTCAAGATCGAGAAACGCTACATCGGATTCCTCATCGGCGGCGGCAAACACAAGGACGAAACCTGCATCAACCTGCGTGTCGGCGGCAAGGTCGTCCGCACCTCGCTTGGCAGGAACCGCGAGCAACTTGATCCTGCGAGCTGGGACGTGGCCGAATTCAGAGGCAGGGAAGCCGTCATCGAAATCGTCGACCGCCACTCCGGCGGCTGGGGCCATATCAACGTGGACCAGATCGTGTTCGCCGACATCCCGCCTGAAGCCGTGCTGACGCTCAACTCGCCGGTTCGCGCCGCCGCCGACGCCATCGCCCTGCCCTTTTCAACCGCCGGCAGCGCGAAGCTCGACGCCGAGTTTTGCGCAACGCTGAAAGACGCCGCCGGGCCGTGGAACGTCACGAGCTATTCGCGGCTGCAAGGTTTCCGCGATGGCGAGAAAGACTGCCGCGCGCTTGTCACCGCGCCGAACGGCGACCCGTTGCTAATCTCCTGCCCGCTCGGCAAAGGCCGCGTCATCTTCGCACTCGCAAAGAACCTGCCTTGGAGCTGGGCCGTCGCATTGTTCGCGTCAGCGCGAGGCATGCCACTCAAGGACGGCGAACACATCGCCCCCTGCTCGCCCGGTTGGGGCACAATGACGCTGGCGGCACTCGATGACTCCGCCGTCGCCACGCCGCGCTGGACCTCGCGCGACGAAATCGTCAGCGGTCTCAAACCCGGCGAAGATTCCGGGGAGAGCGCGGTCGGCGAGACGTTCAACGCAGCGCTCAACGTGCCGCTCAAGCTGCAACCCGGAGAGGAACGCGCGGTGACATTTGTGCTGGCATGGCATTTCCCCAACGTCGAACGGTTCCACCATGAAGGAAATCTTTACGCCCGACGCTGGCCCGACGCTCTCGCTGTCGCGCGCCACGTCGCCGCCAATGCTGACGCGCTTTGGCAACGCACGCGCCTCTATCACAAGACGCTCTACCAGTCGAATCTGCCGGAAGAATTCCTCGACACGATGACGTCGCAGTCGGTCATTTTCCGTGGGCCGACCTGCTGGTGGTCGGAGGATGGCTATTTCGCCGGCTTCGAAGGCTGCTATGGCTGCTGTCCTCTCAACTGCACGCACGTCTGGAATTACGCGCAGTCCCACGCGCGGCTGTTCCCGGAGCTCGGCCGCAACCTGCGCGTCTCCAACTTCATCACCTACCTCCATCCTGACGGCGAAACGTCCCATCGTGAGCACACGCCGCATGGCGCGTTTGCGGACGGTCATTGTGCCGTGATCGTTGCGGCGTTCCGCGAACACCAACTCAGCCCGGACGGGAAGTTCCTGAAACAAATCTGGCCCGGCTTGAAGAAGGCCACCGACTGGTTGATCGAGAAATACGACGCCGACCACGACGGCGTGCCCGCGGGCCAGCAGTGGAACACCTACGACACCGCCGTCACTGGCGCGAACACCTTCATTGGCTCGCAGTATCTCGCCGCGCTCGCCGCCGCGGAAAGGCTGGCCCTCGTCATGAACGACGCCGAGGCCGCTTCGCGCTGGCGCGCCGTTCGCGAGGCCGGAATGAAGAATCAGAACGCGAAACTCTGGAACGGCGAATACTACATTCAGATTCCGGAAATGCCACCGGCCCGCGATTACAATAACGGTTGTGCGAGCGACCAGTTGCTTGGCCAGTGGTGGGCGCACCAGATCGGTCTCGGGTATCTCTATCCGCCCGAGCGCGTGCGTAAAGCGGCCGACGCCATCATGCGCCACAATTTTCGGGAGAAGTTTGCCGGCTTCAAGCAAGACCCGCGCCGCTATATTCCCGACGACGAAGGCGGACTGCTCATCTGCACCTGGCCACACAATGACCGGCCCAAACCGTTCATGCTCTACTCGGATGAAGTCTGGACCGGCATCGAATACTCCACTGCCGGCTTGATGGTGTTCGAGGGATTGATCGAGGACGCGCGTCGCGTCGTCAAGATGGCGCGCAGCCGTTACGACGGCCGGCGGCGAGACGGACTCAACTCCGGCCCCGGGGGCAATCCGTTTAACGAACTCGAGTGCGGCAAGTTTTACGCGCGCGCTCTGAGTTCGTGGTCGCTGCTGATCGCCAGCCAGGGACTCGTGCTTGACGGTCCCGCGGGCGTGCTGGG
>JBAZIR010000567.1:0-2974 GCA_041651735.1 Verrucomicrobiia bacterium | reverse complement strand
CGGATCCATGTCCAATTGGCCGGCGAAAAGCTTCGTATTAGGGGCGTGGCCGATCGCGATGAAAACGCCGGCACATGCCAGCGGGCGGATCTGGCCGGTCTTCACGTCTTTCAGCACCACGCCTGTCACGCGATCTTGTTTTACGTCAAGCACGTCCGCGACGACTGAATTCCATACAAACTCAATCTTCGGGTTCTTGAGCGCCCGTTCCTGCATGATCTTTGAACCGCGCAACGCGTCGCGGCGATGAATCACATACACGCGCGAGCCGAATCGCGTCAGATAACTGGCTTCCTCCAATGCCGAATCGCCGCCGCCAACGACCACCAACGGTTGGTTTCGGAACGTCGGGAGCGCCCCGTCGCACGTCGCGCAGTAGGTCACGCCCTTTTTTTCCAGCAACCGCTCACTCTCCAACCCCAGATGCCGGTGGCTTGCCCCGGTGGCCACGATGACGGCTTTCGTCTCGATGACCCCGTCGCCTGTTGTCACGCGGAACGGCCGCTGCGAGAAATCCACCTTTTCCACCGTATCATAAGCGATGCGCGCGCCAAACTTCTCCGCCTGTGTTTGCGTTCGCATCACGAACTCCGTTCCATCGATGCCGTCGGGAAAACCGGGAACGTTTTCGACGAGACTCGTGGTGGTCAGTAATCCGCCCGGCGTGGCGCCCGCCAATACCAACGGTGACAGATTCGCCCGCGCCGTGTAAACGGCCGCTGTCAATCCCGCGCAACCGGTGCCGATGATCAAAACGTTTTCCATAGATGGTTCTCCGCAAGTGTTCGCAACAAGTGTCGTCGAACATATTCGCGGCCACGGGTCATTGCAACCGCGGACTCAATGCTTGCTTGCGAAGCCCCGGGTCTTTAATTATTCGGTCATGAAGCGCCCGCTGATGGGCATAGCCGTGTTGTTCTGCGCAGGTGTGATACTCGGTGAGTGGATTTTCGTGCCACTCGCTGGTCTGTGGGTTCTGTTTTCAGGCGCCCTCGCCGCGTCGCCGCTTCTGCTTCACCGCCGGGGCGGCCTCGTTGCGATTCTTGTGATGATTCTTCTGGGCGGCTTGCTCGCGCATCGCCTGGCGAACACCTGGCCGCAGCCCGATCATCTGCTGCGGCTGCTCGGCGACCGCTCACAAAACGCGCTCGTGCGCGCCACGATCACGACCGAGCCGGTGCGCTCCATCTGCCGGCGCGGGCGCGGCGAACAGGAGCGGGACTTTTTCACCATCCAGGTCAGTGCGCTCGACTGCGGCAATGGCTGGCAGACCGCGAGGGGCGAGGTTGCCGTGTGGCTCGATCAACCGCCTGACGACGGCCGGTTGCGCTACGGTGACGTGATCGAGTTTCGCGGCCTCTTGAACCGGCCGGCGGCGCAGACAAATCCGGGTCATTTCGACTATCGCTCTTACATGGCGCGCCGCGGCGTGTTTTACGAGGCGCGCATCCACAGCGCGGCGGCTGTGACCGTCATGGGGCGTGACTCGTCGTGGTGGATGGAGTGCGGCATGTGGATACAACGCCGTTTTCTCGACAGCGCGGCACGTGGGTTGGAGGCGGCCCGCATCGGGGACGAGCCTGTTGTTGTTGGATTGCTGCGCGCGATGCTGGTCGGTTATCGTCCGGGCCTCACCAGCGAGCTTTCGGAACCATTCATGCGTACCGGCACGCTGCATGTGTTTGCTGTCAGCGGTTTGCACGTTGCGGTCATTGCGGGCATTCTTGTCGGCCTGTTGCGTTTCCTCGGCATCGGCCGGGTCGGTTGTGCGCTGATTGCCGTGCCCCTGCTGGTGTTCTACACCATCGCAACGGGAGCGCCGGCGTCTGCCGTGCGGTCGTGTTTGATGGCGGCGATCGTGATCATCGGGTGGGCTCTGCCGCGCCCCACCGACGTGCTGAACAGCCTCGCGGCGTCAGCCATCGTTATCCTGTTGTGCGATCCGATGCAATTGTTCGAGGCGGGGTTTCAGCTTTCCTATGCCGCCGTGCTTGCTTTGGTGCTGCTGGTTCCTGGATCTGGATTTCTTGTCCGAGCTGTCTATCGTCGCACACCTGGAGACTTGGAATCCTCGACCATCGTGTCGCGACTTCCTGGCTGGCTTGCCGATGTGTTCGTTTGTGACCCGTATTTGCCGGCGCGTCTGCTGCCTCGGTGGCGACGCGTGTGGTATGGTGTCGTTCGAACCGTGACCGTTTCATTTGCAGTCTCCGTGGCGGCATGCATCGGGACGATGCCGCTCATCGCGCACTACTTCAATTTGTTCACAGCAGTGAATTTTCTCTCCAACCTGGTCATCGTGCCGCTGAGCACATTGGTGATTATCACCGGTTTCGCGTCGTTCCTGCTGGACCTCATCTGGCCACCGATTGCGAGCGTGTTGAACAACGCCAACTACGCGTTCATGAAGCTGATGGTTGGCGCGAGCCATTGGTTTGTGCAGTTGCCACTGGCGTTCATTTATGTCAAGACGCCGCCGCTCTGGTTGTCGGCGGCGTTCTACGGCGCGTTGGGGTTGTTTCTCTGGGCGGGAATGAAGAAGATTGCGCACAGGTTCACGTGGCTCGGTGTGACCGCGCTCTGCGCGCTCGCCATCGGCTTGGCCGCTCGCAACGGCGAACCGACGGTCACACTGACGGTTCTCAGCGTGGGCGACGGCGCGGCGGCGTTCGTGGATCTGCCGGGCGAGCAACACGACACGCTTATTGATTGCGGCCCGGCGAAGTCCGCCGGTTTTGTCCTCAAACCATTCCTTCGCGCGCAAGGTTGCGACTCGATTGAGACGCTCATCCTGACCCATGCCGACGCGAACCACGTGGGCGGAGTGGGTGCGGTTCTTGACGGGTTTTCCCCGCGGAGGATTTTCGACAACGGCCAGAGCCGCTGGGCTCGCGTGTCGGGCGGGCCGCTGCCGGATTTTCGGGTGGCGCGGCTTGTCGAGCCAGCGACTTTAACGTTGGGCGAGAGCGCCGAG
>JBAZIR010000566.1:0-2976 GCA_041651735.1 Verrucomicrobiia bacterium | reverse complement strand
TGTTTCCAAATCTGCTTGGCCCCGGCCAATATTCCATCACGGTGGCATCGCGGGGTTCTCTCGCGCTGGAGCTGGCTGCGAACAGCACTTTCGATCTGGCGTTCGTGGATTACTTCATGGACGACATGAACGGGGTTGTGGTCTCGCAGAGACTGCGCCACATCCAACCCCATATCCAGATCGTCCTCATGAGTGGGTTTTCCTTCGACGACAAGTCCGAAATCATAGCCAGTTCTGGCGCGCGGGCATTTCTTCACAAGCCTTTGAATGCCGGCTACATCCAGGCGCTTACCGATCGTCTCTTGCACGACAAAGCGCCCGGTGAGGCCGCGCCGCAGTGAACGAATAGCTCGCGCAGTCTGTGGAACGGTTGGTGGTTCTTCCACAATATCGGCAACCACCTCTCTTCGCACGTTCCTACGGTCTCCCCGCCGTCCGCTGGAGCGCATGATTAGGCATTTCTGCCTCGTTGTGCAGTTGCCTTTCGCGCCCTGCGACAATCGTGACATCTAACTGCGGTTGCATCCGTATGGGCTCTCGTTTTCTCGTAATACCACTTCTGATCCGCTGCCTTCCAGATTTCCTCCTTGCCGCAATCGCGACACCGAAAAGGCTTGTCGATGTAAAACTCCGGCAACCACCCATAGGTGTTGATGTGGTCCAGTTTCGATGGGTCAGCGGGCAGTGCGGATGGGTGTTGACGTTGAACTTCTTTGGGCAACGCCGCAATGCGCTTGGCTTCCGCCAACTCTTTGGCCGTCGGCTTGCGACCCGTGTTTCGTTCAATAGGCATACGATTGCAGCCTAGGGAAATCAATGCCGCTGGAATCGCTCGTTTAGGAAACCGAGAACCTCTTCGCTCATAACCCCGAAATTCAAGTCCAGCGCTTCACGGACTACCCATGTGGCCACTCCGACGATTTCCCCCCGGGCGTTTAGGATCGGCCCGCCCGAGTTCCCTTTATTGACCGCCGCGTCGGTTTGAAGATGCATGACGCCGTCCACCTTCCGCACGGCGGAGACGATCCCCCTCGACAAGGACCAGTTCAGCCCCTTCGGATGGCCGATGACGACGACGCGCTCCCCGACTGTCAGCCGCGTGCCGAAACGCGCGCGCGAGTTGATCATCTCGTTGGATTCCGGCGGCATCACTCTCAAGGAACGCACCCCCAATGACCTGACACCGACGACCGCAAGGTCGCGCTTCGGATCCACCGCCACGACGTGTCCATCCTGTTTGTCTCCTCCATATTTGATCACAGTGACCCGCCCGCCAGGCGCGCCATGGACGACATGCTCGTTGGTGAGGATCTCGCCGGTGATCTCCTCGATGCCGAAGCCGGTGCCGGAGACGACCTTGCCCTCATTCCGCCATTCAATCTTGACGATGGACTCCCGGGCCTGCTCGAACAGATTCTTGTCCTCCATATCCGGGGGGCTTGCGCGAAAGCTTGCTTGACCTGCCCGAAGATCACTGACCACAAGCCCAAGGTCGCCCCTTCGTCTCCCGGGCGTCTGAGACGAAACGCGCCGGGATTCTTCTCCTTGAGTTCGGCGCATTTGATGTTATCGGCGCTCCAGAGATCATACAACGACAGGGCCTTCTCAATCTCCGCGTCGAGGGCGGGCGGAGGCGGAGCCGTGCCGGGTTGGGAGCGCGAATTGCGAGACCATTTGTCGAGCTTGATGAAAGCGCTAAGGGGCGTCTGTTTGAAGCGCGCCCAGGCGCGGTAATAATAGGCATCCGGGATTTCGGAGTTTAGCTGGATCGCCCGCGTAAAATCGGCGATGGCCTGGTCAGCGTTTTCCACTCCGTCGGTATCGACCCTCCAAAGATAGACCAGACCCCGGCACAACGAGACTCGCTCGTCAACCCGGTCACGCTCCGCCGCCTGCTCAACGTCTGCCAGGGCCGCCTTCAACGCAAGCCGGCAACGGCTCTTCTCATCCGAGGAAAGGGATTGGAAGCCCAAGTCCTGTCCCCAGAGCGGCATGAATTCCCGCCGGAGGCGCGCAACACGCTCCTTGTCTGCTGGATTCCCGGTGCCGTAGTAAGCCTCCGCCGCCTTCAAGACGCCGCGCATGCCTAGCGCCAAGGCGTGGCAGGGATCAAGTCGGAGAGCCTCCTCGATCCGTTCGAGCGCCCCCGCGTCATCGGATGACGCGAATTTATCGAGCGCCTGCGCGACCACCGGGTTGGCTGTGCCCAAAGCAGGCTGCGTCTTTGGCGGCTCCGCTGCCGCTGCCGCCGGAACAATTCCCGCGTTCAAACTCTGTCTCTTGGAAGCGATTCGCGCGCGGATTTTTTCCGCAGCGGCCTGCGCCGCCCGGGCGATCTCTTGATTCTTGGACCGGCCGACCGACTCAAGATCGTTGAGGACGAGCGCATCGCCCACCTTGCCGAGCACATCGAGCAGCGTGACGTAAAAAACGTTATCCTCCGGCCGTGCAAGCTCCGAGCTGTAGTGCATAAGCTGCTGCACCAGCACTTCCTCCGCGCGGGCGTCCCCAATTTCCCCGAGAGCGCGTGCGATCACCATCAGAGTCGGCGGGTCGCCCTCGGCGTTTTTGAAGAGTGCCAGCAGCGGCTCGACCGATGGAGTTCCCAAGGCGACACATCTCGCATAATCCCTCTGCGCCGCGGCCCAAGTCGCCTCCTGGGCTGGCCCGGAGGGGACGAACTTTGAGCTTTTCAGGATTCTCGTCGCTTCTTCGCGCGCGTTACGAATCAGCGTCGCCGGGAGGAGCTTTGGCAGAGAACTCGCCACGCCGAGCGAAGCGCCGGCAAAGTGGCCCGCGTGGACATAGACCGGATTCTCTCGGAACTCTTCGACTGCGCCCTCGTAGAGATCAACAGACGAAACCTCGCGTGGAGTGGAACACAAGCAGGAAACGGAGCAGAGGGTCTTGGCTGATGCGTCCAAGACGGTCATGGTGAAGGTAATGTGGGTTCCGTGGCCGGCGACGCTGTATCCA
>JBAZIR010000565.1:0-2981 GCA_041651735.1 Verrucomicrobiia bacterium | reverse complement strand
CGACTACGCGTCAAACTGGGCCGGCACCGGGCGCGATTTTGAGTTCGTGTTCGATCTCACGGGATTGGTGAACAGCGGCGAATCAACGACGTTGTCGTTCCGTCACCTGATTCCATCACTGCCCGGCGTGATGAAACTCGATCGCGTGCCGCTGGTGCTCGACCATGTGACACTCGGCGTGATGAAGGCGGCGGATGTGGAACGTTTGCGGCGCGACGCGCAAAAAGGCGCGGCAATTCGCGAGGCATTGGTGGAAACAAAACTGGCGGTCAACGCCAAGTCGGGCGACCGCGCTTACGAAATCGTCTGGTCGGGCCGCAAGGAATCGCCACCGGCCCAGGTTGGATTCGAGGATTTGCACGGCTGGAGAGTGAATGTGCTGGGCGATGCGAAGGTGGCGCTGGCCGCATCGGTGGAACACTTGCTCTGGCGCAGGCAGGTGGCGAAGCTCAGCTATGCCGGAGGCGGCAGAAATTCCGTCATCGTGTTGCGTCCGCCACGGCCCGTGGTGATCCCCGAAAAGTTTGACGCGGCGAATCTCTGGCTCTACGGCGCGTTCGACCGCTACAAGGATCGGCATCCGCGGTTTGTCGCACTGCTGGAAGATGCGGGTGGGCGCGAATTCGAGTTGGACCTTGGTCCGCTCAACTCGTGTTACTGGAATCTGCTACACGGTGTGCTCGACACAAAGTCGCTCGCTCGCGCGCGGTTCCCGATGAAGCTCGTGGCATTGACGATGGAGCACGACAGCGCACCCGCGGAGCGAAGCGTTTATCTCGAATCGCTGACGTTCTATCAGCAGAACCGCAGCCCGTTCGCCAAACTCGACAAGTCCAAGCGGTCCGTCTTCCCGACTTCGGACGACGGCATGCTGCCGACGCCGCCGAAGAACGCGAAGGTCAGCGTGAAAGCGCTGGATGGTGGCGCGGAGTTTCTCTCGGAGGGGCAGGGCGGCACGCTGCGCTTTTGTGTGCGGCTTGCTGAGGGCTTTCTAAATGGAGTCACGGCGCAATGGGAAAACGGTCCGATGTTTCGTCCGCTGGACGGCGGCGGTATGTCGCTCGATTTTGGAGAAGGTGAATATCTGCCCGCGCCCGGCGAGGCGAAGTTGGCGTCATCGCAGTTGAAGGGCGGAAGACTGACGGCGCGTTGGCGGATGCAGCACGGGACGAACTGCGTTGAATGGACTGCCAGTTATTCGCTTCGAGGGCGCAGTCTGATTGTGGACATGACGTGTGGCGGTGGCACTGCGGCTGGCGTTACGCTCGGCCATGTCGCCGGTTTGCCCAACCCTCGCGGCATCGAAGTGCCTTACCTCGTGATGGGCCGCAAACCGGGGCCGTGGATCGCTTGCGCAGGCGGCTTGTTCGTCTCAGTCCTGCCGGATTGGTATCACAGCGATTTCTCCAGCGTAAACGCGACAGTGACGCCGCCAACCAATGATCGGATCGGCTTGTTCAAGGGGACGGTCTATACGCCGCTCACCAACGGCCGGCGAAACGATTTGCGTGAACGCGTGCTGGTCACGGTCTCGCCGGAGTTCGCCGACACGCTGCCCAACGCGCGCAATCGTGTCTCGCCGAACCGGGAACGACTTGCGCCATATGCTTTTTTCATGGGCCGCGCGTGGACGCAGAATTTCTACGCGGCGTTGAAGCGCCACGGGATTGACCATTTAATCGCCTGCGACTTCGCCGGCGTGTTGTGCGACGACTACTCGGAGGGTTTTGCCGACCGTTGGCGGCCGCATCCGAAGTTCACGATTCCGCAGGTGCAGGATTTTCGCCGCTCCATCAAGTCGCTGGGTTACCTGTTCGGTTTCTACATTGATTCGACCGATTACTGGCCCGGCAACGAGTGGTTCGATGAAAACAAGGTTTCGCTGACAGCGGAGGGCGATTTCCGCGATGCATGGTTTGGCAACTTCGCCGCGAAGCCCAACGCCATGCCGCTGCTCGTGAAGATGACGGGGCAGAAGGTCAGACAACACTATCCGGCCGACTGTGTTTACCTCGACGTGCACACCAACCGCGACCTGGCCGCGCTGGATTACGAGGCTGGCGTCGAGGGAGCGGGCATGGCGCGGCCACAGGTGATCGCGAACGGCGACTGCATCCTCGAAGCCCGCAAGTGGTATGGATCGACCGTTAGCGAAGGCATCAGCCGATGGCTTTATGCCGGCGCATGCGACATGGACTACGCGACGCTGGTGGCATCGAAACCCGCGCCCGACCTGCCGCCGCTGGTGGATTTCGATCTGCTGAAGATTCATCCGTTCGAGCACGGCATGATGATGGGTTATGCGCCGAGTGCGTTCTTTGGCCAGAACGTCCGCACCGGTCTGCATACGGATGGCGGTCGTGGCGCCGCGCCGCTGGACTTCTACCGCTATGTCTCGGCGAGTCTCGCGTATGGACATATGCTCATCCTGGGCTACGGCTACGTGCCGCCGTTGTCGCGGTTCATCCACTACTACGCCATCATGCAGGGCGTGCAGCGCGAGTATCTCACCGACACAGCCACGGCCATTCATTATCACAATGGCGTCGGGTTCGTGCCCACGAGCCGCGCCCTCGCGGAAGACTCACAGAAGCTTGGCCGCGTTCGCGTGCGCTACTCGCGCGGGCTGGTGGTTCATGTGAACTACAACGCCGACAAACCGTGGAAGATCGAGTGCGATGGCCGCAGTTATGAACTGCCGCCGTTTGGCTGGCTCGCGATCAAACCAGGAGAGATTCTCGCCTACAGTGCGCTGGTGGCCGGGAAGCGCGTGGATTTTGTGAAATGTCCCGACTACATCTACCTCAATGCCGGCGAAGCTCGCGCCAGCGAAGGACCGCTGGAGGTCGAGGGCGCAGTGTGGTTGAAACGCGAAGGCAACACGTGGAGGCTGATTCCGTGCGGCTACCTGGGCTTCTGGAAGAACTTCAGCCCGCCGAATCTGCCGGCGAAATGCACGGATTCACAACTTGCCAACACAC
>JBAZIR010000564.1:0-2987 GCA_041651735.1 Verrucomicrobiia bacterium | reverse complement strand
TCTACCTTTCGTATAAGTAAACGTTGAAATCTATCGTGATGTCCAAATGATCCCCGCCCAACAGCTTCAGCTCTTGCGGCCACGGATCGAAGGGGGCACAATCGATCACCGCCTTCTGGCAATAGCTTCCAAGAATAGGGGAAGCGGAGTTTTGCGCAATCCTCAAATGATCCACATGCCCGGTGGGATAGAGGGTGAAGTTGAGTTTGACCCGGCCCGGCTGGCCGTCGGCATAGTATTGCTCCAATAACAATGTCCAGCGGCGGCCAATCTCGGCGAACATCTTCTTGCTGTAGGCGCCTTGAGGCATGCCGATGACATTCAGCGCTGTCGGGCCGCGGCGTGACACTCCACCGTCGGTTTCCGAAGCCATGGTCGGGATGTCGCGCTGGACGGGGGACATCTCGCTGGCAGTGGGGCGCAAACCGAACGACGACTCGGCGAACTTGAATGGCGAGGCTGGCTGCGCAGGAGTCGTGCTGGCCGAGTCGGGTGTAGGCTTGGCGGTTCTTGCCGCGGTCTTCTGTCGCGGTTGTTCCTGCGAGCGGCGCTGGGGTTCGGGCGCAGTGATGCCTTCGGCGGGCTTGGGAGGCGCAACGGTTTTTGGAGTCGCAGCGCGCGCAGGTGTGCTCGGGGTTTGGGGCTTCGGTTTTGCCGCCGGCGGCGGCGTTGCGGGACGGGGTTGCGTCTTTGCAGGCGTCTGGACTGTGGTGGTATGGAGTTCCGCCAGCTTGCGGCCCATGATCTTTGGAATGTCCGCGCTCCGGTTCTGCGGCGCAGGATTGGCGGCGAGAGAGTTCCTGTCTGAGAAGAACATGGGTTTTACCGGCACCGTTTTGGTTGCCTGCAAAGCGTCAACTTCGATGAAGTTCAATTGTGGCGGCTGTCGGCGCACGATCTGCCGATTCAAGGGAGTCTTGGGCAACTGCGTGACTGTGACGGACGGTGAGAGAAGCCTGGCAAGCGCTGTCATCAGCGGTGTGGTGGCGTAGAACCACAGCACAAACAGGTGGATTACCAGCGATACCGCCATCGCAATGCTGAGTCTGCGTTGGTAGAAGTCCGGGTTCATGACTTCGCGGGCAGGCGTTTCCAGAGGTAGTGGCGGAAAAGCACTGTGAGCGTGGAGGTCAGCGGGACGGCCAGCAGCACGCCGATGAAGCCGAGCAGATGACCCCAGATGAGGATGGACAGCACGACGGTCACAGGGTGCAAACCGGTCTTGTTGCCCACAATCCTTGGAGAAAGAATCCAGTTCTCGATCAGGTGAACGACGACGCAAACTGCAATGGCTTGGGCTGGCAACTCCCAACCGCCATGTTTGGAGTAGGCGATGAGCGCCGCTGGAAACGCGCCCGCAACGACTCCGAAGAGTGGCACAAGGTCGAACAGACCGACCCAGATGCCGAGCAACAGTGCGAAATCAATTCCGATAATGTAGAAACCCAGGGCTGACAACGCACCGACGCACGCCGCCACGATGCACTGGCCGCGGAAGAACGCCTGCACAGACTGGTTGATTTCACCAACGACGTGGATGATGTCGTCGCGCACCGTGGTGTTGGCCACCGGCACATAGAGCTTCCAGTTGGAGGAAAAATACTCCGGATCCTTCAAAAAATAATACACGTAAATCGGAATGATGAGGAATCCGACGACCGCGCTCAGAAGGCTGAAGGTGTTGGAAAGAACCTGTGGCAGCATGGTGGTCAGATGGCGTGCCATGTCGGGCAGCGAATTGTTGATGCTCGTGGTGAGTTGATCCACAAACTTGGGCCACGCGCCCGCCGTTCTAGCGGCGCGCATGCCCTCAGCGAGCCCACTGACGGCTGTGGCGACGCGACGAATCTGGTCTGGCATCTTGCTCGCGACGTCGGTCAACTCCTGGATGATCATCGGCAGTGTCAGCGCCACGGCGCCAGTGACGATGACCGCACCGAGACCGAAGACGATCAACACCGCAGTCGTGCGCGACCAGTGGCGGTTCATGTGAAGCCAATCCACTGCGGGCATTAGCAGGTAGGCGATCAGCATGCCAATGGCCACGGGCAGCAGCACCCACTGCAATTGGGTGAACAATGACGCCGCCGCCAACACGCCTGCTGCGGTTAGTATCACAAGGAACGCGATGGCCAGTGCCACCAGCGCATTGGCCAGGACGCGACGTTGCCAGGGGGTAAAGAGGTCGGGGTTCATGGCGGCTATAACTCCAGCACTTCGTTGATGACGGGCACATGGACCTGCGAGCGGGGGAAGAGTTCCCGCAATGCCGCCGCCAGCGATTGGGATTGTTCGGCCTCGCCATGCACGACGCAGATGTGCTGCAACGACCCGGTCGCGCGACGCGCGAAGTTCAGAAGCTCGCTGCGTCCGGCGTGCGCGCTGAACGCAGAGATCACCTCGACCTGTGCCTTCACGTCGTGCTCCTCGCCGAAAATGCGCACGCGTTTCTCGCCGGCGATGATGCGCGCGCCAAGGGTATGCTGCGCGCAGAAGCCGACCATGATGATCGTGTTGCGCTCATTGCCGATGTTGTTGTGAAGGTGATGGCAGATACGGCCGGCCTCAGCCATCCCCGATGCGGAGATGATGATGCACGGCTCCTTCAGGTCGTTCAGCGCAATGGATTGACTCACGTCGCGGATGTATTTGAGCTGCTCCAGACCAAACGGATCGTGCCGTGCCATCAACTGCTCGTAGATGTCCGTGTTGAAACACTCCGGGTGCAGCCGGAAAATCTCGGTGGCGTTCACCGCCAGCGGGCTGTCCACGAAGATCGGCAACTCGGGAATGCATTTTTCCTCTGTCAGCCGGTGCAGCGCATAGACGATGTGCTGTGTGCGGCCGACGGCGAACGCGGGAATGATGATCTTGCCCTTGCGCTGGACGGTGCGGTTGACGATGGCGCAGAGACGGTTGTTGATCTGGTCCATCGGCTCGTGCTCTCGATTGCCGTAGGTGCTCTCGATGAGCAACACGTCCAGATC
>JBAZIR010000563.1:0-2997 GCA_041651735.1 Verrucomicrobiia bacterium | reverse complement strand
GGCGAAGAACTGTTCGGTCGTTTCCATGAGAATCTCCTTTCTAGGGTTGTCGGTCCGATACCTTTTACCCGACTGCCGGCCAAACAGCAGCCGTCAGCCTTTAGATGATTCTCACGCTCCAACTTTTCTCAATACCCGTCCGAGTTTGTTTTCGGTTTGGGGGCGGCGGAGGGCGGGGCGGGCTGGCTGACCATGTCCATGATTTCGGCGTCGTTGCGGATGGCGGGGGGGATGGCTTCTTCGCGGATCATGCGGACGGCGGATACGCCTTCGATTGGGCACTTGGTTTCGCAGATGCCGCAGCCGATGCAGAGGCTCCAGACGATGTAGGGCCGCTTGACGATGACGCGCTGTTTGGTAACGGGGTGGGCGACTTCGACGTCTTTGAAACGAATGGCCTTTTCGGGTAGTGGGCAGTGTTCTTCGCAGGTGATGCAGGATTCAGGTTTGATGAACGGGATGCAGAGCTTCTTGTCGAACACGGCCCTGGCCATGATGAACTTTTGTTTTTCGGCGAGCGGCAGCAGGGCGATGGCGCCGGTGGGGCAGACCTGGGCGCAGAGGGTGCAGTTGTATTCGCAGTAGCCGATGCGTCCCATGAACCGCGGCGAGAAGGCACCGTCCACGCCGGCTTCGAACAGAACCGGTTGCAGGGCGTTGGTGGGGCAGACTTTCATGCATTCAGCGCAGCGGACGCAGAGGTCGAGGAAAACCGGCTCGGGCAGCGCACCGGGTGGACGGACGAGGTCCGGCGGCAGACGGTGGGCTGCTGGCAATGATTTGGAAATCAGCGGCAGCGCCATGCCGGTGACAACGGAGCCGAGAAAGAGACGGCGCGACGGTTCGAACGGCGCGGGCGCGGTCTTGGGTCTGTCGAAGGTGAATTTCGGCAGGTTCACCGGGCACTCGTCGAGGCAGTCGAGGCAGAGGTTGCAGGATTCGGGTTGCAAGCGGCCTTGTTCATCGAACGCTCCCATCCGGCAGCGCGTATTGTAGGTGGTCTCGGCTTTGCAACGGCCGCAGGCGCGCGCGGGGAAGCGCCGCAGCAGTGAGAAACGGGCGAAGATGCCGAGCAGTGCGCCGGCGGGGCAGAGATTGCGGCACCAGAAGCGCCGCTCGACAAATTCCAGCGCGAAGACGGCGATGAGGATGGCGAAGGAGACGATGGAGAAGACGAACGAGTTCTGTTGGAAGGGCAGGAGGCGGGTTTTTAGGAAGGCGTAGATCGGTTCAGTGATGTTGGAGACCGATTCGGGCGCGTGCTGGTAGATGAGCGTGAACGGCGCGGTGACGGCGCGGTTCATCCACGGGTCCACTGCCACGGCCATGCCGCGCACGAGGATGGAGAACGGGTCGAGGTAACCGATGACCTGGCAGCTAAAGACGGCGCTGACGAGCACGACGCCGAGCAGGAAGTATTTCACAGTGCGCCAATGTTGGCTGGGCGGCGCGGCATTTCTGGAAATCACGCGACTGGCGCCGTCGAGCAGCGTGCCGAGTGGACAGACCCAGCCGCAAAAGAAGCGGCCGAGCACGAGTGTGAGCGCAAGGGTCACAAGCGCGGGCCACAGCACGGCGATGAACTTCGCGCCAGCGAGCACGGCGGACGCGGCCACGAGCGGGTCGAGACGGAAGAGGATGTTTGCGCCGTAGGCGATGCTGCCGCTGCCGTCGCTCTCCGTTTTCCGAAAGAGCCAGAGGAAGATGAAGAGGCAGATGAGCTGTGCGGCGCGCCGCCACCACTTCCACGGAATGTGTGGCAGGCGAAAGTTCACGCGACCTTAGGACGCCAGAGATCAGACACACCCGCTGGCGGCTGCTGCGGTGTGTCAGACATCATTGTTTTTCTTTCCATCCTCCCGACTTTTCCATCGCGGCAAGAATCATTTGCACGGCGTCATCCTCTGAACACGCCTCGCCTCGAACATAGGCACCCGGCCAGGGAGCGACGTCATCGGGCATAAGATACTCAACAGAATAGTTGCGCTTGTCTAGAGCCCAAACGATGACAAACCACGGAGATTTGTAAGTGTCCTCGGCTATCAAACAGAGCCGTTCGTGGGAAGTGAGTCCATAAACTCTCCGGTCATCCGGCAATGTCCGCAAGCGCGCAATTAAGTCGAGCATAGCTTTGCCACCTTCGCGGTGAACGGAGTGGTCATACTGGCTGATCTCTCTGTAAAAATCGTCAAGCGTAGCGGACTTTTGGTCGCTGCAACGAGTGAGGTGCATATGATGCCCAACAACACCGGCAACTTCTCGGCACCGCGTTATACCTTGACGATCTTGACCTTATTGAGGTCCATCTGGCCGAGGCCCATCTCGAACGCGGCGCGCGTCATTTCCAACTCGTCGGGCTTCATGCCGAAGAGTGTGCTGGCGTAGGCGTCAGCAGCGACGGTGTCGGCGGAGGCGAACAAGGTATGGAGTTCCTTCACGTCGTCGAGCTTGCCGCCGCTGGGGCCGTTGCGAAGCAGGATGCGCGTGGCGTCCATGATGGTCAGGGTCGGCCGCAGGACGGTGTTGAGGTCCACAATCTTTTGGGTAATGCCTTGGTGAAGCTGCCCGCGCTTGCCGCCGAGGACGCCCATGATGTTCTTCAGGCCCAGCGTGAGACGGGTGAGCTTGTGGTCCTTGGCGATGGGCATGTTGATATAGCAGTCGGCGCTGATCGCGTCCTTATAGAAGTCCCACTCGGTGACACTCTTGCCCTTTTGAACCTTGACCGGCACGAACTTGCGGTCGTCCACGAAAGAGCAGGTGATGCGCGGGTCCTTCAGCGACTCGATGGCGGCAGGGGTGCCACAACTGGCGTAGCAGAGGCGCATGTCCTGGCAGGTACGGTCGAAAATCATGACCTTGGACGCGCCGGCGCTGATGCAGAGCCTGGCCATCGCCTTGACGAGCAACGGATGGGTGTTGGCGGCCTGCTCGGGTTTGCGGTCCCAGGACATGTTGGGTTTGATGACGACGCGAGCACCTTTCTTGACGAAAGGG
>JBAZIR010000562.1:0-3008 GCA_041651735.1 Verrucomicrobiia bacterium | reverse complement strand
CGTCCTTGCCCAGCTTCGCGTAGAGCAGGCTCTTGAAACCGGCGTAGGTCATCGAGCCGTAGGAACGGAAGCTCACGCGGTTGTTCGCATTGGTCACCGCCGGCCCTCGCGTTTCCGTAGGCGCGTAGTAGAAACCGCCGGCGTCTTCGGCTGCGGTCGAGGCATTGGTGTTCACTGACGGCAGGTTCTGGCAGCGCGCGAGAAACGCCAGCGCCTTCTCCCAATGCAACTGCGACTCCTTCCGCTCCGTGTCACTGGCCTTGAGCGCCTGGATCTGCTCCGACATGTGCAGCGCTTCCAGGGCGAACGCCGTGTTCGACAAATCGGGCCGCTGGTTGCGGCCGTAGCCAATGCCGCCGTAGCGCGGATCGTCCTTCGACGTACCTTCCGTTTCGTCAAATTGCGAGTGCAACAGATAGGCGCGGGCGTTGCGAATCACATCGGTGTGTTCCGGGCGGTTCGCGGCAACCAGCGCCATCAGGCAGATGGATGTGGAGTAGTTGGGGTAGGGATCCATCGGCGGACCGCCGTAGATCGTGCCATCAGGCTTGACGTTGGAGAGGATGAATTTGAGTCCGCCGGCGATGCGCTTCTCATACTCGGGCGTCAAGCCGCTGGGCGCGCGGAGGAACGCGAGAGTCACCAGCCCCGTGATGCCCGGATGTTTCCGCCATGAGCCGTCCGGCTGCTGCTGCTGGCCGAGAAAATCGAGCCCGCGGGCGACGGCGCGGTCGCTCTCCTGGCGGACCGAGATGTCCAGCGCCGTGGCCACCGCCACGCTGCCGAGCAACGCAAGCACGAGTGGAAACTGTTTCATCGCTCCTCACGCTAGGTGAGCCGCACCGCGAAGTCAATCCGACTCACGAATACCGCCGGCTATCGTTCGCCAGCCATCGCCTTGCCGCTGGCGTCCAGTTTCTGCACGGCCATCATCGTGCCGGCGAGCTTCGGGTCGGACAGTCACTCGCGCTCCGGGGATGAAATATCGCTGGCACGTAAAGCCTCGGCGCGCACAACTCGGTCTCTCGAAGCTCCTTGTTATCGAACATCCCGGCGACCTGAAAACCCCGCTCCTTCAGCAAGTGCTCAAGCTCCGCCGGGAAAAACAACCGATACTCGCAGAAATCCTCTGCCTCGCCCTGTCCCTGAATCATCCATTTCCGCCGCCTCGTCAGTATCTGGCGCCGGCGGTCAAAATCGCATGTCGAAACCGCCTCGGCCGCAAACTCCGGCAAGTTGACGCGAAGCTCCGACGTCCGCTTGAAATGCTCGCCGCCGAGATAGCTCGCCGCGTTATTGATGTCGAGAACGAGCAGCGTGCCAGCATGTGAATGCGCCGCGAACGTCTCCAGCGTAGCCGCCACTTCCTCGTTGCTGAGCGCATACATGAAGGTTGACCCCATGCACATGACGACGTCAAACGTCCGGCCGAGCCGCAGCGTGCTCATGTCACCCGCCTCAAGATGCAGGTGCGGACGGCGGGCTTTGGCATACTCGATCACTTCGGGAAGGCAATCAACGCCCCAGCAATCGGGACACTCCCTCGACAGGGAATCCAAGTCTCGCGCCGTGCCGCAACCGATGTCGAGGATGGAGTGAGGCGGCTGGCTGAGATAACGCGAGAATATCCGCCGGCACATCATCGGTGTCTCATCATTCGGTTCGGGATACACCAACTCGTAGAGCTGCGGGTTCCGATAAAGAAGATTCCTGACATTGGGATTCATAAGCAGTCCACCGAACGGACCTCACGTTGCAAACGAACGCCGGATTTGTTGCACAACACAGGCGCTGGAACAAGCGCCAAGCCCATTACCTCTCCCCCGCCATCGCCTTGCCGGTCGCGTCCAGCTTCTGCACCGCCATCATCGTGCCGGCGAGCTTCGGGTCGGAGAGACGCCAGACCAGCTTCTTCTCGCGTGTGATCTCCAGCAGGCCGGTGCCTTCACCCTTCTCATACGCGCGATAGCAGCCCGTCGCGATGTTCCCGTTCGACAGCAAATGCAGACCGGTCATGTTCGTGATCTTCACGCCGGGGATGTCCGTGTTGGCAAACTCCCACACGACCTTGCCGGCGGCGTCAAACTCGATGAGCTTGCCCAGCGACGAGACCAGCGTCGTGCCCTTCGACGTGCGAACGGCGGCGAAGGCCAGATTGGGCGTCTTTAGCTCCAGCACCACGTCGCCCTTGGGCGTGTATTCCTTCACCACGTGCGCGCCGGAATGGCAGACTAGATAATGGCCGTTGGCGAGTTTGCGGACCATCCGCATGTTGTGATGCCCGCCGACCGTGGCCGGCTGGGTCTGCAACTCGAACACCACCTTGCCCGAAGCATCCACCTCCAGCACTTTGCCGGTGGAGTTCTCGCCGATGAGCGTCAGGCCGTTGTCGAGCCGCTGGCAGGAAAAGGTGCCGCCGCCCTTCTGCTCGGCGGCTTTGTATTGGAACACCACGCGATGATCGGGCGTGACCTCTGTCACCGTCGCGCCGTCGGCGAAGAGGACGTTGCCGTTGGCCAGCATCCACGCGTCGTGGGTGAGCGCTGTCGGATGCTCCCAAGCCACCGCGCCGTCGGCGGCGAGGATCATCACCCGCCGGTCGCCCGCCGCGAGCAGTTTGCCGCCGACCTCGCCGGAAATCCCCGCCGCGCTGCAAACCGCCGCCGACAACAACAACGCCATCGTGTATTTCATCATTCCCAACGGTTACCGGATTTTGCGAAAAAACGCCAGCACGCGCTGTTCTCCGTCAACCGCTCTTTTGCAATGTCGCCCACCACGTTGTAGTTGGTTGCGAGCCGGCCGAGAGATGAGGATGGGAGTTAAAAAAACAACGCGTCATCCACCCTCATTTCGGACTGTCTTTCTCTTTAGCGACTTCAACGCCATCCTTCGAGACCTTCACGCGAGATATTGTCTTAAAAAGCTCATGGAGTTGGTCAAAAGGATGTTGGCTCTGATAGCGCATTTTGGGAGCCTCAAACAGACTCATCGAGAGTCGGTTGATC
>JBAZIR010000561.1:0-3016 GCA_041651735.1 Verrucomicrobiia bacterium | reverse complement strand
CGGGTGGTATTGCTGCGCGGCTCAAAAACAGCCCAGAGCCGGCGTCCGGGAAAACGGACACGGAAGGCACGGATGGTCTCGCGGATGGCGGTGGGGTGATGGCCGAAATCGTCGAGGACGGTGACACCCGCCGCTTCACCGCGGATCTCCTGCCGGCGCTTGATGCCACGGAACCCGACAAACGCGGCTTGGATTTGCTCCGGCGTGAGGCCGTGATGAAGCGAGGCGGCAACGACGGCAAGAGCATTGCGGACGTTGTGCTGGCCGAGAAGGGGGATGTGAAACGTGAAACGTGAAACGTGAAAGGAGGAGCCATCAGGCGTGAGGGCGAGGTCGGTGGCGCGGAAGTCGTTGTCAGGGCCGAGGCCGAAGGTTTTGACAGGGCAGGGGGCATTGGCGATGACGTCGTGAACATTGGCGTCGTCGCCGTTGGCCAGGACGATGCCATTGCGCGGGACGGCGTTGATGAGACGGCGAAAGGTCAGCTTGATGTCGTCGAGCGAGGGGAAAATGTCCGCGTGGTCGAACTCAATGTTGTTGATGATGACGGTGTCGGGCAGGTAGTGGAGGAACTTGCTGCGCTTGTCGAAGAAAGCGGTGTCGTATTCGTCGCCTTCGATGATGAAATGACGCGCGTTGGGCGGGCAGGCACATCCACTGCCGAGGTTGAGCGGGATGCCGCCGATCATGTAGCCGGGGGCATGACCGTTGTGCTGGAATGTCCACGCCAACAGTGAGGTGGTGGTGGTTTTGCCGTGGGTGCCGGTGACGACGATGGAGGTGCGGCCTCGGATGAGGAACTCTCGAATGACATCGGGCAACGACGCGTAGCACAGGTGGCGTTCAAGGACGGCTTCGACTTCAGGGTTGCCGCGGCTGATGGCGTTGCCGATGATGATGAGGTCGGGCTTGCCGACAGCGTCGAGATTGTTGGCGGCGTAAGGTGAGAGGGCGGTGATGCCCTGTTCGGCCAGGAACGTGGACATGGGCGGATAGACGTTCTCGTCAGAGCCGGTGACATGGAGGCCGCGTTGTTTGAGCTGTGAGGCGACGGCGGCCATGGCGGTACCGCAAACGCCGAGGAAATGGACGGAGCGAATCGGTTCGGCTGTGAACATGGTGGCGACGGTAGCGACGATGGCGCTGGTTTTCAAACTTGATTTTCCGAACCACAGCATCACACTGTCTTAAAGCTATATGCCGACTTACGAATACGAATGCGGGAAATGTGGTCATCACTTTGAGTTGTTCCAGTCCATGAAGGAACCGGCGAAGAAGACCTGCCCGCAGTGCAAGGGCCGTGTGCGACGGCTTATCAGCGGCGGCGCGGGGCTGATCTTTAAAGGGTCGGGGTTCTACGCCACCGACTATCGCAGCGAAGGTTACAAGTCGGCGGCGAAGAAGGAATCATCCGCCAGCACCAGCACCAGCGCCACGAGCAGCAAATCCACGGCTAAAAAGTCTGGTTCCAGCGAAACGGGGGCAAAGAAATGATTAAATGCAAAGCTTGTAACTATGATAACCCGATCGGTCGTGTGCACTGCATGCAGTGCGGCGCGAAGATCGATCTGACCATGGTGGTGACGGAGGATCAGGCGACAGGCGCCACGGGCGAAGTGGTCGTCAAGGTCCAGAAGGCGGGTGGCGGAGCATCCATCGGGCGTGTGATTCGCAAGATTGTCAGCCTGGCCATCCTTGCGGTGCTGGGGGTGACGGGAGTGCTGGTCTGGCAGCAAATCCCATTTGAGGACATGCCCAGCAGCGCGGCGTTCGCGCTGGCAGCGAAGGGACGGCTGGACACGTTGAAACAAGCGCAGGAGCGCGGCACGCCGTTGACCATCACTTTCAATAACAAAGAGATCAACTCCTACCTTAACGACCCCGCATCGCCCCAGCAGGTGAAAGTCACACCGGATAATCCCGAGGCTGTGTTTCTGCCACGATGGGCCAAGTATCAGATCGAGTTGGGCAGCAGCCGTTTCACAGCTCAGGCGGTGGCCGAAGTGCGCATCAAGAGTTACACCAAGCAGTTCATCTTCCGGTCGGACGGCTCGTTTGTGGATGCCGGTGATGGGAGGAAGGTGAAGTGGACCACCGCGTTCATCGGTCGGTTGCCGTTGCATGCATTGCCGGGCGGTGATGTGGTGGCGCAGTTGTTTGGGAGTCTTTGTTTCAGGTTTCAAGGATTGGATGCGGAGTGGAAACTGTTGAAAGAGGCTCGTGCGGTTGCGCTGACACCCAACAGCATCGTGGTGTGTGTTGGCGCGGCGCGCTGACGATGCGACCGGGACGGCAGAGTCTGTTGGCGGTGGCCGTCCTCGGCGCGTGGCTGGTCAGTGTGTGTTTTTGTGCGGGGGGGACGACCAACGCGTTGGTTCGCGCTGTGGGTGTATCCGGCCAGGTTCACGCGTTTTGTTCTGACGCCGCGCTCGCGGCGGCCTTGGTGTCGTTCTGCGAGGATGTCCGCTCGAAGTTGATTACACGATTGGGGGTTGATAATGCCTGGCGTGCGCCGGTGGTAGTTGTATTCCGGGAACGAC
Organism: Verrucomicrobiia bacterium; assembly: GCA_041651735.1. Taxonomy (GTDB): domain Bacteria; phylum Verrucomicrobiota; class Verrucomicrobiia; order CAIQCK01; family CAIQCK01; genus CAIQCK01. The sequence continues at coordinate 476 of JBAZIR010000561.1, read as the reverse complement.
CGGCGGACAGTGCGTTACCGATGCCGGGGGATGTGGCGGCGTTGCGCTCCTCCGTGGTGTCGGTGTCCGGCTACTTGCGATTTCAGGTTGAAGCGGAGACGCCGCCAGCGGTGGATGTGTCACGATTCGTGGAAGCAATGGTCGGGATGTTTTGCACGGAGATGGCGAACCGGAAGTTGGGCAAGGTGGAAGGTGGACAGACGATTGCGCGTGTGCCGGTGTGGTTGGAACATGCGTTGACGCGGAAACTGGAGGAGCGTCCGCGAGAAACGACGCTGGAGATATTGAAGCAATCGCTCGCAGCAGAGAAGATGCCCACGTTCCGCGACCTGACCGAAGCGGCCGCGCTTCCGACCAGTCCCGCAGCGGCCGCGCTCTACGGCGCGCAATGCGAAGCGTTGCTGGAAGCTTTGGAGAGCGAACCCGACGGCCGCGCGAAATTGCGGAAGTTTCTGCTCGGCTTGAAGCCAAATGAA
>JBAZIR010000560.1:0-3016 GCA_041651735.1 Verrucomicrobiia bacterium | reverse complement strand
GCTTTGATATGGGAGCTTCGCTCCCATCCGCGTTCACACACATTTCAGTTGCAGTTGTTATGTCTCGACAGACGCAATCTGCTCTTGGCGGATTACCAAGCAACGCCGGTGCCAACCCCTTGTGCGCTTGGCGGACAGATGCAGGCTGGCGAATTTTGCGCGGGGTGGTTAAAAGAAATGCGTAGGTGATGAAAACTGCTGACTTTGACTATACGCTGCCGCCCGATCTGATCGCGCAACAACCGTTGCCCGACCGGGACGCTGCCCGCATGCTCGTCCTGGACCGCGCCGACGGCACCATCCGTCATCAACAGTTCACGGCGTTTCCGCAGCACCTGCAACCCGGCGAAGTTCTCGTTCTCAACGACACCAAGGTTATTCCCGCCCGTCTCATCGGCCACAAACAGACGGGTGGCGAGGTTGAGCTGTTGCTGGTTGAAGAACTCTCCACCTTCCGCTGGCTCGCCCTTGCCCGGCCTGCGAAACGGTTGCGCGAAGGCATGGAGATTGTCTTTGCCGGGAATCCCCAATCCGAACCGCTCCGTGCCCTCGTCGAAGCCAAACACGATGGCGGCGAGGTCGCCGTCCGCTTCATCGGCGTTGACGACCTCTTTGCGGCGCTGCAACGCGTCGGCCACGTGCCGCTGCCACCCTACATCCGCCACGGCGAAGACGCCCCCGCCGACCGTGAGCGTTACCAGACCATCTTCGCGCGCCAGCCCGGAGCCGTCGCTGCGCCGACGGCCGGCCTGCACTTTACGCCTCGCACATTCGAGGCGCTGGCCCAACGCGGCGTGCTGGTGCATCGGCTTGCGCTGCACGTCGGCCCCGGCACGTTCAAACCGGTTGCGTCCGAAGACATCGAACAGCACACGATGCACATCGAGCGATTCGACATCCCGCCCGACACAGCCGCCGCCGTCAACGCCGCCAAACGCGACGGCCGCCGTGTCATCTGCGTCGGTACCACCACCGTCCGCGCGCTCGAAGCCGTCGCCGACACCGAAGGTCGGGTCCGCGCAGGCGCGGGCGAGACCGATATCTTCATCTACCCGCCCTACCGGTTTCGCATCGCCGACGCGCTGCTGACCAATTTCCATCTGCCGCGCTCGACGCTGCTGATGCTGGTCAGCGCCTTGGCTGGCCGCGAGCCGGTGCTGCGCGCGTATGCCGAAGCAGTGCAACAGAGGTATCGGTTTTACAGCTATGGTGATTGCATGTTAATCGTGTGACCCATGAAGCGCCCCTTCGTCCTTCTCAACATGGCCATGACGCTCGACGGCAAGACCTCCACTGTCGAGCGGCAGCCGACCGACTGGACGAGCAAGCGCGACAAGCGCCACCTGATCGAACTCCGCGCCACCGCTGACGCTGTCATGGTCGGCGCGCGCACTGCGGAGACCGACCGCACGAGCCTCAGTATCCCTGACGTGCGGCTTCAGCGCGCGCGCATCCGCTGCGGCAAGCCTCCGCATCCGCTGCGTGTGATCGTCAGCGGCAACGGCTCGTTCCGGGAAAACATCCGCGCTTTCGAGCGGCAAGTGTCACCAATTCTGATCTTCACTTCGCGCCGCGCGCCGCGCGCCAAACTCGACCGGTTGGCGCGTCTGCCGGACGCGCATGTCTATATCGTCGGCGAGCGCGACGTGGATGTGCCGCTGATGCTCGACATCCTGGCGCGCGACTGGAAGGTGCGGCGGCTGCTTTGCGAAGGCGGCGCGAGCCTGAACTGGTCGCTGTTTGCTGTCCATGCTGTGAACGAAGTGTTCGTCACGCTCTGTCCGCGCGTCTTTGGTGGTGCAACCGCCCCTACGCTGGTGGACGGCGTGGGGTTTCCCCGCAACGCAATCCTCAACGCGAAGTTGCTGCGTTGCGAACGCAAAGGGCGGGAGTTGTTTCTGAGATATCGAATTCTGTCGTGACCATTTGGGACCGTGGACATCCTGCCCGCAGCGATGGGCAGCGGGAGACAGGCAATGCGTCGCGTTGTTTCACCCGGCAACAGCTTGGCGGGCAGGATGCCCGCGCTCCCAGGCAATGGGTGGGAACGAACAATCCTTGCGCTATTCCTTTGCCGCCTTGCCTTGGATTGGCAGCCGGATGGCGAAGGTGGTGCCTTGGCCGACCTTGCTCTGCAACGTGATGGTGCCACCGTGGTCTTCGACGATCTTGCGGACGATGGGCAGACCCAAACCCGTGCCGTGCTTCTTGCCCATCGTCACGAAGGGTTGCCAGATTTTCTCTTGTGACTCCGGCGGAATGCCGCAGCCACTGTCGGTGACCTGGATATGCACCATGTCGCCCTCGCGCGCCGCATGGAACCGCAACGCGCCCCCCTCCGGCATCGCGTCGGCCGCATTGATGGCCAGGTTGTAGATGACGCGCGTGAATCGCCGCCGGTCCAGCGGTATGGCGTCCGTGTGGTGGACCTGCGTTTCCAGCCGGATGCCGCGCCGTTCGAAGTCCAGCCGCAGCGGTTTCATTGCCTCGTCGAAGAAGATGTGGAGTTGCGTCGGCTCAGGATTCAGTTGGGTTTTGCTGCGGCAGTAGTCGAGGATCTCGGTGGTCATCTCCACCATCCTGTCCACTTCATCCATGATGAGCTGGAGGTATTCAGCCGTGCTGGGTTCAGGGTGCTTGGACTTCACCCACTCGGCCATCCCCCGGATCGTGGTCATCGGGTTTTTGAAGTCGTGGATGATGGAAGCGGCCATGCGGCCAACGACGCTGAACCGCTCACGTTGGACCAGTTCGGCGATGTAACGGTCATCGGTCCTTCGCAGCCGGTCGTTGGCGTTCTCCAGCAGGTTGCGCGTCACGCCGAGGTCGGCGCGCAGCAATGTTTCGAAGGTTGGGAAGTCCATGCGCCAGAGTCGGCAGTCGGTCTCCGGCTCGGCACCGGCCGAACGCCCGTGGTGGCCAAAGAAGGCCATCTCGCCAAAGTAATCGCCCGGACCGACGCGGCCCAGGGTTTCCTCGCTGCCGTCGGGCAGTGACTTGAAGACGCGCACACGGC
>JBAZIR010000559.1:0-3016 GCA_041651735.1 Verrucomicrobiia bacterium | reverse complement strand
CGTTACACGGTGAAGTATTGCGGCGTCTCGACCCTCGACGCGCCGCCGCACTCGCGAGACCTCGTGGTTCCCGCGGCGGAAGTTCCGGCCGTGGCGCAGATCACCGGCGAACTGGGTCTGGCGGGCCGGCCGCCGGAAGAAGCCATGCGGCGTCTGGCGGCCTTCTTCCAAGGAAAATTCACCTACCGCACTCACTTGAAGGGCGTGGCCGACGATGCCTCAGGCAACGTCACCGCGCTCAACCGGTTCTTGCTGCGCGACCGCGCGGGACATTGCGAGTTTTTCGCGACCGCCACGACGTTGCTGCTGCGGCAGGCGGGAATCCCGGCGCGCTACGCGACCGGCTATGGCGTCCCGCCGAAAGCCAGTGGCGCGCGCGAGCATCTGGTGCGCAGCCGCCACGCACATGCCTGGGTGCTTGTTCATGTGGGCGGGACGTGGAGGGATTTCGACACGACGCCCGCCGCTTGGGGTGACATTGAAGACGCACAGGCATCGGTTTTTCAATCGCTCGGCGACCTGATCTCGTCGCTGCAATACCGCTTCGCCCTCTGGCGCTACTACGGTGACCGCGCCGCTCTCATCAACGCGATGTTGTGGTTGGTTCCGATCCTGATGCTCTGGTTTTTGTGGCGGCTTTTCTGGAAGAAACGTCGCGTCCGCCTGCAAGGTCCCAGGCAACGGGAGCAAAAGCCGAGCTATGCCGGCGCCGACTCGGAGTTCTACCTGATCGAAAAGCATCTCATGCAGGCGGGCCTTCCACGGCGCGAGGGCGAACCGTTGGGCGAATGGCTGCGGCGTCTGGAGACAGCGCGTCAGGCTGGCGTGCGCATTCCGCCGCTGGAGGAGATCGTGGCGTTGCACTACGCCTACCGTTTCGATCCGCGCGGCATCACCGATGGACAGCGGCGCGAACTCAGATCGCGCGCCGAGTCCTGGCTCAGGGAAGCCACCGGGACCGCTGCCGTGCAACAGTGATTTCGTCGCGGTTCACTTCCGCTTCTTGCAGAGCCGGCAGGCCAGGGCATCCAGACTCCACGGGCCGGCGCCGCTGAAGACCAACGACAGCGCGATCAGGCCGAGCGTCATCGGGTATTCAAAGCCGTTTTTGTCGGCGAAGAAGCCGTTGCCCAGATGCACTTGGAAGACCGCCGTGGCCATCACGCAGAAGATTCCAAACGCCGCCAGCCGCGTCAGCAGGCCCGTCAGCACGCCAAGCGCGCCGAAAAATTCGGCGATGATGGCGAGCGCGGCGAAGGCCGCCGGAATGCCGAGCTTGTCGTGCATGAAGCCGAGGGTGCCCGACCAGCCGTGGCCGCCGAACCATCCGAGCAGCTTCTGTGAGCCGTGCGCGAAGAAGACAATGCCAAGCGCCACCCGCGCCAGCAGCAGTCCGAGCGGCGCCAGCGCGGCAAAGACCGTCTCCAGCCGCTCGCAGCATTTGCAGGAAGTTTCTGTTTCAGAACTCTCAAGTTTCATGAGCAATCGTAGTTTGCCCGTGTAAAATGCGCAAATGGCGGCGCGCGCCGCCATGTCAAGGGCGCGATGCCGTCGGGGGAAAACTTTTCTGCTTGCCGCTAGCGGCGGCGGCGGGTTTCCTTTCGCGCCTTCGATGAAACTGAATCCGTCACAAGCCACAGTCGTCGCGTGCCGCGCCCGGCGCATCCTCGTCATGGCCGGCGCGGGCACGGGCAAGACGGCCACGAGCGTCCACTGGGTGGCGTCGCTGGTGCGCTCCGGCGTGCCGCGCAGCGCCGTGCTCATGATCACCTTCACGCGCAAGGCGGCCAACGAGATGGCCGCGCGCGTCGAGACGCTCGTCGCCTCCGTGGCGCGCAAGTCCGCCGCCGACCGGTTGACGGTCGGCACCTACCACGCCGTCTCCAGCCTGCTGATGCGCAAGGAAGGCGAGAAGTTCGGTCTCACCAACAGCCATTTCTCGACGCTCGACGAATCGGAGGCGCAATCCATCTGGAAATCCGCATTGAAGCAGACGGGCCTCGACACGAAGTCGAAGCTTTTCGTGCCGGGCCGGCTTAACGAGCTGTATTCGTTCGCGCGCAACACCCGCACGCCGGTCGCGGAGGTGTTTGAGCCCCAGTTTGGCAGCCACACGAAGCGGATGCTGAAGGTCGGCGGCGCCTACGAGGAGTTGAAGCGCGCCGCCAACGTCGTGGACTACGACGACCTCCTCGTGCTCTGGGCACAGCGGCTGGAGCGCGACGTCGCGTGGGCGAAGCACCTGCGCGACCGTTGGCGCTACGTGCTCGTGGACGAGATGCAGGACAACAACCGCCTCAACCAGGCGATCCTCGACGGGTTGGACCCGCATCATCTCATGGTCGTCGGCGACGCCAACCAGTCCATCTACGCATTCCGCGGCTCCGAGGTGCGGCTGATCACCGATTTTCCGGCGAAGGACCGCAACACGCAAATCCTGAAACTGGAGAACAACTACCGCAGCGCGCAACCCATCCTCGACCTCGCCAACGAAGTGGTGGCGAACACCGAAAGCGCGCTGCGCCTCCAGGCGGCCAACGGCGCGCAAGGCAGCGTGGAGTATCGGAAATACTTCACGCCGGCGCACGAGGCGGTCGGCATTGTGAAGTGGATCGTCGCCCGCAAGAACGCGGGCAAGCGCGGCTGCGACTGCGCGGTGCTGGCGCGCTCGTCGCGGACGCTGACGGCGCTGGAGGTGCTGCTGAACCAGCATCGCATCCGCTACAAGAAATACGGCGGCCTGGCGCTGGCCGACGCAGCGGAGGTGAAGGACTTCCTCTGTTTCCTGCGCGTCGCGCAAAACCCGCGCGACAAGATCGCGTTGCTGCGGGCGCTGACGCAGTTTCCCGGCATCGGCGAAGGCACGGCGGCCAAAGCCATTGCCGCGCATCGCGGGCAGTTCGTCGAGGACAACCACTGGCCGGAGGAAGCGGCGGACCTGCCGCGCTGGATTCACGAACTGCGCCGCGCGCCGAAGCTCGGCGCGAAAGGCAAGTGCATGCTCGACCGGATCAGG
>JBAZIR010000558.1:0-3017 GCA_041651735.1 Verrucomicrobiia bacterium | reverse complement strand
GAAGGCGAACCACCACTCTTCAACGTCACCACTCGCAATCACCATCATTTGCGCGGTCCTCGTTTTGGGCTGCTGCATGGCAACCATGAAGACTCACGCTCAACAACTCCCCTCAGGCGATCCGAAGGATTTTTGCGTCAAGCCGTGCCTGCACTCGATCGGCTACGCTGGTCTGTGGCGCGGACAGGCGCAGTTGACGCTGGATGAGTTTCTGGTCAAAGCGAAGGAACTGGGCTACGACGCGGTGATGGTCATGGCCAAGCGTCCGCATCTGTCGCCGTTGGATTACGATGCGGCCGCGCGCAAAAAGCTCAAGGCGCGGCTGGCCGAACTCAAGCTTACGATGGCGGCGCTGGCCGGCTACTCCGACTTTACGGCTGGCATAGACAAGCCGGGCATTCCGAACGTGGAAATCCAGGCGGCTTACGTCGGAGAAGTGGCGCGGCTGGCTCGCGATCTGGGTTGCCCGATGGTGCGGATTTTCACCGGCTACGAGCGGCCCGGCATTCCTTACGATCGCCAATACGCCGCGGTTTTGGAGGGTCTCAAGCTCGCCGGCAAAGAGGCAGCCAAATACGGCGTCACGTTGGTTGTGCAGAACCATCACGACATCGCATTGCATCACGAGACGATGAGTTGGCTGATGAAGGAGGTCAACCTTCCCAACGTGAAAGTCGGCTGGGACGCATGGTCGCCGACGCTGGAGAAGCTCACGCCTGCCGAGATTCGCAAGTCCATCCTCAAGATGAAGCCGTTCATCGTGAACACGATCGCGGCACAATACCGCCGGCAGCCGAGGTTCCATTACGTCCATGAGTTGACCAACTATGTGCGGCAGGAGGACGTGCTGCGCGCGACGCGCATGAGCGACCCCGAAGGGATCATTGACTACAAGGCATTCATCGGCACGTTGAAGGAGATCGGTTATCGGGGGTATCTCGTCTATGAGATGTGCGAGGTGCTCGACGGTGGCGGCTCCATTGCCAACCTGGACAAGACCGCGAAGGACTTCCTGAAATACGTGGAGCAGTTCAAGTAGAGCATCCGTTTCCAGATTGCGCTGAGGCAATTGACCCGTGGCGGCTGCATGACACTGCGCGAACGAATCCTTGCCGTATATCGCGGAGAAACTCCGGATGTAGTGCCTTACATGTTGGACCTGTCGCACTGGTTCTATCATCGCCGACGGTTGCCGTGGGATTTGAGCCAGTCGTATGTCGAGCCGGAACACGAACTGATTGGTTACCATAAACGCGCGGGTGCGGGTTTCTACATGCCCAACCTCGCTGCGTTCCACTCGGCAGTATTTCCGCCGGACGTGAAGACCATCACCGAGCGGCGGACCCATAGCGGTAACACGGAAATCATCTGGCGGATCGAGACACCGCTTGGCTCAATCGAGCGCGCCCGGATGTGGGAGGAGCGGTCTTACGCATGGGGCATCAGCCGGTGGGGCATCCAGACTGAGGCGGACCTGCGCGTGTTTGGATATGCGATGTCACGGCGTCGTTTTGTGCCCCATTGGGAGAGTTTTACAGCGTGGGACCGTTGTGTTGGTGATTGCGGGGTCGTTTACCTGCCGCTGGGTTACAGCGGGATGGGGCATTTGCTCAACTACTGGATGGGCGTCGAAGCGGTTGCCTACGCAGCCGCCGACTGGGCCGGCCTGATGCATGAAACGGTGGACAGCGTGAACCGGAACACGCTCGAACTGGTGGACCTGCTCTGCCAGTCGCCGGCACAGGTCGTGATCATGGGCGACAACTTCTCCAGCGACATACAGCCGCCGCAGTTCTTTGCCGAATGGTCCCGCGATTTCTACAACGAAGCCATCGCGCGCCTTCACAAGGCCGGCAAGTTCGTCGCCGTGCATGTGGACGGCAGGCTGCGCGGCGCGCTCCGGATGATACGGGACACCGGTGCGGATTGCGCCGACGCCGTGACGCCGACGCCGACCGGCGACCTCAGCCCGTGTGAGTGCCGCCGAGAGGTGGGCGAGCGATTCATCCTCTCCGGTGGCGTCTCGCCGAATCTCTGGATGCCCGACGCGCCGCTGGCGGATTTCGAGGCGAAGGTGTTGGAGTGGCTCGATCAAAAGAAGACGACCTGCCGTTTCGTTGCCAACGCCGGTGACCAGGTGCCACCGGGCGCCGACGAGCAACGCATCGCGATCATGCGCGAGCTTGTGGAAACACACGGGCGCTTCTGAGTGTGGAAGCGCAGAAAGCTGTAAAAAAAGCTGTATCCGATGGCCGGTCACGTTAAACTTCGCGAGACGAACGCAGGAGACTTCAAACGCCAGAAACCCCATTGCACCTATGAACTACAAGACATTCATCACAGAACAAGTGGACGCCCTTCGCCGTGATGTCGGCAACGGAATTGCCATCAACGCGCTGAGCGGCGGTGTGGATAGCTCGGTGGTCACTGTTCTCGCGCATCGGGCGCTGGGACGGCAGTTGAAAACCATCTTCGTAGACAACGCCATCATGCGCGAAGGCGAGCCGCAACGGGTGGTGAAAGCCTTTCGGAACATGGGCATCCCGGTGGAATTGGTGGATGCGCGCAAGTCGTTCCTCCGTGCGCTCAAAGGCCTGACCGACCCGGAAGAGAAGCGTCAGGCAATCACGGATACTTTTTACAAGGATGTCTTTGGCAAGGCGGTGAGACGTTCCAAGGCGACCTTCCTCCTCCACGGCACCATCCTGACCGACATCGAGGAAACCGTGGCCGGCATCAAGCGGCAGCACAATATTCTGTCGCAGATCGGGATCGATCCGCAAAAGGTGTATGGCTACAAAGTCCTCGAGCCGCTGGCTACGTTGCGGAAGGATGGCGTGCGCCGCGTTGCCGCCCTGCTGGGTCTGCCTTCGTGCATCACGAAACGCATCCCGTTCCCCGGCCCCGCGCTGGCAACCCGCATCGTGGGCGAGGTGACCGAAGCGAAACTGGCCACGGTGCGCAAAGCCACCGCCATCGTCGAGGAGGAGCTTGGCAACACCGGCGCCTTCCAATAT
>JBAZIR010000557.1:0-3020 GCA_041651735.1 Verrucomicrobiia bacterium | reverse complement strand
AATACTCGTTGTAGAATCCAATCACTGCCATCCACCCTTCATCCTGAATCATGAGAATGAAGCCTGCCTATAGCGGTCACTTCTTGCTGCTCGCCATGTTTTGCCACAGCGTGGTTTCGCCACTCTGGGCCTGCGACGCGATCATCGTGGGCAGGGCCGCCTCCGCTGACGGTTCGGTTATCGTCGGCCATAACGAAGAGAACGCACTCGATCGCGTGTTGGAGTTCCACAAGATACCCCGGCAACAGCATCCGGCGGGCTCCGTTGTCCGGTTGCAGTTCGGCGGACAGATTGAGGAAGTACCCGAGACTCTGTCTTTCCTCTGGAGCGAGAACCCGGAACTGTCCTACAGCGACGGGTATCTGAATGAATGCGGCGTGGCGATCGTCAGCGTCAAGTGTGTCACTCGTGAGGACAGTTATGAGACGCTGGTTTCGCGAGGCGAGATTCGTAATGGCGGCATCGGCTACATGCTGCGACGGCTGGTGGCCCTCCGCGCAAAGACCGCGCGTGACGGTGTGGAGTTGATGGGCAGATTGATCGAGCAATTCGGTTATGCGGATTCGGGCCGTAGCTACGTCGTGGCCGATCCCATTGAAGCCTGGCTGATCGAGGTGGCCCGCGGCCGGCGATGGGTCGCCCAACGCGTGCCGGATAGCAAGGTCGTGTTTCTGCCGGCCAGACACATCATTGGCGAAGTGGACCTGGCTGACCGGGATAACTTCCGCGCATCGCCCGACCTGATAAACTACGCCGTGGCGCGAGGCTGGTTCGACCCATCGAAGGGCGAAGCATTCAACTTCCGCAAGGTCTATCAGACGCCAGAAGCAACCGATCCAGATCGCCGTCACTTTCGGGCACAGGAACTCATCACCAGCAAGGCCGGGAACTGGCCGCCTCGCGAACCGATCCCGTTTGCACATACGCCCCACAAGAAGTTTGCGGTTCGAGATGTGATTGCCTCCCTCCGCGACGACAAGGGAATTGCGTCCATCTTCAACAAGAGCACGCAGGAAGCGGCCGTATTCCAATTGCGCGACAAAATGCCGCGCGAAGTCGGCTGCATTTACTGGCGGACAACCGGAAGACCTGACATCAGCGTTCTCACACCTTGGTATGTTGGCGTGACGTCCACGCCGGACAATTATGGCCGCCGCGTTGACCCCGCGACACTGCTTTCGCTGGACCATCACTTCAAGCCCCCCACCGGCACGTTTGATCCGGACTCCGGACGAGCCTGGTGGAAGTTCAAGACCCTCGCCAAGCTCGTCGATGAGGACTACGTCCATCGCATCAAGTCCATCCAGACCGCCTGGTCGTTGTTGGAAGATCGCGCGTTCACGAGGCAACCATCGCTCGAAACTGAAGCGTTAAAGCTCTGGCCGAAGGCACCCGCCGAAGCGCGTGCAGCACTGACCCGCTATTGTGCCGAAATCGCAGCCGAGGCTTGCGCGAAGGCAGATGAATTGTCCGCCGGTTTGGGCGCCGGACAAAAGGACGTGCGCCGGTCCAAGAGTGAGCGATACGAAAAGGCAATCCTCGCTTTCGAGGCCGCCGACAAAAAGAACCCGCCGCCGCAAAATGCAATTCTATTCACCGGCGCATCGAACATCGTCGGTTGGAAAACGTTGGCGCAGGATTTCCCGGAATACAAAGTGATCAACCGCGGCTTTGGCGGTTCGCATATCGCCGACTGCGTTTTCTATGCTGATCGAATCGTCATCCCGTACCGGCCGCGAGTGATTGTGTTCCGCACCGGAGGGAACGATATCCAGTCGGGTAAATCGCCCGAAGAAGTGGCGGCGGACTTCAAGGCGTTCGCAGAAAAGGTGCATGCCAAGCTTCCCGACACACGGATCGTCTATTGGCCGATGACTCCTTCCGTTGCCCGACTGGCGAACTGGAACCGCGAGAACAAGGGCAATCAACTTATCAAGGCATACATCAACGCGGGCAAGAATATGGTCTATATCGACGCCGCTGAGGCAACGCTGGGTCCGGACGGCAAACCGCGCGCGGAGTTGTTCAAGAAGGACGGCCTGCACTTCAACGATGCGGCCTACAAGATGTTTACCCCGATCATACGCCCGTATCTCAAGTGATTGGACGCGCGGCAATCGATTCGGCGCAACGACCGCAGTACTGGAAACGCAATTCGAAAGGCATGAGATGACGACACCACAGCAACAAGTAACCCGCCGCCGATTTCTGACTGCCACAGCAGCGACCGTCGGCGGAATATGGATCACCGCTGCGCGCAAGGTGAGCGCGGTCCCGGACGACATCCCACCCAAATGCCCTTCGACGAAACACTTCTGGTATCGTCCTCAGCCGCCAGGTCCCTACATTGACTCGCAGCGCGACAACAAGGCGTTCGGTTATGCAAACGGCGCCATTTACCTCTCGGAAGACAATGCCCGCACCTGGCCCCACAACATCGCGTTTCGCGACACAGACCACATCACGTTCAGTTGCATTCTGAAGAACGGGAACGTTCTCTTCAGCACCCGCGAAAGGCTCTTCCTTAGTACGGACAACCTGAAGACCTACAAACCCATTACGGTAAAGGACGCCGACGGCTCTGACTATCTTCCGCATACCCCAACGAACCCCGACAACCCCGGCTGGTATTTTCACACCCTTTCAGGCGTCAACTCGTGGGATGTGCACGGCAAGGAGATGCTGGTGTGGGGAAACTACTGCAACGTCATCGGCGGCGCGGTTCCCGTCAACATCTACTACTCCATCGACAACGGGCAAACCGTGAAGATCGCCTGCGCGTTTGGACAGAATCCCAATTTCCGCGACAACGGCAAGCCGGGTGGAGGCAAGACGGGCACGCTGCTGGGCAACCCGCGTAACCCGGTGATTTGCCGCCATGTTCATTCCGTGGTGTATCACCCCGGCGAAGACGCGTTCTACGCCTGCACGGGTGACGCGGACCGCGGCATCGGACATGAATGCCACTGGCTGCGAGGCACGTATGACGCCAAGCAAGACAAGTGGCAATGGAAGGTGCT
>JBAZIR010000556.1:0-3023 GCA_041651735.1 Verrucomicrobiia bacterium | reverse complement strand
GGTTGCTTTTGGCGGCATGGCGCGACCCTACCCGGAGTTCTTCGCCAAGTGCGACGCCCTGCCGATTCCCGGCACAGACGGCAAAGTCGTGTCGGTCTTCTCGCCAGCGCTCGGTCAGCGCGAGAACGCAGGCAACGTCATGATCGTCGATCTCAAGGCCGGACCGGACGATTGGTCCGCGGCCAGGCAGATCAGTCCCAAGGTGGATTTGCCGTGGAGCATCGGCTTGGGGCGTGGGCGGGAGGGGTTCAGGGACCCCTATCCACTGTCAGAAGATTGCTTTCTTGTTGCGAGAGACAAGAGCTTGCTGGTTCTCAACGCCAACGGAGAAACCCAGGAGTTCTACCGGGCGGAGAAGATGGTTCATGACCCGCGGGTGATTCGTTCCCGGCCGCGTGAACCGGTAATCACACCACGCATCAATCCGCAAAAGAGCACCGGGCAGTTGGTCTTGGCCAACGTCTATCACGGACGCAACACGACGAGCATCAAGCCCGGCACGATCAAACAGCTTCTTGTGCTTGAAGACCTTCCCAAGCCTGGCAGCAAGCACGGCCTGCCCGGTCATCACGGCGGACACATCACACTCCACCGGGTCCTGGGCACCGTTCCGGTCGAACCCGACGGCTCAGCCTCGTTCGAGGTCCCGGCCCTGCGAGCTGTGTTCTTCGTCGCGCTCGACGAAAAGGGTCTTGCGGTAAAACGAATGCAGAGCTTTACGATGGTGATGCCCGGTGAAACCCAGGGCTGCGTGGGCTGTCACGAGTCCCGCACGGGAACCCATCGTTCCGGCGCTTTGATGGCAGTCAAACGTCCCCCAAGCCGAATTGAACCGTTTGCCGGCGTGCCCGAAGTGTTCGACTATCCGCGAGACATCCAACCGATCTGGGACAAGCACTGCGTCATGTGTCACAGTGCCGAAAAACCCTCGGGTCGCGTGGTGCTCACGGGAGACAATAACGAGTGGTTCACACAGAGCTACTTCGCGTTGAGCGCGTATGACCAGATCAGCCAGGCCTCCGGCTGGGCGGAAGACGGCAACCATCCACCCTACGGGTTTGGCACAGGGGCCAGTCCGCTGATGAACAAAGTGGATGGCAGCCACCACCGGGTCAAACTGACGAAACGTGAATACGACATGGTGCGTCTCTGGATCGAAACCGGCGCGGGGTTCACGGGCACCTACGCCGTGTTCAACCACCCGGAAAATGCGGTGGCCACACAGTTGATCACTTCGAAACCTGTGCTGGGAAAACCTGTCCAACCAATCGTCGAGAATCGTTGCCTGACATGCCACGGTTCGGTGGCCAGCCTGGGGCGGCGCGGCAAAAAACAAAGCGATGACAAATGGGACAACGGCAAGCCGCCCGAATGGCTCAACCTGCCCCTGTATTGTTGGAACCTCTACAACCTTTCACACCCTGAAAAATCCATGATTCTCCTGGCGTCGCTGCCCAAGGAAGCGGGTGGCTACGGGTGGTGCAAGGATAAGGATGGCCAATCCGTTGCCGCCTTCCGCGACACAAATGACCCCGATTACCAGACCATCCTTCAGGCTGTCCGGGCGGCCAAAACGCGACTGGAGAAGTTTGGACGGCCCGATATGCCGGGCTTCCGTGCCGGTGATTATTATGTCCGATGGATGAAACGTTTCGGCGTCCTGCCCGAGAACTTCGATCCTAACAAGGACTCCCTTAATCCCTATGAGACCGACGAGGCGTATTGGCGCTCCCTGTGGCACCATCCATCTGCCACCAGAACCGTCTCAATAGCCAGTCGGGTTCCCGAAAGAAAATGATCCCGTCCAGTCTTCGGCGAGTGGAACCTGCATCCGCGTCGGCCCGCCACCATAGGACGAACTCACGCCCTGTGCCAAAAACGGGGCCGATTCAAATCGCGCCTCGGGTAACAGAACCATCAAACGCTCGGCGGCGCTGCCACGAAGGCCAGCTTTCCTCGAATCGATGGTTTATCTGGTGCAGACACTACGAGTGAAGTGAGTCGTATGCAGCCAAGAAGCTGCTACAATAGACGCCGTCATGACAGCAGTTACGGCCGAACAAATCGAGAAGCTGTTCTCGTCGCCCGACGCAGCAACTCGATTCGCCAATTTCTGCAACGCCTTGCTCGTCGCGCAGGCGCCGAAGGTTGGTTCATTACCGCGTCTCAACGAGAAACAAGGCAGTGACGGAGGCATCGACGCTGAATGGAGGCTACCGTCCAATGCCGAGGTGCCATCATCTCCTCTTACGCGCCCCGGCTGGAACGTATACCAGTTCAAGAGCTGCGGAATAGAAGGGGGCGGCCGCGATGCCGCCTACAGCAACCTCAAATCCAAAGTCCGAGGGGCTGTTCGAAAAGTCGTGAAGCGCTTAGTGGAACCTCAAACGCCAGCTTTCTACGTGTTGTTTACAAATCTGCAGCTTGGCGTCGAAACCAAGACAACGACCGACTCCGGGGCTTTGCTCCAGAGACGATGCAGCGAGTTGCAGCAAACCATCCTTGCAGATACGCCGCCCGATGTTGAGGTGAAGATTATTGATGCCGCTCAGCTTGCAGCGTTGGCAAACAACCTCCCTGCAGTACATCTAGCGTATTTCTCAACAGAGAGCTTCCTGCCTTGGGAAGAGAAGTGGAAAAACGAGCAAGACATCCGAGACTACAGAGTCGAAGTTCCATTCATCGGACGTGATGAGGAACTGAAACAAGTTGGCGCGTGGCTCGCCGCAGACAGCATCCGTGTGATTTGCATCAGCGCCCCGAGTGGCATGGGAAAGACGCGGCTTGCGCTGGAAGCCACTCGGGCACTTGCCCCTTTCGTTGTGTTCGTCGAACAACCGGAGGCACTGTTTGGTTGCAAAGCCACGACTCTGAAGACCACACAGAGTCAGAGGGTCTTTGTCGTTGAGGACCCCGAGTTGCAGCTCTTGGACAGGCTGGCGGAGTGGTCTTTCACGGCACCCGGCATCAAACTGATATTGACTGTGCCATCGGCCACCGATACTCCAACCGTGAGATTGCGT
>JBAZIR010000555.1:0-3048 GCA_041651735.1 Verrucomicrobiia bacterium | reverse complement strand
CGGGCTCGCGAAGAACGGTGACCTGCTCGTTCTCTGCGCCGGCTGGACCAACGAGCAACAACCGGGGCAGCCAAAGAAGTCGCCCTTCCGCGATGCCATCCTCCGCAGTTGGGTCTGCCGCTCCAGCGATGGCGGGCACACGTGGACGCAGAACAAGGAATTCGTCGCGCCTGAAAAGGGCGCGGGGGAATTCGTTCCGTTTGGGCCAATCTCACCGGGAGACGATGGGGCGCTGCACGCCTCCTGCTACGGGGGCCGACGCGCGTGGCATTTCTTCAGCGATGACGATGGCAGGACCTGGCGTCCCACAGCAGTGATCGCGATGGGATACAACGAGACCTCGATCTTCCACCTCGGCGGCAAGCGATGGCTGGCCGCCGCGCGTTTGAAGAGCACGGACCTGTTCCGTTCCGACGACGACGGCGCGACCTGGCAGGGGCCACAACCTGTGACCGAGTCTGATCAAATCAACGCCCACCTCGCACGCCTCAAGGATGGCCGCCCGTTGCTGAGCTACGGCAATCGTATCAAAGGCCAATTTGGCGTGATGGCGAAGTTGAGCAGCGATGAGGGCAAGTCCTGGAGCGAGCCCCTGCGTCTGGCGCACACACTCTCCTCCGACTGCGGCTATCCGAGCAGCGTCCAGCGTCCGGACGGGAAGATTGTGACCGTCTACTATGCGAGGAGCGCGGAGAATCACAATCGTTACCACATGGGCGTGGCAATCTGGGAGGTGCCGGCACTGAACGGTCCGCAAACTTCACCACACCCAGGAGTTCATCCATGATCAAGCTCCTGCTTCGCGCTTCCATACTCCTTCTCTGCACCCTCTCCACCCTTCACGGTGCGGAGTTCCGCGCAGCGGCGGTCAAGGTGGACATTACGCCGGACAAGCCGCAGATGTTGCGAGGCTACAGCCCGCGCATGTCCACCAAGGTTCACGACCGGCTCTATCACCGCATCGTCGCGCTCGACGACGGCACCACTTCGTTCTATTTCATCTCCTCCGACATCTGCTCGCTCTCGCCCGCTTTCTGCGACCGCGTCACCGGCCAGCTTACCAAAGAGTTCGGCCTGCCGCCGGAAAACATCTGGTGGTCGATCACCCATACGCATTCATCGCCCTACGTCGGCACGCCGGGTATTCCCGGAGTGCTCATGACCAACCGTTTCCAGTTTCGCACGGATGACGCCTATACTGCGCTGGTAGAAAACCACCTCGCGGACGGCGTCCGACAGGCCCGGCAAAAGCTGGAGCCTGCCAAACTCGGCATCGGCCGGGGTTATGCTGAAGCGAACATCAATCGCCGCGCCCGCGACGCCGACGGCCAGGTGCGAATCGGCTTGAACCCCTCCGGAGCCGTGGACCGCCGCATCGGCCTGCTTCGCCTAGACAAAGCCAACGGCACCCCGCTGGCGCTCGTGGCCAATTACGCCATGCATGGCACCGTGCTGGGTGGCAACAGCACCGTCGTCAGCGGTGACGCACCCGGCATCGTCGCCGAATACGTCGAGAGCAAGATCGGCGCGCCCATGCTTTACCTCAACGGCGCCGCCGGCAACATCGCCCCGATCTATAGCACCCGCACCGAGTCGGAGGCCGGGCTTCTCAACCGGTTCAAAGTCCTCTTGGGCGACCCCATTCTTGACGCCAACCGCCGCCTGCGTGCCACAACCGGCAAAGTGAGACTGCGCACCTCCCGCATCGTCCTTGAGACTCCCAAACGCCCCGGACTCAAATGGTCCGAAGAACTCAAGGACTACCTGCGTGTTTCCAAGAACGGCGAGGAAACCCTCCTCGTGCCGCTGCGTTTCCTGCGCATCAATGACGACACGGTCATCTGGAGCGCGCCCATGGAATTGTTCTGCGAAATCTCCAACGAGATTCGCGATCGCTCGCCCTTCCCCAACACCTTCTACGTTGGCTACACCAACGGCACATTTGCCTACATGCCCACTGAGCAGGAGTTTCTGGCTGGCGGCTACGAACCTACCACCTCTTTCTTCACCGCCTCCGCCGCCGGCCATCTCAGCGCGGCCGTCAACCGCCACCTGCGCGAAATCCACGCCGCCCGGGATTGAAGCGCCTTCCGCCACACCTTTATTTTCCGTCACGCAGAGCGTGACGGCCGCCTAGAACACCCATGCCCCGATGCAGGGTGTCTCCACGAAAAGGCAAGCCGTCGCATTTGGATGCGACGGGCATGTGCTTTCACGGGATGCGCAGGCGATTGCGATAGTCGCGCATGGAGAGACCGAACTGGTTCTTAAAAATACGGCGCAAATGAGCATCGGTCTGGTAGCCGCACCGGGTGCAGATTTCCGTCAGTGGCAGGTCAGTCTCCTTGAGCAGTTTCTCGACCCGCTCCAAACGGACGTTCCGAATCTCATCGAGGAGGGAGCGACCGCAAGCGGCACGGAAACGCACTTCCGCGAGGCGGCGGGAAACATTCAGGTGCGTGACGATGTCCGGAACGCCAATTTGTTCTCCGGCGTTGATGCGGATGAACTCGCGCGCTCGCAAGACGAGGGGGTCAGTCGGCATGGCGTCTGGCTGTGTGGAGTCTCGTGTGACGATCTCACGCACCCCGAACCGCATGATCTGCCGTTTACGGGTTTCCCCGCGCATCAGGCGGTCCAGCATCTGGGCTGCCATGAAACCACAGGCTTCTGTGTCGCGTCCTATGCTGGAGAGTGTAGGGATGGAGCCATTGCAGAACAGTTCGTCGTTATCAATGCCCAAGACCGCCACGTCTTGGGGCACACGGAGTCCGATGTCGGCGCAAAGGCTGATCACCTGATGCGCCCGCGGGTCCATTGCGGCCAGGAGAGCAATCGGCAAGGGAAGCGCCTTCAACCAGGTTGCGAGTTGTTCTTCGTCCCTCCTCCAATTACAAGTCGAGACCGAGACGGGGTAGATGTGGCAAACAAAGCCGGCCTCGGCCACCCGACGCTTGAAGCTCTCGCCGCGATGGACCGACCAGTTGCGATGGAGAAGTTCGCCAACGTAGCCGAAGCATTTGTATCCCCGCTTGAGGAAATAGTCGG
>JBAZIR010000554.1:0-3054 GCA_041651735.1 Verrucomicrobiia bacterium | reverse complement strand
ATCGGCGATGCTCGCCATCTGCTCGGCGAACTTCGGGTCGTTGTCCTCCTCCTCGGCGTGGAAACGGGTGTTTTCCAGCAGCAGGATCTCGCCGGCCTTCATGGAGGCGACCTTCTTGCTCACTTCCTCGCCGACGCATTCGTTGGCAAACGCCACCGGCTGCTTGAGCAGTTCCGCCAGCCGCACGGCGACCGGTTTCAGGCTCATGCTCTCGACGCGCTTGCCGTCGGGCCGGCCCAGGTGGCTGCAAAGGATGACGATAGCGCCGCGCTGGGTCAGGAAATTGATGGTCGGCAGCGTTTCCTTGATGCGCGTCTCATCGGTGATCGCGCTCTTCTCATCGAGAGGGACGTTGTAGTCCGCGCGCACCAAAACGCGCTTGCCGCGCAAATCTTTCAGGTCAGCAATCGAAAGTTTGTTCATAATCTCCTGGCCGCAGTCGGCTGATGCCGATCCAAAGCACCTCCGCCCGCTATTTAGTTACGTTTCCGGGCGCCCAACGGCTCAAGAGGGGCACATCCACGTGCCCGGGCTTCTCCGGAATTGGAACGCGGGATATTATGGATGCCCCCCTCCTGCGTCAACGCTAAAGCCTTGATGGACAAGGGATGATCCGGAGGGGGACGGCGGGGAGGCTGCGACACCGGACATCGCCTGAAAAATCCGTGCTTTGGACTTTTTCGGCGGCCTGCTAGGCTTGGGGAGGCATGGATCAGCCGATTGTTCAAATTCGGGAGTTGTCGAAGGTTTACCAGCACGGCGATATCGAGGTGGTGGCGCTGAACAGTATCTCGCTCGATATCGGACGCGGGGAGTTCGTCGCGTTGATGGGGCCAAGCGGTTCGGGCAAGAGCACGTTGTTGCACATCATCGCTGGCATTGACTGGCCCACCAGCGGCCGGTGCGTCGTTGAAGGCACCGATGTCGCCGATCTGAGCGAGACGGAACTGGCGGCATGGCGCAAGCAGCACGTCGGCTTCGTTTTCCAGACGTTCAACCTGATTCCCGTGCTGACGGCCTATGAGAACGTGGAACTGCCGCTGTTGCTGACGGGACTGACAGGACGCGAGCGGCGCGAGCATGTGGAAGCTGCGTTGGAACTGGTCGGCCTGGCGGACCGGATGGGGCACCTGCCGCGGCAGCTCTCCGGCGGCCAGGAGCAGCGCGTGGCTATCGCGCGGGCGCTGGTGACCGACCCGACGCTGCTGGTGGCCGACGAGCCGACAGGCAATCTCGACGCGCATTCGGCCGCCGAGGTGCTGGGGTTGCTGCAAACGCTCAACAGTGCCGCCGGCAAGACGGTCATCATGGTGACGCACGATCCGAAAGCGGCGGCGTACGCGGGGCGGATGGTGCATTTGGAGAAGGGAGAGTTGTTGAATGACGACGGAGCGCGCGTGGCGTAACGAATCTTGCGTAGCATATTGCGCGCACTGCGCCGTTTGAACCATGACCATCCCCGGCTTCATCCTGCGCAACGCGCTCCGCAACAAGCGGCGGCTCACGCTCACGGTACTCAGCGTGGCGCTGAGCCTTTTCCTGTTCACCGTGCTCCAGACGGCGCTGCGGGAGCTGTCACAGCCGCAGGTGACGGAGCAGTCGGCACTGCGGCTCATCGTGCGGCACAAGGTCTCGCTCGCCAACGTCCTGCCCTCGAAATACCAGTCCCGCATCGCGCGCGTGCCGGGCGTCAAGCGTGTCTCGAGGCTGACATGGTTCGGCGGTATCTACATTGACGAGAGCAACTTCTTTGCCCAGTTCGGGTGCGACGCCAACTCGTTGTTCGACATCCTGACCGAGGTGACAACGAACCCGGAGCAAGTCGCGGCGTTCAAGAAGGAGAAAACCGCCTGCATGGTCGGCATCAAGACCATGAACCGCTTCGGCTGGAAGGTCGGTCAGAAGGTCACGCTGCGCGGCACGATCTACCCGTGCAACCTGGAGTTGACGATCCGGGGCGTTTACCATGGCGGGATTGACGAAACCAACCTGTTCTTCCACCACGAATACTTGGATGAGGCGACCAGCTGGCACGTGGTCGGCTGCTACTGGATTCAGGCGGCCAACGCCGACGCGGTCGCGGACGTGATCCAGCGGGTGGACGCGATGTTTAGCAGCAGCGCTGCCGAAACGAAGACCGAAACCGAACGCGCATTCCAGCTCACGTTCCTGTCGTGGTTCGGCAACGTCAAGCTCCTCATCGGCTCCATCTGCACCGTGATTGTCTTCACGATGATGCTGGTGACGGCGAGCACGATGAGCATGGCCATCCGCGAACGGACGCGCGAGATCGCCGTGTTGAAAGCGCTGGGCTACAACGGCGGCCAGATCTTCGGCCTCGTCCTGGCCGAGTCGTTTGGGCTGGCGCTGGTCGGCGGGCTGATCGGGTGCGTCGGCACATGGTTCCTGGCGCAGCACGTGGACATGTATGTGCTGTCGCATGGCTTCTTCATCAAATTCGAGGTCACGCCGCACATCGTCTCGGCAGGGTTGTTGATCGCCGCCGCGATGGGCGTGGTCAGCTGCATGGCGCCCGCCATCGCAAGCGTCCGGGCCAGCGTGCTGGAAGGGCTGCGGGAACTGGACTGAGTCATGGCCATCCCGATCAAATACAACCTTCGCAACCTGCGCGTGCGCTGGCGCTCGACGATCGCCACCGCCCTCGGCATTGCGCTGACCGTGGCGGTGTTTGTGATGGTCATGGCGCTTGCCCGCGGCCTCAAGGCCACCTACGTCAACACCGGCGACGCGCGCAACCTGCTGGTGATGCGCAAAGGCTCCACCGCCGAATCTTCCAGCCAGATCGAACGCAGCAAGGTGCTCCGGTTCAAGTATCACGACGAGATCGCCCGCAACGAGCGCGGCGATCCCGTGGCATCGCCGGAGATCATCGTCCTCATCCAGCTCGACCGCATTGATGGCGGCAACGCCAACGTCCTCGTGCGCGGCATCAGTCCCATCGGCGTCGAACTGCGGCCCAACGTGAAGCTGGTGGAGGGCCGCTTGTTCCAGCCGGGCCTGGCCGAGTGCATTGTCAGCCGCAAGATCGCCGAG
>JBAZIR010000553.1:0-3065 GCA_041651735.1 Verrucomicrobiia bacterium | reverse complement strand
GTGTGAAGTCCGAGTGTCCGCCGAGCAGCACCCACGGCGTCTGGGCCGAGCCGACGTTGAAAAAGTAAGAGCCAGCCGGCAACGCGCCGGCAACGTCCTATTTCTTCACGGGGCCGAGCGGCAGCACGGTTTTGCGATACAGTTCGTTCAGCACCTGAGCCAGTCCCGCGTAGATCGCGGAGAAACCGCAGATGATTCCTTCGTAGCCGGTGAAGTGCTTGAACCCGGCACTCGCGCCCATGAAGTCGCCGTAGGCCAGCAGGAAGAACAGGATCGTCAGCGAGGCGAAGACAAATTGCAGCGCGCGATTCAGCCGCAGCGTGCCGATGAACATCACCGCCGTGAAGACGCCCCACATTGCCAAATAGGCGGCCTTCGCGGTCTCATCCGTAGCCATCTTGCTCAGAGGCTCACACTTCGGCATCAGCACCATCACCACCAGCGAGAGCCAGAAGAAACCGTACGAAATGAAGGCGGTGGTGCCGAAGGTGTTGTTCTTCTTCCACTCCATGATGCCCGCGATGATCTGGGCAATGCCCCCGTAGCAAATGCCCATCGCCAAAATCATGCTGTTCATCTCGTAGAAACCGGCGTTGTGAATGTTCAACAGCACCGTGGTCATGCCGAAGCCGAGCAATCCCAAGGGAGCCGGGTTGGCAGTGGTGTCCCTGATCTCAGTTGTCGTTGTCATGTTTAACAAAATCCCCACATGTGACTGAGCGCAAGGCCCGCCCGCTTTCTGCTGACCTATTGTTCAGCAAGCGGAAACCTTACGGCGCGCTGATCTGCATGAACTCCACCGGCACGCCCTCGTGCAGAATGAACGCCACATTCACCCCGGGCATCGGTGTGAACGGCGGGATGAGGACCTTCCGGCCCTTCAACTCCGCCCCGAGATCGTCCACCTTGTAGGCAAGGTGCGTCATCGTTTGCAGTTCCTTCGGCATCGGGCTGCCCGCTTCAAACCGCAGCCACTCGATCTTCATGGGGTCGGCATCCACCGCGGTCACATACAGCCTGGCGTCCTTGAGATAAATCTCGTTTGGACGCTGCTGCTGGGACGGGATGCCGATGTGATGGAATTCGCGCATGATATCCTCGTTTAGAATTTCACGCCGGGATTGGTGAAGCGCAGGCCGGCATTGTCGTGATAGGTGCCATATTCGGTCACGATGGCGCCTTCGGGGCCGCCGATCATGAAGTGTTTCGCCTCGGGGCGGTTCAATGCCGCGATCTCGCCGGGCTTGAGCAACTGGCAATGCCGGACGGTGATGAACTTCTCCTGGCTCTTGGGCAATTCGATCGGGCACGGGCAGGTCGGATCGCCTTCGCCGAACGTGTAGATGCTGCCGTGGCGCACATGCCAGGCTTCCATCTTTGGCTTGCCGGCGTCCGTCTTTACGTGGCCGTGCTCAACGATCATCTGGCCGGGCAACAGGTAAATCTCGTGGCCAAAATAGCCGTTCTCCTTGTCGTTCCACCAGAAGATGCCGGCCATGCCGACATTGACAAAGTCGTTCAGGCCGAAATCAATCGCCCAGAAATCCTTGCCCTTGAGCTTGTCGGTGATCGGGTAACGGAACCGCTTCATCATGTCGTAGTAGGCCTTCCGCGCCTTCTCGCCATCGAAGCTGCCGTCCTTTTTGTAAAACTCGCTGTTCTTCTGTTTCATGGTGATCTTTACAGGGGTTGAGGGTTTCTGGCCCGCACTGCATGTCGCGGCGTAGATCTGGCTGCCTGCCGCCAACAGCGTGGCTCCCGCCACAGCGTTCCTGATCGCCTCACGCCTAGTCATTCCAATGTTGTTCGTCATCATTGCCTTTTCGGTCGGCAACGGCGTTCGGCCGCCGCCGGGTTACAGTTTCAAGTAAAGCTAGCGCGCGGATACTATGGAACAGCCGCGCCAAAGCCAAGCACTTCGTCGCCCACGGCCGCTACGACAGGAACGAGCAGACGTATTCGCAGATGCCGGCTTTGATCTCGATGTCGAAGCCGGACTTCGCCGGCACGTCAAAAAGCTGGCCGGCCGTATAGGTAGCAACGCCCGATTGGCCGTCGAGTTTCACGATGCACTCGCCAGCGACGATCTCCATGCGCTCGGCCGCGCCGGTGTTGAAGTGGAACTTGCCCGGATAGATGAGACCGAGAGTCTTCTTGCTGCCGTCCGGGAACACGATGCTGTGACTGACGACCTTGCCATCGAAATAGACGTTGGCCTTTGTCACCGCTGTCACGCCGCGAAACTCACTGGGTATGTTTGCCATAGGGCTGCTAGTTTCCGGGGACGCGCCAAAATGTCAAGGACGCGAGCAGCGCCCCCTGAAAAGCAGTCGCCGCGCCCGTTGTGAAACAGGCGCGGCGACTCAAACTGCAAATATCGTTTCCGATCCGGACCGGCTACTCCTTCTTCTTGGCCTTGCCAGCGTGCGGGAAGAGCTTCTTCATCTCGGCCTTGTCCTCATCGGACATCTTGGCCCGTTCTTCCTTGTCGAGCTTGCCGTTCTTGTCGGTATCATACTTCTCGACCATCTTCTTCATGCACTCCTTCTGCTCGGCAGTCATGGGAGGCTTGCCGCCCTTCTTCTTCTCCTCAGCAGCCGTCGCAGCCATGCAGCAAATGACAATCGCAGTCAGCGCGCTAATAATAAACTTCATCTGTCTCCTGTTCTTACTTTGTTTCTCGCGGTCACGCAACCGGGCCATCCGGCTTCGCGCCACAACATAGACTAACAACCGCGGTCGGGAAAAGTTGCACCCGCTGCAACATGTTTCGCCCCCCCATCGTCGGCCAGGACCTATCGAGCCATTTTCAGCATATATGCCTCGCGCGAGCGCCGGGCATAATCCATTATCTGGTCGTATTCGGCGTCGGTCAGGCGGGCCTTGCCTCGCATCTTCGTCATCCACTGAATCCAGGTTCTTTCTTCAACGCGTGCGGGCCTTGGCACGTCATGGCACCCCAAACACTTGAGTTGGAAGAGCTTCTTGCCAGCCTCAATCTCCGGGGATTCCGGAGTGGTCGAGGCCGCCGGAGGTGGCGATTCACGAACATGTTTGGCGTACAC
>JBAZIR010000552.1:0-3065 GCA_041651735.1 Verrucomicrobiia bacterium | reverse complement strand
CGCACCGTCTTCTTTTCTTCCGTTCTCACGACCGCACCTGCCGTCAACACCACAGGCGCTGCGGGCGGCTGGCTCTCGCCGATACCCAATGCATAGATGTTGCCTTCTCCGTCACCCGCGATGGCCTTCATTTCCTTCAACGCCGGGGCGCAAACAACAAACGCCTTGTCCGGCCCGTCAAAGCGGTACAGATAACCTCCGGGATGCGACCCTGCGAGCAGACGCCCCGCCTTGTCGAAACCGAGCGAGACAATGTTCGTCTCGTCGCTCGCAAAGTATCGCTCGGCAACACCGGCAGGCGCGACCTTGTATATGGCCGCCTTGCCGCCGCACGCCACAAACAGGTGCCCCGTGCTGTCGAACGCAAGCGCCCAGATGTATTTGCCCGGCGGATCATAAAAGACCGATGATTTGCCATCGGACGTTATGCGATAAACTTTCCCGTCCGGCGAACTGGCTGCATAGACATCGCCCTTCTTGTCCACCGCGAGCGCGCGAATCTCCAGTTCCTTCGCTGTGAAAAACACCGCCGCCTTGCCGTCGCCGCCAACACGCACCACCTTGCCCTCTCCACCACCAAGATAGACGCTGCCTTTCGAGTCGCGGACCGCCGACCAGACGATGGGCAGCGATACGTCGCACATCTTCTTCACCGCCGGAGCAAGGCGAAGCTCACCCTTTTCGCTGATGGACATGCCGCGCGTCTCGCCCTTGGCGAATTCTTCGTAGGTGTCCTTGGTGAACTTCTGCGCCTCGACTGCCAGCGCAACGCTGGCCGCCATGACTGAAAGACTCGCAATGACAAGATATCTCATGGGCAACCCGGTTTACTCGATCTTCACCTTCAATGTCTGGCTGCCGCGAACCACGGCGTTTTGCGGCAAGCGCTTCTCGATCACATCCATCCGCTCGATGCGCGCCGCCTCCAACATGGTGCGGCTCGAATCGTAAAGCTGCATCGCTGACGGCGGCAGCGCCGGCATCCGCTGGTCGGCCACCACGATGCCGTCCGCCTTTTGGGTCACGCGCAGGTAGAGCGCGTTGTGGGGGCGGCGCCGATTGAGCACGTTGACGAGCTGGTCAAGGTTTTGCGGCCGCTCCACCCGAATCCGGCCGCTCTTGCCATCCAGCGCGTCCGCGGCGGCTGCATCGCCCACAAGAATGTCGAGTTCGCCGGAACGAATGTTCTCCGGGACCTCGAACGCCAGCGTCACTACGTGTTGCTCGCCGCGCCACGGCTTCAGCACAGCGCGCACCTTGACCGTTTCGCCCGGCTTCGCCTTGTCGCGATCCACATATACTTCGCTGATATGCGTCTGCCGACGCTTGTCGTCGAAGTTCAGTTGCAGCCCGATCCGCTCGATCTGAGGGAGTTCGGACCGGTTATCGAGCAATTCGTTCAACAGACCTGCAATTTCCCGCGCCGGGCCATAGTGTTCGGATTCGCTGCCGGAATAGAAATTCTCCAGGTGAATTCGGCCATGATTCTTCACCTCAATGTCACCCCGAAGCGTCAGCGAGAAATCGCGCGAATAATCCATGCTCTCCATCAACGTCTCCCCGACGCACGAAGCCGCGATGGATGGCGTCATCGTTTCGTGCTGATAGAGCCGGCAGTTGAACTTGCGTTCGCCGCGGGGACTGCGCAGGCGGATGTTCAGTTCCGTCATCGGCGGCACAGGGCCAATCTCGCCCGCAATGGCCGTGAGCCGGTCCTGCTGGATCGTGCCAACAACCTGCCGCGTGTTGGAAATCTTGTGTGGCATCAAGTAGCTGCTGATGGTGGCGACGATCTCCGCGCGCGCCATTGGAATCGCCACCTTGCCGTTCTGGAACATCGGATGTCCAAAACCGAGCACGCGATTGCCGCGACGCCACGTCAACGTGCCCGTGCCCGCCATGTGAATGTCTCCGGTCGCCAGCACAGCCGCCAACGCCGCACCCGGCTCGAATGGCCCCTTCAACAGTTTGGCCTCCTGACCACCACCGCCCATCACCGGCAACAACCGCCCATCAAAACCCTGCGCCGCAAACTCCGACCGCAGCCACTCGAACATCTTCGGTCCCAGCCCTCCGATAGTCACCGGCACCGCCAGCGGCCGAAAACCACCAGAATCCGCCGGCAACAATTGAAACGCCCTCTCCGCCGCATTTGCCATCGTCGGCAGCCCGACACCACCAACGCTTGCGAGACGTTTCTCGCTCCGTTCAAGCCCCAGCCGGGAAGTTCTCCGCTGAGTTCCGCCATGAACTTCGCCGACTTCGATCATGTCAGCGATGGGCGTAAAACCGCACCAGCCTTCCTTCTCAAATTGCGTGAGTCGGTAGCTCAACGCACCCGCGACCCTGCCCTCAATATAGAGCGGGCTGCCGCTCATGCCATGCACCGCGCCCGTAAACTTCGTCCGTTCATCCACGAGCTTGCCGACGATGAGATCCTTCCTCGGCCCGATGAAATCGCGCAGCACGCCATAGATTTCCACGTCCAGCGGCACGACCTCCGAGCCTTGCATCACCGTATAGGCTTTGCCGCGCATACCCGCTTGAACCTGGTCCAGCGGAAAGATCACATCCTGCGGTGGCGCCTGCCCCGCTCCAGCCAATGCCGCATTAAGTAACGCAACGGTGGCGACGATTGCCGTTCGGTAGTTCATGCCATTCGCATCGCTTCCCGCGCGACCCGCACGGTCTGCTCAATGTCGGCGGAGGTATGCGCCGTTGAAACGAAACCGACCTCGAACTGCGACGGCGCGAGATAAACGCCTCTCTCCAGCATTGCATGGAAAAATGCCGCGTAGCGCTTCGTGTCGCTGCACTTCGCCGAAGCGTAGTCGGTCACTGGGCCGTCGCAGAAGAAATTGCAGAAGATCGAGCCGATCCGGTTCTGGGCAAGTTTGACACCGGCATCCTTTGCCGCCGCCGCGACGCCGACCGCCAATTCGGCGGTGAGGTCGTTGAGCTTCTTGTAAAGGTCCGGCTCCGCAAACAACGCCTCCAGCATCGCCACGCCCGCAGCCATCGCGAGCGGATTGCCGCTGAGCGTCCCGGCTTGATAAACCGGTCCC
>JBAZIR010000551.1:0-3096 GCA_041651735.1 Verrucomicrobiia bacterium | reverse complement strand
GCTCCGCCGCCAATTGCCGCGCCATCCATTCCATCTCCGGTCGGTAGGTTGCAGCTTCCTCACTGACGACAATTTGCACAGCCGGCGCGGACAGGTTGGCATCAGCGCAAAGCATCTCGCGAAATCCGTCGTGCATTCCGCGCGCGCCGCCGATCACCTCGTCGCCAAGTGCGCTGTAGGTTTGATTGAGCCACGCGGTCAACCCGATGCCGCCGGGGACGGAGTCCAATTCGGTGATTTTGAACTGAATACCCCCGTCGCTGCTGTTGTCCTGCACCAGGATGTCCGGCCGGATGACGCGCGGCACGGCGGTTTTGAAACGGTTGTTTCGCGATGCCTCAATGAGCGCGGGTGGTTTTCCAGCGTCGAGGTAATCGGCAATCCATCGCGGCAGCGTCCCCCGCACACTGAAACGGTAGAGCAAATTGCAGGCGCGGTAGAAGTCCAGCAGTTGGGAACCGAGCGATTCCAGCCGGGTGGCGAGCAGCGGCGAAATCGGAAACGCACGGGGCGCAATACGCCACTCGACCGCCGCAAACAACCCGCGCTCCGGCATGGCTGCGGCAACGGCGCGAGCGCGGTCGAGGCCCCTCTGAACATCTGCGGCGCTCATTCGCGGATCTGGCCCGTGCCTTCGCCGAGCCATTTGTAAGTGGTCAACTCCTCCAAGCCCATCGGCCCGCGGACGCCAATCTTGTCGGTCGAAATGCCGACCTCCGCGCCCATGCCGAATTCGCCGCCGTCGGTGAAGCGGGTGCTGGCGTTGTGGTAAACGGCGGCGGAGTCCACCTCACGCAGGAACCGGGCGGCAGCGTTGCGGTCGCGCGTCACGATGGCGTCGCTGTGCTGCGAGCCATAGTGATTGATGTGCGCGATCGCCGCATCCACTCCGGCCACGACGCGGACGTTCATGATCAGATCGCCGTATTCAGTGGACCAGTCGGCTTCCGTCGCAGCCTTCGCGGCAGAAACGATCTTCCGCGTGGCATCATCGCCGCGGAGTTCGACCTTCCTCGCGAACAGCGCGTCGGCCATGCGGGGAAGAAACGTTTTGGCGACCGCCTCGTCCACCAGCAGCGTCTCCATTGCGTTGCAAACGGCGGGACGCTGGCACTTGGCGTTGAGCACGATCCGCTCGGCCATGTCGAAATCGGCGTCGCGATCGACGAAGACGTGGCACACCCCTTTATAGTGCTTGATGACCGGCACACGGGCGTTTTCGGCAACCGCGCGAATAAGCGTCTCGCCGCCGCGCGGGATAACGACATCCACCAAGCCGGTAAGCTGCACGAGTTCGCGCACGGCCTCACGGTCGGTAGTCTGGACGAGTTGCACGGCGTGAGCGGGCAGGCCGGCGCGCGAACCGCTGTCGAGCAGGACGCTGGCGATGGCACGGTTGGACTGGATGGCTTCCTTGCCGCCACGCAAAATGACTGCGTTACCGGCCTTGAGACAAAGACCCGCGGCGTCGGCCGTGACGTTGGGCCGCGATTCGTAGATGAAGGCAATGACGCCAATAGGCACGGCAACCTTTTGCAGCCGCAGACCGTTGGGGCGGGCACGATTCTCCAGCACACGACCGACCGGGTCGGGGAGGGCGGCAACCTCACGGAGCCCGCGGGCCATCGCCTCTATGCGCTTGTCGTTGAGAGCAAGCCGGTCGAGCAATGCAGCGGAAAGTCCGGCGGCCCGGCCCGCAACGAGGTCCTGGGCGTTTGCCTTCTGGATAATGTCGCGGCCCGCAATCAGACCGTCGGCCATCGCAGAGAGACACTCGTTCTTTTGCGTCGTCGTCAACACGGCGAGCCGATGGGCAGCGCCGCGCGCTTGTTCGCCAAGCAATCGGATTTCTTCTTTTAGTGTCACAGCAAAATCACAGTAGCACCAAGTCGTCGCGATGGACAACCTCCGGCTTCGCTTTCCGTCCAAGCGCGGTGGCAACGTCGCAGCTCTTGGCGGCACAAATCTTCCGCACGTCGCCCGCGGAAAACCGCGCCACCCCCCGCGCGAATTCGCTGCCTTCCTGGTCTCGAAGCGAAACAACCTTGTCGGCGGCAAACTCGCCGCCCACCTCGATGATGCCGCGCGCAAGCAGACTGCAACCGCGGGCGATCAACGCTTGTTTGGCGCCGGCGTCCACCACCAACCAACCTGAAGGACGGTGATAGAACGCAATCCAGCGTTTTCGGCCCGCCATCTTTGTTTGTGAAGCCGCGAAGAGTGTGCCGATGTCCTTGCCGGTAAGCACGTCGGCGAGCACGCTGGGGGCGCGGCCGTTGGCAATGACCAGCGGAATGCCCGCGGCGTGGACGATCTTGGCCGACTGCAGTTTGGAAATCATGCCGCCGACGGATTGGGCACTGGCCGCGCCGCCAGCGAGTTTCATGATGTTTTCGTCCACTCGCGCCACGAAGGGAATCCGCTCGCCGCTGCCGTCGGGCTGGGTCATGAGGCCATGCGCAGTGGTCAGGATGACGAGCAGGTCGGCGGGCAACAGAGCCGCCGTAAGCGCGGCGAGCCGGTCATTGTCGCCGAAACGAATCTCGTCCACGGCGACGGTGTCGTTTTCGTTGATGATCGGCACCACGCCGCGCGATAGCAACGCGTCAATGGTATTGCGCACGTTGAGATGGCGGACGCGATCGCTGAGGTCGGTGCGCGTCAGCAGAATCTGGGCGACATACAGGCGGTGTTGTCGAAATGCCTCGGCGTAGAGCGACATAAGCTTGCACTGGCCGATGGCGGCGCAGGCCTGAAGTTCCGGCAGAGCCGTCGGGCGCGCGGTCATGCCCAGCTCGCCCATGCCCGCGCCGATGGCACCGGAAGAAACAACGACCACCTCGATGGAATTGAGGCGGAGCGCGGCGATTTGGTCGGCGAGCGCGGCCACGCGGCCCAGGTCAAGCTGCCGCTTGGCGTTGGTCAGCAAGCCGGTGCCGATCTTCACGACGACCCGTTGCGGTTGATTGAGGGCTTTGAGCCTGTCCATAAAGCTTCAATTCTTATCAGAGTTCTTCTTAGGTTTCCAGTTGACTTCGCAACTTGGCTGAATACCCTCTCAGGACGCTTTCCCCCTGGCGGGGGCGTAGCTCAGCT
>JBAZIR010000550.1:0-3098 GCA_041651735.1 Verrucomicrobiia bacterium | reverse complement strand
AGGGCATCGACCCGGCCCCGATCTTCATGACGGCACACGAGAAGCCGTCGATGAACTTTCGTAAACACATGGAGTCGCAGCCGATAGCGTTCACGGTGCTCTTCCCGGCGCGACGGGCGCCGCTGTCGTTCATGCGGGCGCAGCAGTGGTGCATGGTCAACGGCCCCGAGCCCGCGCCTGTAACGGCGTATGAGGTTTGGTTTATGGCGGTCGGCGTGCCGACGTTCGTGCGGCCAAGGACAGATGTGACAATGCCCGCGGCCCGCGTGCTGTCCGTGAACGAACCCGCCGTCAACGCCTGTCCCGCGCGGCGGATGGTGGAGCGCGACGCGAAGCGCCGCGGCTGGCAATTCACCCACCGCGGCGCGGAGTTGATTGAGATGTTGAGCTTCCAGTAACCGCGCCAGCAAGCGGCGCAAGACTACTCGATGATGATGCTCTTGAACGACGTGTTGGCCGGGATCATGGGCAACACGTGCTCGGTATAGGGCGTGATCATGTCGAGCAGGTAAGGTTCCTTGCACGCCAGCATCCGTTCCAAGGCGGCGCGCACGTCCTTCTTGTAGAGCACGCGCTCCGCCAAAACGTTGAAGCTGTTCGCCATCTTCACGTAGTCGGGATAGATGACGTGCGGGTTGCGCGGGTCACCGAGATAGGTGTGGCCACGGTTACTCTTGTAGAAACGATCCTCCCATTGCACCACCATGCCGAGGTGCTGGTTGTTGAGAATGATCGCCTTGGCCGCAATGTGTTCGATGTGAGCAGTGGCCAGCTCCTGCACGTTCATCAGGAAGCTGCCGTCACCGTCAATGTCAACGACCTGCCTGTTTGGGCGCGCCACTTTCGCGCCGATGGCCGCAGGCCAACCGAAACCCATCGCGCCGAGACCGCCGCTCGTCAGGAACGTCCGGGGCTGTGTGAAGGTGTAGTACTGGCCGCTCCACATCTGGTGCTGGCCCACGCCCGTGGCGATGATGGCCTCGCCCTGCGTCAGCTCGCAAAGCTGCTCGACGACGAACTGCGGCATGATGATCTGCGACGAGTCGCCTTTAAGGAAGTCACGAGCGTATTGGCTGCGCAATGCCTCGTCCGTGACCTTGTAGTGGAGCGGATGCTTCGCCTTTTGTTCCGCGATCTTCGCGCGCCACACCTTGAACTTGTGCGCTGGCGGCTTCGCGATCTTGTTCAACTTCTTCAACGCGAGGCGCACGTCGGCGACCGCCGAAAGGTGAGTGGGCTTGTTCTTGTTGATCTCACTTGGATCAATATCAATGTGGACGATGGTCGCGTGCTTGCAGAACTCGCTCACCTTGCTGGTGACGCGGTCGTCAAAGCGCACGCCGAATGCAAGAAGCAGGTCGGCGTTGTCGGCGGCCCAGTTGGCATAGACGGTGCCGTGCATGCCGAGCCATTTCAGCGACAGCGGATGCGTTTCAGGGAAACCGCCACAACCCGTGAGTGTCGTGGCCACGGGAATCTGCGTCTTCTCAACAAATTCCAACAATTCCTTGTGCGCGCCGGAACTGATGATGCCGCCGCCACAGTAAATGAGGGGGCGTTCGCTCTTGGCGATGAGGGCGGCGAGCTTCGCGAGCTTCGCGTCGAGATCATCGTCCACCGGCTTGGCGGTGTAGCCCGGCAAATTCACTTTGTCAGGGAACACCGGCACCGCGGTCGCCTGCTGGATGCTCTTGGGAATATCAATCACGACCGGACCGGGACGGCCGGTCTGCGCGACGTAAAACGCTTCTTTGATGATGCGCGGCAGGTCGTTGATATCGGTGATCAGATAGCTGTGCTTGACGATCGGCAGCGTCATGCCGAACACGTCGGTTTCCTGGAACGCCGTCTTGCCGATCATGCTCTGCGCCACCTGGCCCGTGATCGCCACCAGCGGGATCGAGTCCATGTAAGCATCGGCGATGCCGCTGACGAGATTGGTTGCGCCGGGGCCGCTGGTACTCATGCAAACACCGGCCTTGCCGGTCGCGCGACCGTAACCGCCGGCCATGAACGCGCCCCCTTGCTCGTGGCGGCAGAGGATGGTGCGGATTTGCTTCGAGCGGGTCAGCGACTGGTGAATTTCCATCGAAGCGCCGCCCGGATAAGCAAAGATGACTTCGACGCCCTCGCGCTCAAGACAGGCAACCAGGATATCGGCGCCCTTCATCGGCTGGGTGCCAGTGGGGCAGGGCGGGGCAGCGGCAGCCGGGGCAGCCGGCTGCGCAGCGCGCATCTTCTTCGCATCGGTTTTCTTGCTCATGTCGTATCTCGCTTCTCAACAACGAACGACGCCGGCAGCACAGGCCCGGCGTCGGGATTCGTATTAACTAGCTCGCTGCGACGGCTAAATCAACGGTGAAATCAGGGCTGGAGCAAACCGCAGCTCCCACGAGGATGAGTTGCGATTGCTGCCGTCCTCATGAAACTACTGCACGCGCACTACCGTTCGAACGATCTGGAGATACAGATTTCAGTCTGCAAGAATCACTCAGCCTGAAGGAACCAAGCTGCGGCATGAGCGGACGGCTGGGAGTTATTGCCACTGAAGATGCGCAACAGCAATGAGTTGAACTAGATTCGCCACTATCCCTCAACCAGCGCAGTGCAAGTTCAGCCGGACCTGATACATCTGAAGATACCCGACGTGCCTGTCAGCACGACACACGCTGCGGAAATATTGATGAAATAATCGTTTCTGCTTACTTACCAGATGGTTACGAAATCACATTGATTCAACGGCGGCAGGGGAGGTGATGTCAAATGAAGTGTGTATTAACAGCAAAATTTGACAAATTGAACAACCTGGTGAAGGGTGTTACATAATGAAGAATCAGTCCGAAATCAGTCGTAATGTTCGTTCGGAAATAAATCGGTTTTGCAAACGTTGCGGGGTTCGGCTGTTGGATGCCAATCGCGCGCTGCGGGTCAGCGATTGCTGCCAATTGTGCTCCACGGTCAGAGGGCGGGTTGCGGCTCGCAAGTCCCAGAATCGGATTCGAGTGCCGGTGGCAGGTTTCCTTCCCACAAATTTCTGGAAATAGTCCAGACAAGGGGAAGGTCGGTTTCAATCTGCTTGCCTGCGCTTGGTCTGCGTC
>JBAZIR010000549.1:0-3126 GCA_041651735.1 Verrucomicrobiia bacterium | reverse complement strand
GGCTGCGGATGTATGGCGAGATGTTGGCTGATGGGCTTGGCGACCCAGCGCGCACAAAGGACTACGCCCGCCGCATCGTCGGCGAAGTCGAGCGGCTCAGTCGCGTTGTGACCAATGTGCTTGGTTTCACCCGTCTGGAGCGCGGCACGTTGCGAGTGCGTCTGGAGCCTGGTGATCTTGGCGTGGTCGCGCGAGAGAGTGTCGCGCGCCAGCAGCCGGCGCTGGAGGCCGCCGGTGCGCGAGTGGAGACCGTGATTGAGGACGATCTGCCGCCAGTGTGCTTCGACCGCGATGCCGTCGCCGAAATTCTCCAGAACCTCCTGGACAACGCTGAGAAATACTCGCGTGCAGCGGCGGATCGCACGATTCGTGTGACACTCGCGCGAGATGGCGACGAGGTGGCGCTGGCTGTTGCCGATCACGGCCCGGGCGTTTCTGCTGCGATGCGCCACCGGCTGTTCCGGCCGTTCGCTCGGGGAGACGGCAGGGATTTGCCGGCGGGTCTTGGCCTCGGTCTGGCGCTTGTGCAGGCGCTGGCTCGCTCTCACAACGCGAAGATCAGTTGCAGTGACGCGCCCGGCGGAGGCGCGGTGTTTACAGTGAGGTTCCCCATCAAGTAGCGCCGGCATCCTCAGCCGGCATGATGACGCGCGGAGAGCGCATCGCTTCGACACGACGGCGCGTGCTGCGCGCTCGCTCGCTCCAATGACAGCCGGCAACCTTTTACAGCCCTTTTACTTTTCCGTCGTCGGGTCTCCGGTAAGTTGAGTTGCGGGCAGAACAACAACTGAAGGAAAGGAGCCGACGATGAAAACGAACCCAATCAACTCCGCAACGCGCAGCCGACTGCACACACAAGGATTCACGCTCGTCGAACTGTTGGTGGTGATGACCATCATTGGCATCTTGGCGGGCATGGTCATGCCGCAGTATGCCAGGGTGATAGAGAAGGTGCATCGCACTGCGTGCTCGAAAAATCTGGGGCAGGTGGGCCTTGCATTGCACGCCTATGCGCAGGACAACGAAGGACGCTACCCGTTTACCGGGTCGGCAACCGACAGCGCGAACAAACACTTCGCGCTGATGTTCCCCCGCTGGATCAAAAAGGAGGCGGTGTTTGTCTGCAGGAGTGCCGCCACACGCGGTTATCGCGCCGACGATGTTACCGACACGTCATCGGCGGGCGGGGCGCGTGGCGAGACACTGAAGGCCGGTGAAAATTCCTACGCCTACGCATTTGGCCTCGGTGGGGTGAACACAGATGAGCTGCCGTTGGTGTGCGACCAGCTTGCCGATACTTCTGTGTCCGCGCCGCGATGGGCGAAACAAGGTTTGGGCAGCAACCACGGTGAAGACGGCGGAAACGTTCTCTACATGGACAACCACGTGGAATTTCTGCTGGCTGATGCACAAGGTGGTTGGCCGTCCAAAAAACAGAAGCCGCAGGGGATTGCTGCGGGCAAGTTCTGCGCTGCCGCCAACGCCGAACGTTCCCCTGACGATCAAGTGGTTACACAGCATTGATGTCGGTGCAGGCTCCGCCGGAGACAGGTCGGTTTCACGGGAACATTGTTGCCAGTGTTCGTCAAACCAGAGCCGAAGCGAGAAAGGGGTTGCGATTCGCAGCAACCCCTTTCACGTTGCAGAGGGTGGCCGCTCCAGACGGCGATAGCCGGGCGGGCGGCGACGATCTTCGCGCGGTGTGCAGCCGAAGCGGTGGTGATAGTCGCGCGAGAATTCCTGGGATCGGGCGTAGCCGACACGAAAGGCGATTTCAGTGATCGGCAGGTCCGAGTGCTGCACGAGTCCATGCGCATAGCCGAGGCGGATTTCCTTCAGCCGCTTCATCGGCGGCGCACCAGTGGCTGCCTTGCAGGCACGTATGATCGTGCGAATGCTGAAACCGCTTGATCGTTGGATGTCGGCGAGGGTGTGAGCGTCCTCCAGTCGTGAGCGCAGTTGTTTCTCGATGCGCCACCAGAGTTTTGTGCCCGGCTGCAACGGCGGCTGGAGGCCGGCGCGAGGCAGCAGATGCTGGAGCAGTTCGATCAGCGCGCGGTGACAACGAAGCTGTCGTTCCAGCGGCAGCAACGAGCGGTCGCGCCAGATCGCCAGCAGATGGCGGCCTTGTCGCAGCGTGGCGGGGCCGGCACGTAACACGCGCCGGTCGTCGGGCGGTGGAGGAATCGCGGGCGCGTGGAAGTTGATGGTGATGAAACGCCACGGCGCGCGCAGGATTCGGCCGCGCACCGGCTCATTTTCGTGATACCACACGACCGAGCCTTTGCCGAAGACTTCGGCCCGGCCTTCCGCCCACTGCTGGACCTCGCCGGAGATGACGATGTGAAGCAAATGGCCGGGCAGACTCTGAGATTGGAACGGCCCTGTCTGGGTTCTTTCCACCTCGTCCACAAGCACCAGTCGCTCCACCGGCGCGGCGAGACCTGTCTTTGCTGTGATGTCCATCGGGTCGGCCATGATGTTTCGTGCGCGATTGGGAAATGGGAGATTGAAACGGCTTGGCAAGAATAGCGACATTTTTTTGCCGTCGTTGCGAAGCGCGTATCGAGGCTGTCTGATAGAAACGGTGCATGGCGAAGATCTACTACGTCGGCGATTGGGCGGTGATGCTGGGTCCGATGTTTGCCGAGACACCCTTCAACTATGCGTGGAAAGGCACGGACATTTTTAACTACGGGCATTGGCTGAAGAACGCTCTTGAGTCAGGCGGCGCTCATCAGGTGACGAGCGTGCCGACGTGGGAGTTCTACCGGCTTGCGCCGGGGCGCTATGAGGAAGTGCTGGCCGAGTATGACGCCTTCGTGTTCTCCGACGTGGAGTCGAAAAATTTCCAGCTCGCGCCACAGTTCTTCGATCGGAGCCAGTTTGGCAAGAAGCCGCTGACGTTCCCGGACCGCGTGCGGTTGACAGTGGAGGCATTGCGCGCGGGCAAGCATATGATGTTTCTCGGTGGCTGGCTGAGCTTCAACGGCGAGATGGGCAAAGGCGGTTGGGGCCGCACGCAGTTGCGCGAGGTGTTGCCGGTTGAGTGTCTCGAACATGAGGATTTGCGCGAGAGCACCGAAGGCTGGCGAGGGTGCGCGCGCAAGCCGAAGCACCCGGTTC
>JBAZIR010000548.1:0-3149 GCA_041651735.1 Verrucomicrobiia bacterium | reverse complement strand
TGCCGCGCATCCTCAGCGAATCGGTGGCGGACATGAACGTGGCTGCCTCGCCGGGCTTGCGATACCAGTAGTTCGGAGGGCTCATCAGGAAATCAATGTCGGGCGAATCGAACACGCGCCTCGCGGCAAGATGCCCGGAATCCTGCTGGTTGATGCCGTGCGCGGAAAGGTAGGCGTAGTAAGTGCCCACCAGCGCCTTGCCCCCGGTGGCTTCGCGCGCGATGCGCGCGAAATGCAGGATCGCGTCGGCGGTCATGTTGCTGCTGAACTCGTAGAAGTCCATCGCCTGCCGCTCGGTCTTCGGGTCGCGCAACACCTGCGTCCCTGGCGGGCGACGTTTCGCCCAGCGCGGCATCTCCGCCGCGGCCAGTGTGACGTTCTCGTCCGCCCATGCTGTGCGCAGCTTCGCGTCAGTTCCATAGCGGCTCGCAAGAAACGCTCGGAACGCCCGGAGCGCGGGCTGGCTGTAATCGTCGCGTGACGGCTGCCACGTGCCCCACATCTGCCATTCCGCTGTGTAGCCACTGTAGACGATGTAACCGATGATGCGGTCGGCGTAGGGTGCGCAGCGCAAGTGGGCGATCAACTTGCGCAGGTCACCGCCCATTTCGCGTTTCCAGAGTTCCGACGCAAATGACGTTGGTTCGCGTTTACCGTCCTCGCGCAAGCCCATCTCTTCCGGATGCGCCTTCTGCCACCAGAGCGGGCCGGTCAGGCCGATGTGCGGCAGGAAATACGCCTGCGGGTCCAGATCAAGAATCGCGCCAAAGTAGCGGTCATACTCGCCGTAGTCGTATGTGTCCGGCGCGACGTGTCCCATGTCGCCGTGACCCGAGGTGCCAAACCAGTCGCTGTAAAGATGGACGCCAGCCTGCGCGGTCTCGCGATGATAATCCGGATGCAACCCGCCCGCAGCGAGATACAGGAAGCCCGGCATCGGCTTGCCGTTGACGAAGATCGCCGCGTCGCCGCCAATGGGCCGCAGCTCGCAGACGGGTGGCTTCACTGTGCCAACGCGCCGGTTGGTGAACGCGATCTCTGCCAGCGCCGGCGCGCCATCGAGTTCATAGCACCCGGTCTCGACCGTCAACCTGCCGGGATTCCAGAAAAGCGACATGGGAAACTTTGCCGCGATGGTCAGCGTCTTGCCGTCGAAAGTGACTGGCTGCTCCACCAGCCTCATCACTGCCGCGCCGTGACGCAGCCGCACGAACGCCGTTCCTTTCGTCAATCCTTCCGGCACCGACGACTCGAACTCCACGGTCACATTCAACGTGTCGCCGGCCTTGACCGTCTTTGGCGCGCGCAGCGACTTGAGCGTTGCCGTTCCCTGCGGCTCAGCGGTGACGCCTTCGACAAAATCCGGCTGTGCCGGCTCGATGCGCACGCGGTCAATCATGACCCAGCGGTCCGCTTGGTTGCCCGGATCGAGACGGAATGAATTCACGCGCTTGCCGGGTCCGCCCCATTGCTTCGAAGCGTCGCCCGCGGTGGTCTCACGCCAGTGGTTCTTGCTCAAGTCGAACCGATATGTGGCCCAGCCTTTGTGAACGCGCAGCTTGCCGCCGAGGCACCATCGCCCATCGGGACTGCCGTAGTAAACGTCCAGCAGGTCAGCGTCGGCAGAGGAATACATCCGCACCGTCAGCCACGTCAGCTGCCGCGCATCGAAACCTTCCTTCGGCACACGCAGCGAACAATGCGGGTCCCACGCAGTGAAGCCGGCAAGCACGCCATTGGCGACGCGTCCGTATTCGATGTTGGCCGTGCCGATGACCTCCGTGGGCTTATCGAAGGTCCACTCGATCGCTTCGGCCGCCATCGCTCGTTGCGAAACGCCGAAGACAATGGTGAACAACGCTGCGGTTCGTATCGCGTCTCGAAATTGTGTTCTCATGAATTGAATTCGTCTCACAAACCACGCTGAACGACGATGCGCACGCCATCGCGCGAGGCAATGGCCACTCCGGGGATGGTCAGCAAACCCTGTGCGTCGGCCTGAATACTCATCGGCGCGGCGGCACCGACGCGGGCAATGATCTTTTCATCAGGCCTGATCTTGAAATGCTGCAAGCGGCGGAGCGTCATGTCGGTATGCACGGGATACTCGATGCCCGGATAATCCGCCGTTACGGTGATCGCGTAGCGGTCGGGCGTATCCTCGATGTCTTTCCAACCCATGCCGCGGTTGATCCAGCCGATGATGTCGCCGTCAGCCGGGTCGCCGTTGCCGGGCTTGCGGTCGGACGAGGTATGGGTGAACACCGGCACACTCTCGTCGCGCCGGAAGCGGTGGAAAAGCTGTTGCCATGCCTTCACGTCAGGAGGCGCGTCCTTGCCGCACGTCGAGTGAGTGCCATTATCCCAATAGACCGC
Source organism: Verrucomicrobiia bacterium (assembly GCA_041651735.1). Taxonomy (GTDB): domain Bacteria; phylum Verrucomicrobiota; class Verrucomicrobiia; order CAIQCK01; family CAIQCK01; genus CAIQCK01. The sequence continues at coordinate 773 of JBAZIR010000548.1, read as the reverse complement.
GAACGGCTGCCGCGCTTTTGCCTGCGCACGGTAGAATGGCGGATTGTTCTGCCACGGAATCGAGGCGTCCTGACGCCCGTGAACCATGAATAGAAACGGCAAATCGTCTTTCGCCTCTGCGGCGAACTTCACGCCGTTCATCCGTTCCAGCAGCGACACGCCCTCGCTCGTTTTCAGCTCTGGCGGAATGGTGCCAGTCCAGCATGACGGTTCAAGCCGCGTCGCACTGCCCTTGCCGAGGTAGGTGTAGCTGACAATCGGCACGTGGGCGTGAAGCGCGGCGAACAGTTCCGGATGCCGCCAGCCGAACGAGATGGTGCCGCAGCCGCCCATCGAACTGCCCGAGCAATGCCAGCGGTTCGTATCGGGCTGATAGTGGCGTCGAACCCAGTCGAGAATCCACAGGTTGCGCCGCTCGGTATAATTGGTCGGCACGCCCGCGGCCATGAGCTTGCGGTCGAAAATCTTCGAGTTGTAGCCGAACCAGAAAGTCCAGATGGCCGGCGTGCCACCGTCGCCCGCTTCGTTGTGCGGCCGGTTGATCCAAACGCGGTCGGTCGGCCGTACGACGACTTTGTCGGCTTCAATCCGCACGCTGAACTTGAACGGCAATCCCTCGCGCCAACCCATCGTCTCGTCGCCGAACTCCAAGTACTCCATGCCGCCCACCACGCCGCCCTTCGCGTGCAAGTTCAACCAGAGCGGCTTGCCTTTGCCCGCTCCGGCCGCGGCCGGCGCGCCCTTCCCCTGCCAAATGGGTTGGATGTCCATCG
>JBAZIR010000547.1:0-3157 GCA_041651735.1 Verrucomicrobiia bacterium | reverse complement strand
GAGCGGGTCGCTGACAGCCTGCATTCGCATCGAAGGACCGCTCAGCAACGAGAAGGACGGGAATTTTTTCCGGCACATCACGAGGCTGCGGTTCTACGCGGGCAGCTCGAAAGTGGAAGTTGCCTGCACATTGGTGGACGACGCGCTGGAGCACGAGTTCGCCGATTTCCGCTCGGTGGAGTTGCCGCTGGAACTGGCGAAGTCTGCGCAGACGGCGCGCTTTGCGTTGGCGGATGTCGAGCAGACTGAGACGCTGGATTCCGCGACGGCGCGGTTGTTCCAGCGCGACGACCAATCGTTCTTGCTGACCGGCGCGTCGCCAGCCAAAGGTCGCCGCGCGCCGGGCCGCGTGGCGATGGAGGGCGGCGGGCGCGGCATCGGCGTGTCGGTGGAGGATTTCTGGCAGAACTACCCGTGCGCGTTGCGAGCCGAACGTGAAAAGCTCACGCTGGAACTCTGGCCGGACATCCGCGGCGAATCCAGCTACAGCAAGCTTCCCGATTATCTGCGGTTTTCGTTTGTGGAGGGCGCGTATCGGTTCAAGTGGGGCATGTCCCGGACGCGGCGCATGAGTTTGGATTTCGCATTGGAACGTGGTGCGTTGCCCGCGCCAGCCGAACCGCTGATCGTGGTCGTGCCGCCGGCGTGGTATGAGAGCAGCGGCGCGCTGGGACCGATGGTCGCCAAGCGCGGCAACGAATACGCGGCCTGGGACGAAGTAATGGAGCGGTGTTTTGCCGACCATCTCCGCATCAAGGAGGTGAAGCGCGAGTATGGGTTCTTCAACTGGGGTGACTGGCACGGCGAGCGCGAGATCAATTGGGGCAACAACGAGTACGACCTGCCGCACGCGCTGTTCATGCAGTTCGCTCGCACGGGCGACCGGCGTTATTACCACTTGGCACTGGAGGGTGCGCGACATCAGGCCGACGTGGATTGCGTGCACGCGTATCCCGATCCGGCCTACGTCGGTTGCAACGTCGAGCACTCGGTGTTTCACACCGGCACGTGGACCGAGAATGGCGCGCGCGGCTGGTCGTATGGCTACGGCGGCGGCGCGACGGCGGCGAACGGCCACACATGGGCCGAGGGCATGTGCGACGCGTGGCATTTGGCCGGCGACGAGCGTGCGATGGAGGCGGCACAAGGCCTCGGCGAACACATCGTCTATGGAATGGCGCCGCGATTCAAGAAACTCGGCACGCACGAACGGTCGGCGGGCTGGTCGCTGGTCGCGATCCTGGCGTTGTATCGCGCGACGCTCGACCCGCTCTATCTCGACGCGGCGCGGCAGATCGCGGAGGTGCCGTTGCGCGAGCGCAAGCCGGGTCAAGGCAGCGGCTGGCCGCATACGTTACCAGGCGACCACTGCGCACATTCGCACATCCCCGGGGCGAAGCTCTGCGTCGGCAACGCATGTTTCCTCATGGGCATCCTTGGCTCAGGTTTGAAGGAGTATTACATCGAGACCGGCGATGCGCGGGCGCGCGAGGCAGTCATCGGTCAGGCCGGGTTCTGGAAACAGATGTGGGTGCCGGAGGCGGGCGGGTTTCCTTACACAAGCTGTCCGCTGTTCCGGGACCGTCCCGGCGTGCTGGGCGGCATGGTCTGCGTCGACGCCATCGCATTTGCCGCAAAGGAAAGTGGCGATGCCGAGTTGATGAGCATCGCAGCCGAGGCAATGATCGCGAATATCGCCTCGCCGACCGGCGGGGACGGCAAGGGGTTCTCCATGTTCTCGCGTTTTGCCGCGCCGCTGCTGGCCATGCTGCGCGACGCGCGCGACTGCTGCGAGCCGGCCCGCCGGCTCGTCACGATCAACGCCGGCGATTTGCTTCAGCGCAAATTCTCGAAGGCAGCGCCGACGACATTCCTCGGCATCCGCGCGCCGAAGGAGAAACGGTTCTTCGTTCAGATCACGGACGGCGCTGAAACGATCGTTATCACGCGCAAGCCGCACGGCTCAATGCTCAAAGGCGCGCTGACCGGCACGGTCACGGTCATCGGCCCCGACGGGCGCGAAATCCGGCACGAGACTTTCGACACCGACAAGGGGAGCGAGTTGAGCGTGCCGGTCGCCGCTGACGCGTCACGCGGCACGTATGCGGTGCGCATCGTGGACGACATGCGCGGCATTTGGCACGTGGGAAGCACGACCGGCCGCGTGGTGCTCGATTGCTCGCGCGCGCCGACGCTGGCGAACTACCGGCCTAATCGGCTGTTCTTCCGCGTGCCCGAAGGCGTGCGGCGGTTCAAACTCACCATCAGCGGCGGGCACAAGGGCGAGTTTGGCATGAGCGTGTCGGACGCTGACGGTAAGGCGCGCGGCTTCGTTCGCGGTCTGCGCAGCGCCGCGTCCACGCCGGACGCGCGACGCACACTCGACATTGAAGTGCCGCCTGGCAAAGACGGCGCGGTGTGGAGCGCAGTGGCATTTGCCTCGATGGATTGGGACTTGAAGATGGAAGGAATTCCACCCTACATCAGTGCGTCGGCGACGGGATGGTTTCTGCCGGAAACAAAACAGTAAGCCGTCCTGCCTGTTATCTTTGCGGTATCCAAACGCTTGCCCTGTGGCGGCGGTGGCGGCAAGATAGATAGCAACTTATCTGCTTCAACCACGTTTGATAAGGAACACGATGAACCAGAATGCTGATAGCAAGACTTCACGCCGCACTTTCCTGAAACAATCTTCCAGCGCTGTCATCACCTGTGGACTCGCGTCGCCGTTCGGACTGCCGTCCATTCTGGGCGCCGCCGAAGCTCCGAAGCTCAGGCTGGGCCTCATCTCGGCGGCAACCTACGGCTACATGGGCGCGGAGCGTGTGCAAGGATCAAATCACGGCACGGCGTTTTCCACGTGCTGCAATGGCTTCGACGAGGCCAAACGCAAACAGTTCGTGGGAACTTTCGTTGCATCGAAGAAGCGCATCGAGGGAGCGCAGGTGGTGAAGATTTGGGACCCGGTGAAGTCGGCGGCGGAGAAACTCGCGGACGTGTGCGGCATCCCGAAGGTCTGCGATAGCGCTGACGAGTGTTGCGAGGGCGTGGATGCGGTGGCCATCCCGGATGACGGCACCGGCGAGCATTGGAAATACGCGCTCACGCCGTTGCGCAAAGGTGTGCCGACGTTCTGCGACAAGCCGCTGGCGATGAC
>JBAZIR010000546.1:0-3163 GCA_041651735.1 Verrucomicrobiia bacterium | reverse complement strand
ACACGCCAACCGATGGCGTGCCTTACTGGGACACCGGCGCGCCGAGTCTGGCAAAACTCGGCGACTACCTCGACCGACCCGCCGACCCGTTCAACGATCACGAGCCGGTGGATAGTTCCGCTGCCGTCATCGCCGCGCAGGGTCTCATCCGCCTCGGCAATTATCTTGGAGGCGCGAAAGGCAGACGCTACCTCCAAGCCGGTCTCACGGTCACGGATACGCTCCTCGCCGAGCCGTATCTCTCCTCCAAGCCGGCCCACGAAGGATTGCTGCTGCACTCCATCTACCATCGCCCGAATGGCTGGGACCATGTGCCACCCGGCTCGAAGATTCCGCGAGGTGAAAGCTCGATGTGGGGCGACTATCACGCGCGTGAGCTGGCACTGTTGCTGCTGCGCGAAGCGAAGGGACGACCGTATTTAAAGTTCTTCTGAAACGCGTTCTTGTCCGCGAAGACTCAGCCTTCCACTTTCGGCGGCGTCATCCAGATCAACTGCTTCTCGACGTTGTTGGCCAGTTTGTAAGACTTGATGTGTCTCGACATCGGCTCGCCCACGATTTCGATCTTGCTCATGTCGGCCTCGCCCATGCGGGCCTGCGCGCAGAAGTTCAGATACCCGATCTTGGCGAAATCAATCCCCATCAATTCCACCCCCGTGCGATCGGCTGCAAGCCAATCGGGACTGACGACGCAAACCTTGTGGTCCACCGCCGTGCCGCGCACGGGACCATTGCCCTCCATGCCATCGTAGCCGTCGATGATCGACAAATGCGGATGCAACCGCGGCGCCAGCGCGAACAGGTTGTAGTTGATCGCGCGGAAACCGCTGCCGTGGGCGATGGGCTTGTCGCATTTCGCGCCGGGTTTGCACGCCTTGCCCCAACGGAAACCGGCATCCTTGACGGGCGCACCGAAGACGATGTTTTTCAGCGACAGCGTCGCCACAATGCGGTCGTGGGTCTTCAGTTTCGCGGCGGAGATGATGAAATTGTTCCGATCCAGCAACAGCTTCGACATGCGCACGGCGTGCGGCCGGAAGTCCTTCTCATCGAAGACGTGCACGATCTGAACCTCGCCTTCGTCAAGGTCGAGCATCTTGACGCCGTATTTTTCGGCCACCCGCGTGTAGCCGTAGTTGGTGAATCCTTCGATGGCCGGGCCGTTCGCAGCAGATTCTGCAATGACGGCATTCTGCAATTTGCCGATGGACTTCAGGAACTCCAGGGTGGCTTCCAGGCAACTCGCGTGCGTGGCACAAAGCGGCACGTCCACGACCACGTTGTTGGGCTTGAGAACGACCCGGCGGCTCCCGATGGCGCTTGCGATCTCCTTCTCGAAGACCTTCAGTCCGCGAAACACGTTGTTCGCCCGATCATCCCCCGCCATCAGCGCGACCCGGCTGGTGGTTTTGGGCGCCGCTGCTTCCGCGCGAGCCAGGATCGCAAAGCGCGACCCGGCTGCCATGGCCAGGCCGCTCATCAGTGAGGTTTTCAGGAAATCCCGTCGCGTTTGCTGCAAGACCGTTTTCATGGCAATCACCTTTCTGATTTCACCAAACAACGCCGGCCTGTCTGCCGTTCATCAGTCTCAATTTGCCACTTCGACTCGCTGTTGTCACGACATCACAGCTTCGCCATCATCAACACGTCCTCGTAAATGCCATCGAGCTTGCGCCCCTTGCGTTTGACGCCTTCGCGGACGAAGCCGACCGACTTGTAGAGCCGGATGGCGCGCTTGTTCGAGACATAGACGGTCAACTCAACCCGCTCGATTCCCACCTTGCGGGCACGCTCCAGCGCCGCGAGGATCAACCGCCGCCCAAGACCCTGTCCACGAAACTCTTTCAGGATGCCTATGCCCAAGACGCCCGCGTGCCGGTAAGTGGGCCGATCCATCCGGCAGATGTCACACCAGCCGACGACGCGGCCGTTCTTCAGCGCCACGACCTGCGGGTTGGCCGTCCGAATATTGCCCAGGATGAACTTGCGGACCGCCGGCAATGGCGGTGCTTTCAGGAAGGCGAGATAGCGCCGCTCGCGAGACACTGCGTTGAGACAATCGCGAAATTCGGCGATGTGTTTCCTGGCGATGGGACAGATGACCACCGGTGAATCGGCGGAATTCATTTACTGTGTCTTGCCTTTCTTTCGTTTCTTGCCCTGTTTGCCGCCCGTGTTGGGATCCGTGTCGGGCTTGGTCGCGCCTTTGCGCGCGGCGATCTCCGGCGGCTCCATGACTGCGCCCGTGTCGTGCGTGTCGGCGATCCACTGTTCCAGCGCGCCGCGCAGACGCTTCATCACGTCGGCGTGCTCCGGCGAGCTGGCGAGGTTCTTGATTTCGTAGGGATCGTTTTCGAGATCGTAGAGTTCCTCCGCCGGCATCGTCGGCGCGCAGAGCGCCTCCTGCGCGGGCGTGAGCTTTCCCTGCGCGTGCAGTTCCTTCAGCAGGTTCCAAACGGGATAGCTGCGCTCCTTGTAATCGTTCTTTTGCAGGAACGGCCGGTCCGGCGTGAAATTGCGGATGTAGCGATAGCGGGCGTCGCGCACCGTGCGGAAGCGGAACACCGTCTCGTCGCAGCGGTCGCGCGCGCCAAACGAATACTCGCGCGGCGGCTCGGCGCGGTCGCCGAGAAAGACGCGGCCCTGCATCTTCGGCGGCTTCGGCGCGCCCGCGATGGCCAGCGTCGTCGCGCTCCAGTCAATCGAGTCGAGAAGCTGGTTGTCCACCGTGCCCGGCTTGAAGTTCCCGGGCGCGGGCACGCCCTTGGGCCAGCGGATGATGAGCGGCACGCGCAGGCCGCTGTCGTAACAAAACTGTTTGCCGCGCACGTGCGCCTGGCCGTTGTCGCCGAAAAAGATGACCACGGTGTTTTCCGCAAGACCTTCGGTTTTGAGTTGCTCGAGGATGAGGCCGATCTTGCGGTCCAGTTCCGTAGCCGCGTCGAGATACGCCGCCCAGTCCGCGCGCGTCACCGGATGGTCGGGATAGTACGGCGGGATGATCACCTTGGCCGGGTCGGCGCGCTTCTCACCGTTGAACTTCCGGTGCGTCTCATGGAAGTTGATCTGCGCGTAGAACGGCTGGTGGGATTTCAGGTCGCCCCACTTGTCGGAGTCGTAGGGTTTGCCCTCGTAGGTGAAGTTCCAGTCCGTCTTGCCCGTG
>JBAZIR010000545.1:0-3168 GCA_041651735.1 Verrucomicrobiia bacterium | reverse complement strand
CGGCCGCCGGCGCTTCGCGCGCACGTTCATCCACGCCTTCGTAATGGCCGCAGATCATGATCACGTGTTCGCGTGTTGCCAAGCCGCGCGCCGCTTGTTGGTCGAAGCGCCGGCCCTGCGGCGTGAGCATGACAACCCACGCGCCCGGGCTGCCGCGCTTCAACTCCTCGACTGCTTCAAAGATCGGTTCCGGCTTCATGACCATGCCTGGTCCACCGCCGAACGGCCGGTCGTCGGTCGTGCGGTGCTTGTCATGCGTCCAATCCCGCAGATTGCGCACGCAAATCTCCACCAACTGCTTCTCCTGCGCTCGCTTTAGAATGCTCTCATCCAGCGGGCCGCGAAGCATTTCCGGAAGAATTGTCAGGATGTCGAACTTCACGGACAGACTCCGCGCGACGGCGTCACCGTCGGCTGTTGCACAACGCTACGCTTCCGGGGCCGGCTCCTCGGACGGCGCTGCGTCTTCGCCGACGGGCTTGGGCCTGTCCGGCGGCTCTAAAATGGTCAAAACAATGCGACGCCCGAGCTTGCCCGCCGCGCAACTGAGCAACGCGCGGATCGCCGAGCAAACACGGCCCTGTTTGCCAATCACTTGGCCAAAATCCGACGGATCAACGCTCAGTTCCAGAACCAGAGCGCCGTTTCTCTCCACCTCCGTGACTTGGACGCGGTCGGGATTGTCCACCAACGCCCGGGCCACATACTCCACAAACTGTTTCATGGGCATCGCTCAACAACGCGAGTCACCGCACGTCAGGCGGGTTTGACTTCGGCTGCGGGCGCGGGCGCTGCCGCGGCGGCCGCGGCGGCCTGTTTGCGCGCGGCGCGGATCAGGTTGGTCACTGTCTCGGTGGGCTGGGCGCCACAACGCAGCCAGTAGTCCACGCGATCCAACTTCAACACGCAGTTGTTTTCCTTCTTGCGCGGATCGTAGGTGCCGACCTGTTCGATGTTCTTGCCGTCGCGAGGACCGCGCTTGTGCGCGATCACCACGCGATAGCATGGGTCGTTCTTGCCACCAATCCGCGTTAACCGAATCGCTGCTGCCATTTCACGTCTCCTGACCGGCCGCTTCAGCGCACCGGAAGTTTGAAGCCACCCATCTTGGCCATTTTTCGGCCCAGCCGTGGCATTTGCTTCATTAGGTTTTTCATCGCCCCGAACTGTTTCAACAACTGGTTCACGTCGGCTACGGTCGTGCCGCTGCCGCGGGCGATGCGTTGGCGCCGATGGCCGTCTATCACTTCGGGCCTTCGGCGTTCGGCAGGCGTCATCGACTGGATGATCGCCTCCATACGCTTGAGCTGTTTCTGCTCAACCGAAAGGTCGCGTATGTTACTCATGCCGGGCAACATGCCAAGCACATTCTCTAGGGGACCCATCTTTTTGAACTGCTGCATCTGGTCGAGGAAATCCTCCAGATTCAGGTCGGCCTTGCGCAGTTTCTCCTGCATTTTCTCCGTCTGCGCCTCGTCGAACGTCGCCTGAGCCTTCTCCACGAGGCTCACCACGTCGCCCATGCCGAGGATGCGCGACGCCATCCGGTCGGGGTGGAATGGCTCCAAATCCTCCAGTTTTTCGCCTACGCCGACCAATTTGATGGGTTTGCCGCTGACCGCCCGCATCGAAAGCGCCGCGCCGCCACGGGTATCGCCGTCGAGCTTGGTCAAAATGATACCCGTCAGGCCCAGCGCGGCGTTGAAGCGGGAAGCAATGTCCACCGCCTGCTGGCCCGTGGCGGCGTCGGCTACGAGAAGAATTTCGCGCGGTGCCACCACTTCCTTCAATCGCACCAGTTCCTGCACCAGCGGCTCGTCAATCTGCAACCGTCCGGCGGTGTCGAAGATGATGACGTTTTGCCCCTGCGCCGCCGCTGCCTCCATCGCCCCGCGCGCGATCTTCAGCACGTCCGTCTCGCCCGGCACAGCGTGAACTGGAATGCCAAGCTGTTTGCCAAGCGTCTGGAGCTGCATGACGGCGGCGGGCCGGTATACGTCGCATGCGGCCAGCAGCGGATGATGGCCCTGTTTGGTCAGCAGGCGGGCCAGCTTGCCGGCGGTGGTGGTTTTGCCACAACCGTGCAAACCGCAGAGCAAGATGACCGACGGCGACTGGCTTAGATCGAGCGCCGCCTGCTGCACGCCCATCAGCGCCACGAGTTCGTCGAAGATAATTTTGACGACTTGTTGGCCGGGCGTGACGCTATCGAGCACCGTCTGGCCGAGCGCCTTGCCTTTGACCGACTCGATGAAATCCTTCGCGACCTTGTAGTTGACGTCGGCTTCGAGCAACGCCATGCGCACCTCGCGCAGCGCATCGGCGACGTTCTTCTCGGTCAGTTTTCCAAAACCGCGGAGGTTCTTGAAAACGGTCTGGAGTTTATCGGAAAGATTCTGAAACATCCGGCCTTGCTTTGCCGCTACTTGGTCTGTTCGAGTTCGCGGTCAACGTCCTGTCTGACCTTCGCCACCATCTCTGACAACTCGGCGTTGTTGATTCTGCGGGAGACGATGCCGCTGATCAGCATCCCAGCTTCGTTCGCGTTTCCCCGCTTCGCGGCCTTCGCGGCCGATTCAGTGGGATAGCTGGCCTTGCTTTGGATCAGCAGGCTCGCCATGTCCAATTCCAACACCGCGCGCATCGGGTCTGCCAGATACCGTCGCCATTGACCAAACCATGAACGCAGACCAATCATGTCACCCTTTGACTCGGCGGTCGAACGCGCCGTCCGATAGGCTACTCTCGCGTTCACCGGCAGATTCGCCATCAGATCGTCCTGCGTCATCTCCACGAGCTTTTTCTGCGGCTGCGCTGCGGGCGCGGGCGGCGGCGTTGCTGCCGCCACTTGAGCGGGCGCTTGCGCCGCAGGCTGGGGTGGCGGCATTGCGGCTGCGGGCGCGGGAGTGGCTGGCGCTGGCTGTGCAGCAACGGGTGTCACCGGCGCCGGTGTGGCGGTTGGCGGAGCGGCAGGGGCGGCTGTTGGAGTGGGTTGCGCAGGAGCCGTTGGCGCTGGTTGTGCAGGTGCAGCAGGGGATGGCTGTGCGGCAACAGGGGTCGCCGGCTGCGCGGGTGCAGCCGCGGGAGTTGCCGGTTGTTCAGCCATCGGAGTCGCCGGGGCCGCGGGCTGCGTGGCAGGCGCGGCGGAAGGGGAGGGTGTCGCCGGCG
>JBAZIR010000544.1:0-3172 GCA_041651735.1 Verrucomicrobiia bacterium | reverse complement strand
ACGGGACGCCTGACGCCCCTGCCATCAAAGAGTCTGCCGATCTCGAAAGCAACCGAGGCGTTCAAGTCCATGTCTCGCTCGCAGCACATCGGCAAACTCGTGTTGTCTTTCGACGATCCGGCTGTTGTGGTACATCCCGAGTTGCCGGATGATGCGTCGCCGATCCTTCGAGGCGCCTGGCTCATCGTCGGCGGATTGACCGGGCTTGGATTAACCGTGGCCAAATGGGCCGTGGCCCGTGGCGTTCGCAACCTGGTGTTGGCGGGTCGCCGTGGCAGCGATACTCCTGATGCCTTGCAGGGCATTGCAGAACTGGAAGGGCTTGGAGTCAGAGTTCACGCCGTGAAGGCAGATGTTGCCAACCTGGACGAGGTCCGCGCTCTGGTAGACACCGAATCCATTGGCATGCCGACGCTTCGGGGAGTGGTGCATTCTGCCGCAGTCATGGAAGATGGATTCATCCCGTCGATTACGGATGACAAACTAGTGCGCGTCATGACTCCCAAGGTCAAAGGCGCATGGAATCTGCACGAGTGCACGAAGGACCTTGACCTCGACGTTTTTATTCTATTCTCGTCAGTCTCTTCACTCGTCGGCAACGCCGGCCAGGCCAGCTACGCGGCGGCCAATGCCTTTCTTGATGCGCTCGCGCAAAAGCGCCGGGCCGACGGGTTGCCGGCCCTTGCTATCAATTGGGGTGTGCTGGGTGAGACAGGAATGGTGGCCCGAGCCGATGGTCTGCGGCAGCAACTGGAGCGTCTCGGCATGCGTCCGCTGGACAACGATGAAGTGCTTGGAGTGCTTGATCGGCTGGTGCGGCTTGACCCGGTGCAGATCGGCGCCTTCGCGGTGAACTGGAAGCGATGGGCTGTAGTCCATCCCCACGCTGGAGCACAACCGGTGCTGGCCCATCTTATGTCGGCGCATGCGACCAGTGAGGGGACAGCAGAGGGCGACCTCGCCGCTTCAGTCAGGGCATTGCCGCCCGAGAAACGGGTGCCCTATCTGGCCGATCGCATCCACCAGATCGTGGCTGACACCATGGGCCTGCTTCGAGAGAAGATCGACACCGCCGAACCCATCCGCAGTCTGGGTTTCGACTCGTTGATGGCAGTGGAATTGGCGGTGGCCCTCGAAGGGAGAATGGGCGCGCACATCTCGTCCATGGAACTGATGACCGGCCCGTCTGTGCAGCAACTGGCAGAGAAGATGGCTGCGCGCTGTTCTGCCGACACAGCAAAAGCGAATGCATCAACCGAGGGCGAGTGAAGATCCAGACAAAGGAGCAAAGAACAAATGCCTGAAGATCGTTCTTCCTTTGATCCGGAGACAAAGAGGGCGGTGTTGAGGCAACTCCTCCAGACCCGCGCTGGTGACAACCGGGGGACGGGAGCCGATGGGCAACCCGTGCGCCGTGGCTCGTCGGTGGGGCGCCTGGCAGACGCCCCCGAGGTGGCCGAGTTCTTTGCGCGCAGGGAGTATCTCGGCGGTTTGGGTCTGGTCGATCCTTGTTTTCACACCATCGAGGGCGCGGCCGCAGACACGGTCAACATCGGCGGCCGGAAGCTGATAAACTTCTCCTCCTACAACTACTTGGGCCTGGCCGGGGATCCGCGGGTCAAGCGCGCGGCCCAGGACGCTATCGAGCGGTTCGGCACCTCGGCCTCGGCCAGTCGGCTGGCATCGGGTGAGCGCCCGTTGCATCGGGAACTCGAGCAGGCTCTCGCGGCTTTCTTGGGCGTGGAAGACGCCATGGTTTTCACCGCCGGTTACGCCACGAATGTGGCGATCTTAAGCCACATCCTTGGGGCGCGAGATCTCGTGATCCACGACGAGCTTGTCCACAACAGCATCATTTTCGGCTGCCAGACGTCGAGTGCGAAGCGTCTGTCCTTCTCTCACAACGACTTGAGTGTGCTCGACGATCTCCTCCGGCGCAACCGCGCCGATGCCGACAAGGCGCTTCTTGTCGTGGACGGCGCATACAGCACGGATGGTGATTACCCGGACCTGCCGCGGCTTGTTTCCCTGGCGCGGCAGCACAACGCATCGATCTTCGTCGATGAGGCCCACTCGCTCGGGGTGATGGGACGGACGGGACGTGGCGTGGGTGAGCACTTCGCCGTCGAGCCGGAAGCGGTGGATTTGTGGATGGGAACTCTCAGCAAGTCCTTGGCCAGCGTTGGCGGCTATGTTGCAGGCAGCCGCCGGCTGATCCACTACCTCAAGTATACCGTGCCCGGTTTCGTCTTCAGTGCTGGCATGCCACCCGCGAATGCAGCGGCGGCGCTGACAGCGTTGCGTCTCATCGAACAGGAGCCGTGGCGAGTCGCAAAGCTGATGGACAATACACGGTTGTTTCTGGCTGAGGCGCGCGTAGCCGGTTTGGACACGGGCTTGTCTCGCGATACCGCCGTGGTTCCTGTCATCGTGCGCAACTCAGTGCGGTGCCTGCGTCTGTCCGCTGCGCTCTTCGAAGAAGGGATCAACGTCTTTCCGATGATCTATCCGGCGGTGGCCGAAGACCAGGCGCGTTTGCGTTTCTTCATCTCGGCGGAACACACGACGGAACATCTGCGCGAGGCGGTTGGCACAGTGGCGCGCCTGCTGCGAGCGGGTGGTCCTTTGGGGGCCACGCGGGAGTGATCTCATGCTGGTGATACGATCGAATTCCGCGAAAAAGCGTCATCAACATGGCCCAAGTTGTTTGCGAACGCAGTCCACGACAGCCGAAAGCATGCCGTAAGCCAGCGCCCCACCTCTGGATGCACTGAATCAAAATTCCCATCAATTGAAACGATGAACGTGGAGCACACACACCCAAAGACTGCAGCCGGAAGAGTCATCATCATTGGCGGCGGGATTGCCGGACTTTCCTGCGGTTGTTATCTGCAGATGAACGGCATTCAATCTGAGATTCTTGAAATGGGCGCGGTGCCTGGCGGATTGTGCACCTCGTGGGATCGCGGACCTTACGTCTTCGACGGATGCCTGCGTTGGCTCGTTGGCACGAATCCATCTTCGGTTTTTTACCAGATTTGGATGGAATTGGGTGTCATTGCGGATCGGGAAATCACGTTCCATGACGAAACTGTTCGGATGGAGTGTGCTGATGGCACCAGTCTCTCCGTGCCTGCGGATCTGGACCGGTTGGCATCCGAGTTCAAACGCA
>JBAZIR010000543.1:0-3197 GCA_041651735.1 Verrucomicrobiia bacterium | reverse complement strand
AATCAATCGTCTGGATGAACGGAGGACGGACGCCATCCGCTTCGGTGCCGAACACGCGATGTTCAATGGGCAATTGTCTCGCGCCGGCTGCAAACAGCCGATCCATGCCCGGTTGTTTCTTCTTCCACGGCCACCACGCATCGCCCTGTCCGTTCAACGTGCCGGCCCCGGTCACGGCGACATCGGTGCAATCGCGCGCATAAATCAATGGCGAATAGTTGTAGCAACGCACGCCGCCGCGCTGCATGTGAACCACTGGCAGATAATCGGTGTAGTTCTTGCTGAATCGCAATTCCGCGCCCTCGGCGACGTGCAGTTCCACCTTGCTGCGCAAATGCACCGGCCCCGTCAGCCAGACGCCCGCCGGGACCAACACGCGTCCGCCACCGGCCTGCACACACGCCGCAATGGCCGCCGCAATCGCTTTCGTGTTGAGCGTTTCACCGCCCGGCACGGCGCCGTAGTCGCGAATGTCGAAGGTCCGCGACGGAAACACCGCCGCAGTCGGCATCACCATCGGAAACGGCGGTTTCGGCTCCGCCGGCCCGTCAGCCCACGCGCTTCGGACGGGCACCGCGAACAGGCAAACGGCAATCATCAGTCTTACGTGCGACATCATGTCAGTTCCCTGTTTGAAACGTGGTCTCGCCAGCAATGATCAACGGGTAATCCGTCAGCGGCAACGCATCAAACGCCGTGATCCTGTAAACCGCGCCTGTCAGCGGATCGAGGAGCGATGGTGATTTCAGCTTGTCGCCGACTGTCACTTTCACCTTCTGCGGCGGCACGTCTTTCGTCAGATCGGCGGGAGTCCAGAAGAGATAGAGCGGTTGGCCGCGCCGCTGGAAGCTAGCCGTCACCACAGCCGCGTCGCCCGCGCCATCGACCTTCACCTGCAAGTCGGCCTTTCGGGTTTCGGCGTCGAACAATGCGCAGAGGTTCTGGTAAGCAAAGAAGGCCGGCTTCGGCGTGTAGTTCGAGCCGCGTAACAAGCCTTTCCAGTTCGTGCTGCCGCGATAGCCCACCAAGTCCACGATGAGGAAATACGAGGTCAACTCGACCTCCATCCGCAGGTCGCTGACGATGCGCCGCAGCAGCCACTTCGCCTGGCGCGTCTCATTCCAGTCGGTCTTGCTGAGAGCGCCCGCGCCGCCTTTCTGCGACGGACAGCCACACTCGCCCTGCCAGAGCTTGATGCGCGAACCGTTGTGCTGGGCGAGCAACTCGCGCACGCCGCGCACATCCTCCTCGTAGCCCGCCTCCGGCACTTCGCGATACGGATGGTAGGAAACCACGTCCACATGCTCCGCGAGGCCGGCTTCGAGGCACTTCTTCAGGTAATCCATCGGCACGCGGGCGAACGCGCAGCCGATGATGACCGCGTCGGGCACGCGCTGGCGGATGATTGGCGCAGTGTCCTTCACCAGCTTCGCGTAGGCCGCCGCGTCGGGTTTGCCGGGCTTCCAGAAGGGGGTGATGTTCGGCTCGTTCCAAATCTCGTAGTGCCGCACGCGTCCCTTGAAATGCTCGGCGAGCTTTGCGGTGAACTTCTTCCATCCGTCCATCGCCGCCTCGTCGAACACCGGCACCCAACCCACCGCCGTCACATCAGCCTTCGGCGTGTAAAGCGGGTTGCCGTAGCCGAGGTTGAACCACGGCTGGATGCCGATCTTTAACAGCCCGTCCACGACCTCGTCGAGCCAGCCGAAATCATACTGGCCGCGCGTCTTCTCCGTGCGCGCCCAACCGGTCTGGCAACGCGCCCATTTCACGCCGAGCTGCGCGGCGTGCGTGTAGGTCCTGGCGGGATCGAAATGTTTGCGGTCGAGCGTCTCGTAGCCAACCGACAACGATGACGCCTTGATGTCCGACGACGGCCGTGTCTTGAGCTTGCCGGCAGCAGCCAGGCCGAACCCGGCAAACGAATCTGCGACGGCAGCCTGGAGCCAGGACGGTTTCAATGCCGCCAACGCGACAGTGCCGGCGCTCCATTTGATGAAGGCTCGTCGTGAATAGTTCATAGCCGCCAATACTACTTGTTGATTCCAGCCCCGCAGCACCGTTTTGTGCAGAGCGCGTTGAAAAATGTGCAACCGCTCACCCCAGCGCCACCGCGCGGTCGGTCACGATAAGCGGATGATCGGCGAGCGGGGCGTCGGCGAGAATCCATTGGTCCCCGCGTTGTTCAACGCCATCAAGTTGATAGACGGTGGATGTGAGCGGATCCACGAGGACGGTTTGGGTCAGGTGCGCATCGGGACGCGTGGCGAGCGTGAGGTTGATACGCTCGTCGGAACGCTCCATCTCGTGGCCGCACGGATGCCAATAGACGTGCATCGCCTTGCCGTTGCGGGCGAAGCTGGCGAAGACGATCTCCTCGGTTTTCACCGGCTCGGCACCGACGACGGGCGCGAAGCTCATCGGCAGGTCGGCACGGACAGTCTGCGTGTCGAAGAGCGCGCAGAGGCACTGGTAGGCGAAGTAAGCGGGCTTGGGCGTGTAGTCGGTGCCTCGCAGGAGGCCCTTGAAGTTGGTCTTGCCGCTGGGACCTTCGCTGCCGAAGTAGTTCACGAGGTCCACGGTGTGGAAGTAGGAGGCCAGTTCGATCTCCATGCGCAGGTCGGAGAGGAAGCGGCGCAACATGAATTTCGCCTGGCGCTGCTCGGTCCACGCGTAGTTGGCGCGACCGCCCGCGCCGCCGGGCTGCGAGGCCGCGCCGACCTCGCCGTGCCAGAGCGCGATGCCGGGCTTGTGTTTGGCGATGATCTTGCGCCACTGGCGGACGTCGGCCTCATAGTTGTGCTCCGGCAGCGGCCGGTAGGAATGGAACGACGCCTTCTGGATGTGTTCGCCGAGGCCGCATTCCATGCAGGCTTGGAAGAACTTCGTGTCCATGCCGGCGACCGCTCCGCCAACGATGACGGCGTCGGGGCGGCGTTCGCGGATGGCGGGGACCGTGAGCTTGACCAACTCGACGTATTTCGCAGGGCCAGGTTCGTCGGGCCGCCAGAAGCTTTTTCCTTGCGGCTCGTTCCAAATCTCAAAATGCCGCACGCGCCTGCGGTAGTGCTCGGCGAGCGCGCCGACGTAGCGCAACCATGCGCGCCGGGCTTCCTCGGTGCGTGTGGGAATCCAGCCCACGGCGGACTCGAACGGCGCTTCGGGTGTATAGAGCCGATTGCCGAAACCGACGCAGA
>JBAZIR010000542.1:0-3204 GCA_041651735.1 Verrucomicrobiia bacterium | reverse complement strand
AAAGATAACCGACCGATCAACAGGAACGCCCCCATGAACCAGAGGTCGAAGGCGATGTATATGGGATGCCGTGTCCAGCGGTAGACGCCTCCCGTGATCAAAGGTCCAGGCGCACTCCGGTCCAAACCCAGCCGCCACGACACCCCGAGGTCGCGGAGCGAAATGCCGTAGAGTATCACCGCACCGGTCACAATCAGGGCTCCCAACGCCTGGCTGGCTGGCCCATCCACCACCGACCTTTCCAGAACCGAGGGTCCAATGTGAAAACGAAGCTGCCACGCATGCGCAATGATCTCGTAGCCGAAGGCCAGCAGACACGCCAGCAGCACCGCATCGGCCAGCATCTGCCATCCCGTCCGCTGCCGATCTCCCACGAAGACCGACACTCCACGCGCCCGCAACATGAGAACACGCATCAGGCCAAGACACATCCAACACGCAAGCACGCCGAACGCAAACCACTCAGAGAATCGTAACGTTGTCATAGCGCGTACAGCGGTCGCCTAACGACAGAACTCAGCGACGCAGGCGACCGCGTGCGTCCGCATTGGCAACTGACGTGGCCCGCCCGCGTTCACTCCAGTGATCTTGATGGGCCACATAGTTCAGCAATCTCAAGCCGACGGAGCTACCAAGCTGCACCTGACGCCAACGCAGGCAATCGCAAACAACGCTACCGTCATTGTGATTACTCGCTTCATCGTCAGTTTGATTTTGGCTCTGATATTCATACATGTCCTTTCGTTTGGGGTTGATGTCTCAATGGTAACACGCAGAGATGTCTCTGCACCAATCGTCTGAACCTGCATGGCATCAGAATGCACGACAGGAATCGAACCTGCATCCGACGACTCCATCGGCTTGAAACGGCTGAACTGTCAAAGAGCGACCGTCTTGGCCCAACGACAGAACTGAGCGACGCGGGCGGCCCAGCGCGTTCGTATTGGCGACCAACCCAGTCCGTCCAAGTTTGCTCCAGTGTTTTTGTTAGGTTCTCGGCACACGACCTAAACGTGACTCAAGATCCGTCAGCAATGGATCAATGATTTGAAGTAAGTGCGTAGATGAAGCAACCGACGCAGGAAGTGACAGAACCGTGCAACTCATTGTGTCGGTTACAAATGGATATTTTCCGCGAAGACCCCTTACAAGCAACTCCTCGATAGCGGTAATGACAGTATTCCCTGAATAGCCAATGTTTCCGACATCCGGTCGGAGGCAGTACTCAATTCTGACGTCTTTGGGGATCTCCCAGTAACGTTCTCTGCAAGTTTCAACGCGCCCATAGAAGTCTCGCAGCCGCATTGCATTGACATCGTGCTCGGATTTTACACGTGCTTCAGCGAGTGACGTGACAAGAACATTTGTTAGAGACGCAGCCTCGATGGCCCCACTCTGAAAGCCACTCTCCGAGAGCAGGATGCCGCGGTCAGCACCGGTGTCGGTCACGATTTCCCGGAGGGCCAACACATGAAGTTTGGAAACCTTGGTGTTCCACTGCTTGCACTCAACCATCCAGGTAACATCAAAACCGGCATGGTGGGACTTCACCAGCACGTCTACATCGTGAGTCGTTCGTGCACCCTTGACCGTCACATCGGTCTGCGCGTCTAGACCAAGACCGCAAAAAAACTTGGCGGCCTCCTCCTGATAGTCCTTCCAGTTCATGGTCAAACTCAGAGCGCACCTAACGCTCTACTGAGCGACGCGGGCGGCCCAGTGCGTCCATTTCTAACTGACGTGGCCCGCCTGCGTTCGCTCCAGTGATCTGGTTCGGCTTTCATCCTTATTCTTCCTGCAACGCGGACGCTATGAACGCTTTGTCGGCGTCTGTGAAGTGCGCCCAACACCAAATGCCGTTGTCTTGAATTCTCGAAAAGCGAGCAGATGCTATTGGTCCCTTTGACTCAGTTAAGACTTTCTGGATTTTTTCGGCATCTGTATTTCCCCAAGTGTCGTTCAATCCAACCCGCAAGCCCGTCCCGTATCCCTTCGGCAGCAGCGTGAACACCGGCACCTGTAGTCGTGCGCAGACTGAAAGATACACACTTCCTTCCGCTGGATCTAAACTCTCCATCTGTTCAAGAACCGCAGCTGCATCTTCGATCTTTGCGTTCGCTTCGGTTGGATAGGAGGCGCCACCCACAAGGAATGGCAACGACAATCCATCCTTCTCCTTACAATGTGCCCGTAGGAGTTTGAGCCAAGCAAGGTTGTTCATATTCTTGTCGCCGAACAGTATTATTCACGCGAACTCGCCAGCAAATAACTAACGAGCTGGTTTGGACGGTGGTGATTGGCGGTGCCGAGGGGCCGCATATCAACTGGCGAAAAGACAAGGTGAGTTTGTCTTTTGCTGGGACGATATGACGACTCTTCGTTTCCCATGCCGCGCAGTTTAGGCGCATGGAGGATGCGGGTCACGGAGATTTTGCTGCGCGCAGAACCCCGATAGTGTCTTTCTTTTGTCGGCACGTCCCGTAGGAGTTCAAGCTTCAGCTTGCGCTGTGCATCGGACAACCTAAAGGTTGAACTCCAACGATTTTCGGAGGCCCCAACGTGGAGCCATGAGCGCATGGACTTCATGCGCCCGTTCATTTCGCAGTGCCGGGCTTCAGCCACCGCTCAAACCACGCGAGCATTTCGATGCGCATCTCGGGCGTGTAAACATGGCCGGTGTCGAGGTAGATGATGCTCTTGAACTGGTCGGGCGCGTTGACGGCGCGATAGACGCCGTTGACTTTTTCCTCGAGGACTTTGATGCCGTCCACGGGCGAGCCGTAATCGAGGTCGCCGGTCAGCGCGAGGAATGGACGCGGGGCCAGCAGCGCGAGAACGCCTTCGGTGTCGAAGTGTTTCAGCAGGCCGTAGGTGAAGTAGTAAAGCCCGTGCGCCTTCAGGTTGCCGTGGAGGATGAGGTTTTCATAACGCGTCAGGCAAGCGACACCGACGGTGGCGGCGACGCGCTCATCCACGGCGGCGAGCCACCACGAGCGCGTGCTGCCCATGCTCATGCCGGTGGCGCCGATGCGCTTCGGGTCCACCTCGGAACGCTGGCTCAGGTAATCGAGCGCGATCTGGTCGTCGCGCACCATCATGCCCCACATCGTGCGGCCGAGCCACAGGTTCAGTTTCAACAGGCTGTTTTGCGTGATGTCCGCGTGGGGAATGACGCCGCGGCGATAGACGTCGCGCGGGCCGCTG
>JBAZIR010000541.1:0-3237 GCA_041651735.1 Verrucomicrobiia bacterium | reverse complement strand
CCGCAGACAACTGTCCTTGGCCGTGTCGTAATGAGGGCAGGCAAAAGAACCCATCTTGATATTTTCCAGATAACCGGTTGCCCTCACACTACGGCTCGTTTCGCCGCCACGTCAACCGGCGCTTGCCACTTGCACTTTCGCCGCCTTGACATCGTTTCAGCGGCGGACATACAAGAACTGCCAGTGGATTCGCACCGTCAAACTCCCGCCGTCACCGGCCGGCTCGCACCGACGCCGAGCGGAGGCCTGCACCTCGGCAATGCGCGCACGTTCCTTGTCGCGTGGCTCTCGGCGCGCGCTGCGGGCGGGCGCGTGCTGCTGCGCGTGGACGACCTCGACCGGCCGCGCGTGAAACCGGGTTTCGTCGAGCAAGCGATGGAAGACCTGCGTTGGCTCGGACTGGAATGGGACGGTAAGCCGATCCTCCAAAGCCATCGTGGTGAGGCTTATGTGGAGGCGCTGAAAAAACTGCGCGCCGCCGGCTGCGTCTATCCGTGCGTTTGCAGCCGGAAGGAGATCGAGATGGCCGTTCGTGCGCCGCACGAAGGCGAGGAAGGCCCGGTTTATCCCGGCGTCTGCCGCGGGAAGTTTCGCGATGGCGCCGACGCGGAACAGCGGACCGGCCGCGCGCCATGCTGGCGGTTCGCGGCGGAATGCGGGAGGGGCCTCAGCGCCCCGACGCCGGCTGTCCTTCAGAATTGTCGCGGCGCTGAGGCCGCTCCCACATTCGTCGAATTTGATGATGCGCTGCACGGCCCGTGCGGTTTCGATGTGCGGCAATTGGGTGATTTCGTCGTGTTCCGCAACGACGGCATTGCTTCCTACCAGCTCGCCACGGTTGTGGATGACCACGCGCAGGGCATCACCGAGGTGGTTCGAGGCGATGATCTTCTCACGTCCACAGCGCGCCAGATTCTGCTCTGCCGTGCGCTCGGCCTGACCCTGCCGCGGTTCCTGCATGTTCCGTTGGTGCTGGACGCCGCTGGCCAGCGGATGGCCAAGCGCCGCGACTCGACGCGGCTCGCCGCACTGCGTGAAGCCGGTGTTCCCGCTGCGCAGGTCGTCGGCATGCTGGCCGCCAGTTGCGGTTGGGCTGCGGAAGGAGAGCGCGTGATGCCGGTGGAACTGATTGCGCGCTTTGATCTCTCGAAACTGCCGCGTCAGCCGGTTCGGCTGGCGGCAGCGCTTCAGCAGTGAAGTTTCCGTTTTGCCGTGCTGCGGCGACGCGTATATTCCGCCGGTTTGAGCGAAGGAGCTGTCATGTTTGCCAACCGTCAAGACGCCGGGCGTCGGCTCGCCAGGTTGCTCTATTCGTATCGGGGTCAACACCCGCTCGTAATGGGACTACCACGCGGCGGCGTGGTCGTTGCGGCGGAAGTGGCGCGGGCCATCGAGGGCGAATTGGACGTGCTCTTCATCAAGAAGCTCGGCGCGCCCGGCAATCCCGAACTCGCCATCGGCGCCATCGGTGAAAACGGGAAACCTTGCATGAACGATGTCGCGCGAATGTCTCGCGTGAGCGCTGACTACGTGTCCGGGCTGGCGGCGCGAAAGCTAGAGGAGATTCGCAAACAAGCCCTGCTCTACCGTGCGGTGAAGAAGAAATCCACGCCGGCCGGCCGCCGCTGCATCCTCGTGGACGATGGTCTGGCCACCGGCGCGACGATGATCGCTGCCATTCGGACGGTTTACGCCGAGCGGCCCACGTCCATCGTTGTCGCCGTCCCCGTCAGTCCTGACGATACGCTGGCGAGTATCCGCGAGATGTCCGAAGTCACTGATGTCATTTGTCTCCAAGTGCCCTCGTGGTTCAGCGGCGTCAGTCAGGTTTACAGTGACTTCGACCAGGTCGAGGACGGGACGGTGGTGGAACTTTTGAAACAACTCGTCGCATTGACTTGAAGCGCGGCCGGTGCTTGCATGACGCCGTGAGCGCGCCCGACCAACAGAAGATGCTGCGGCAACATGAGCGGATGATGCTTCTGTGGTTTGCAGCCTTTGCGGCGTCAGCGGTTGTTTTGGGGCTGCTCGCGCTGACTGCGGACAGTGGGTGGCCTGAGCGGACCAGGCTCGCCGCAGACATGGATCATTCACTGGCGGTTGTGCTGTTTTCGCTGGGGTTCCTGAACGTTCTCCTGTCGGCGATCATCCGCATGTTCGCGCCGACGCGTTTGCGGAAGGACGCCGACACGCAAAGCGTGGCCAACCTGGCGCGAGGACTGGTGATTCTGTCGCTGGTGCTCTGTGAAACTCCCGCGCTTTTCGGGCTGGCTTACGTCCTGTTTGGCGGCGACATCCAGCCCGCTGCGTTTCTCTTCTCGTTCTCGCTGACGTGCATGGCGGGGCACTACGTGGCGCGGATTCGGCCGTGATGGAAAGTATTGCCAGATCGACGGCGTGCTCGCGGGCCCATTGCAGCACCCGATGGTTTGGAATCAGGCTGCAGAGTTGCCGCAGGAGAGTAGAACCACCGCGAGTCGGCTTGCGTTGCGTTCGATGACACGTGCCCTGCCTTGTGGTAGCGCCCAAACCCGCAAGCCAACTCTTGTTCACCCCTCGATCATCAAACCTGTGGGACGACCATGATATGGAATCAATGAGGGAGAATACGGCGGATGTGTTGGAACCAAGCGCAGAGCCTCTCGATGATTCCCCCCTCGTAATACAGATAGACCAGCACAACGAAAAACACCATGTGCAGGAGTATCCGCATGGCGATGAAAATTGATGGTATGCTTGGCACAGGTTCGAGATATGGACGTGAAGGCGTAGGCACCCTCAATCGTGTCCCGCATCTGGGGCATGGCATAATCGAACCTGCCTTGACCTCGTCGACCCGAAGGTATTGGCCACAGTGGAGACAGAATACTGAAGCGTGCATGGTCAACCCCATGGAAGCCGTTGAAAAACTCGAATTGCCATATGCGCTACTGCAGCCTGGCTCGCAAAGCCGGCCCACATCGGAATCCACGTTCCACAGTTTTTTTCAACGTCTTCGATGGAGATAACGTATACCGTTTCGGCAATACCACAAGAGGAGGCGCTGTATGCGGCAAACCGTAGCGGAATTCCCCCCTGATAAAATGGTCGGGGCGCCGGGATTTAAACCCGGGACCTCCTGCGCCCAAGGCAGGCGCGCTATCAAGCTGCGCTACGCCCCGACAGGCATTTCTTCAGCAAGAGGCACTTTGGCACACTTTCGAGTTCATGGCAAGATTGTTCGAGGAGGGGCCGCTG
>JBAZIR010000540.1:0-3253 GCA_041651735.1 Verrucomicrobiia bacterium | reverse complement strand
CGTGGAAGTCCGCAACACAGGCGTCACCTCGGTCGGTCCCGGCTATCTGTGGACGCTCAAGCGTGTGTACCCGCTGCTGGGGCAAACACTTCCAGAGCGTCAGGTGTGCGATCTGCTGGCGGGCATCGCCGTGATGCGGCGCGATGCCGCGACCGGGCCGGTGACGCTGTTCGGACAGGGCGTCACGGCGCCGCTGGCCATCTATGCGGCCATCCTCGATCCGCAGGTGGCCGAGGTCATCCTCGTCAATCCGCCGGAAAGCCACACCAACCCGCAGACGCCGGAGTTTCTGGGTATCCTGCGTGTCGGCGACCTGCCGCAGAATCTGGCACTGCTCTATCCCCGGCCGATCACCTTTGTCGGCAAAGTTCCGGCCGCCTACGAGTGGACTCGACAGCTATACAAGAAGCTGGGCGCGGGCGACCGGATTCGGGTTATCGCAAACGTCCGGCAGTGGCAGCCCCGGTAGTTCCGGCGGGACATTTCATCATCAACGCGGTCACCTGTTCTTGCGGCGTAGAGGAGCGCTCTGTCGACTCAACAACGACGGAATCGCCGCGAAGGTACTCGTGGCTGGTTTCTCCCCGGGTGAAACCTTACGGGAGCGTCGCCGGCAAGCGAACGATCTTCTTCATCATCTCATCGCGTTCGAACAACGAAGTCTCATCGCGATGCATGAGGTAGTCGCGCAGGACGACTTGAAAGTGAACCGCGTTGTCTGGAGTCTGGCCGAACCTGATCCGGCCCTCCGTGTAGTCGCGCATGGCATCACGGTCCGTCGCCAACCGGTAGCGCTGTTGCCGCTGAGCCGGGCTTATCTTCGCGGTTTCCTCCCATGGGTTGATTCCGGACGCAGGCCAGCCGTACAGTTCACAGAGTTGTACGATCGGCCGCAGATTGCGGGCCGCCGCGTCCAGATACTCCGCCTTGGCGGCGATCCTGTAGGCCAGAAGCAGGCCGTGCACATACTCGATGTTCCAACCGAGACCGGCCGTTGCCGGGTGAGGATAACCCCATCCACCACCAGGTTGTTGCACGCGGGCCATCCAGTCGTTGAGGGCGAGAATCGTGGCGCGAAGGCGTTGATCTGCGGGAGAGTGGACAAGCAGGCAAGGCAGGGCGTTGGCGGCATACTGCACGATATAGGGTTTCACGAAGGGCGTTTTGTAGCCGGCAGCATCGCTGCCGATGTACAGGTCGTTGCCCACCGCCGGCTTGTTGTTCTGCGTGAACAACAGGTCCGGGCCTTGGAAAGGCTGAAAGGTCTTCCAGAGCCGCACCGCATTGTCCAAGTGCTTTTGATCGCCCGTGTACTCATACATCTTCACGGCATCGGCGACCACGCCGATAACGCGCGCCTCACCAGTGCCTGCGTCCTGATGGCGGATTGACCAATCCGCAGCGGCCTCGGCCGCGTGCCGGTAGCGCAGGTCACCCGTCTCCTCGTACATCAGCCAGAAGTTGCTCCACCCTTTGTGGACATAGATAGGCGTGTTGTCGAAGCGTGGGTTGAAGGTTCCCGGACCGTGCTGGGGCCGGTCACGCCACGCGTTCCCGCGGCGGCAGGCACCGTAGTACTTCGGGTTCGGACCCCAATACATTCCGAGGTCGAAATAGTTCCGGCACCAGTCGTGTGCCACGGCGCGCATCCTCGGATCGCCGCCGCGGAACCAGTCCTCCCAGACATACAGAGAGTGGTTCAGGCGGACGGCTGACCTGTAGCTGGGCGTGGTTTGCCGCGGAGCCCAACTCCAAGGCATGGAACCAAGGTCATCGCCCTTCATCTGCATGTCCTGCAAAGCGAACACCATCTTCTCAACGCAGTCGCGGAGCACAGGGTGTTTTACCTTCAACGGAGCGCCGGTGCGGTAAACTGCGTCGTAGGCGTGCCAATCGGCGTGGCTGTAGACTGGGGCGTCGAGCCGCGCGGCGAACTCAGCCTTATCCAGCGGCGCGATGGCCAACTCGCTGAATCGCCAGGCGCCTTCCTGAATCATGAGCCCTTGAGTCTCGATCTTCTTCACAGGTTCAATGCGGCTGGAGCGGACGATGATCGCGTCAGCGGTCCGGTTTACCTCGAATGTTCCACGGTTCTGGCGCAGCGCGAGCGGATTGGCGACACAAGTCGGCGTGCCTTTGCCAAACGTGATTCGCGCGAGCAGGTCCGCGTTTTTCTCATCGGCAAAGCGTGAGTTGGGATCGCGGCCCAGCATGTGCGCCGCGCCTTTTGGCAGGTCCGAGGCTTGCGCGCCGGGAGCGGTCAGTCTCCAGCCGAAGTCCGGCGTCCAGTGATCACCGCGGGGCTTCGCTTGAATTCGATGCACCAACCGCAGTTCGCCGGTGCGAAAAACCTGCACATCCCACTGCCGGTTCCACTGGCTGCCCGGACGGTCGTATCGCAGCCACGCGAACTGTGGCCCGCAGTCGAGCACCCGGACAGTGGCTTGCGTCTGGCAGAGTTCCGGGCCGAACGGCTCAATCGCCGCCAACAGAACGCCGTCCGTGCTGCGCAATTCGATGTGGTCCATCCCAAACACGACCTTCCACCGATCAGTGGAAATGGTGGTGGGGACTTGTTCGGATGGCGGAGTTGTCGGTTTGCCGACCGGGTAGATGCCGTTCCTGACGCCGTGCGGCGGCAACTCGACGGGGACGCTCAGCATGACACGGCGAATGGAGCCGTCGGGATGTCGTGTGACAACCTTCGCCTGGACGGGCACCGTTTTGCCATCGAGGATCGCCTCGCCCGGCGGCGAACCGGCGAGCAGGCCGGACGGAACGGGCAGTGAGACTCGTGCCACGGTGGCCACCGGCAGCGCGGCCGGATTGGAAATGGTGAACCGGACTTCCCCTGCCCGCGCAGGTGGGATGGCCAACAACATCAGCACGAGCATTGCGCTTCGCAAATGACGGCTTGCGCTGGCGTGCCTGAGCATTGTGAGTAGTTTCATTTCAGTTTCAGTGGCAGGTTGCCGCAGTTTCACGGCTTCTTGGCGCGATTGAGATTCCGGTGAGAGTCAGATTAGCATGCGCGCTGTGTTCGGCGGAAGCGCGATCGTGTGGAGTCGCGCTTTCTAGAAGTGGACAAATCATCCGCGAAGCTTCAAATTTGTGGAATGAGAACCCTGAAGACCATCCGGTCCTTCCTCAATATGCTTCCAACACTGCGATGGGCATTGTTCACCTTCTTGCTCGTCAGCTTGTCTTCGGCTTGGGCCGAGCCGGTACCGTTGCTCAATGGCCGTGTGCTCGA
>JBAZIR010000539.1:0-3278 GCA_041651735.1 Verrucomicrobiia bacterium | reverse complement strand
CATAGGCGCTATCTTTCGCTTTCGCAAACAGCGAAGTATTTGTTGTGGACAATAAGAAATATCATGATATGATTATATGAGCATTTAGTTATATGTCAAGCGACAATCTATCATTGCCGCCGACGCCGGAGGAAATGAATCGAATTGCGGCACGGTTC
Source organism: Verrucomicrobiia bacterium (assembly GCA_041651735.1). Lineage (GTDB taxonomy): Bacteria > Verrucomicrobiota > Verrucomicrobiia > CAIQCK01 > CAIQCK01 > CAIQCK01. The sequence goes on along the minus strand of JBAZIR010000539.1, from coordinate 3,120 downwards.
CGGGCGCTCGGCGAGCCGATGCGGCTGCGCATTTTGCAGGCTGTCTGCAAAACGCCTCGCAGTGTCAACGACATCGTGGCGGCCACCGGCTCGACACAGGCGAACATCTCGAAGCACCTGGCGCTGTTGACGACCGCCGGCATCCTGAAGCGGGAGAAAGACGGCCAGCGTGTGTTTTACGGCGTCAAGAACAAGCTCGCGGTCAAGCTTTGCGAGCTGGTGCGCGCCCAAGTCACGGAGTAGCGGATCCGGACGGCGGCAAGGGCGGGACCTGCAAAGCCTGGGAATCGGTCGCGGAGAAATACTCGCTCTCCAGATTCGAGCCGCGCCGAATCTCAATGACGCCGACGCTGTGCCGGAGCAGAACTTCCAGCACGCGAGCGTTGACCTCCGCCGCACGAGTCGCCTCATCGAAGAATTTCACGGTCAGTTCCGAGCCGTCGTTCCCCTGCTCCCACGTTGCCTTCGGCAGGGTCTGCTGCAGTTCTTCCATCGGCAGCGGCCGGCCGGCGGGTTCCAGACAATACGTCATGCGGCGGCTGCGACGGGTCAGGTTCTCCATACTATCCTGCCGGACGAGCCGGCCGGCTTCGATAAATGCTGCGCCATCACAAAGCGTTTCCAGTTCGTGGAGGTTGTGCGAACTGATCACCACGGTCTGCGCGTCGTGCCGGCGCTTCAGGATGGCGCGGATGCGCGCGGCCTCGCGGGGGTCGAGGCCGCTCATCGGCTCGTCGAGCAATACCAATTCTGGCCGGCCGAGGAACGCCTGCGCGATCGTCAGCCGCCGCATCATGCCATGTGAGAGTGTCCGCACCGGTGATCGGCGACGGTCACCCAAATGCACCCACTCCAGGGCTTCATCGATGGACTCGCACAGTGCGCCTTCCGACAGTCCCTGCAGCCGGCCGTAGAACCGAAGCAGATCCTCCGCCCGTGCGTGCAGCGGCAGGCGCGAATCCTGTGGCAACAGCGTCACGCGGCCGGCGTGGCGCAGCGGATCGAAAGGACCGTCCCCGAGCAGGTTCACCGTGCCCGCGTCGCGACGCAGCAGGCCGACACTGACGGCCAGCGCCGTCGTCTTGCCCGCGCCGTTGCTGCCAACGAGGCCAAAGATCGTCCCGCGTGGAACCGTCAGATCCAGGCCATCGAGCGCACGGCGGCGGCCATAGGTCTTGACGATGCGTTTGAGTTCAAGCGCGGCGTTCACAGATTCCTCCGCGAGAAACCAGCGTAGCCTGCAAGCATGTAGGCGGCGCCCAGCGCCAACAGGAACACCGTCGCCGTCCCCACGTGCATCGGATCGGGCAACCAGAGGTCCATTTTGTGGCCGCCGGGCACAAGCAGGTCCACCACATTCAGGATTTCGCGCCACGGCTGCCGGGCAACCCACTCTGCGAGCATGCTCAGGACAGCAAACACCACCATCACGATGAAACCGACGGCGATGGCGACGTTGGGACTGGCAATGGTTTGCGAGACGCCCATCGCGAGGCCGAGAAAGGCAATGCCGTAAATCCACGCCTTTAACGAGAAGACCACGATGGCAACGGCATTGGCGCCGGGGTCGAAGAACGCCATGCTACACCAGCCGGTGATCCACGCCGCGAGGCCGCTCAACAACAACGCCACCAGCAATTGCAGCGCCTGCCCCGCGTATTTGCCAACGCACCACGACAACCGCGACGTGCGGAACATCATAAACCGCACGGAACCGCTCCATATCTCCTCTGAGATGCGCGACGCCGACATGAGCATCACCAGCAACGGCGTGTAGAAAAACGACAGCCAGCCAAAAAAGAGCGCCAGCGGCGGGGTTTCCAGCAGCTTCTCCGCCGTCTCCCGGCTGCCAACGAGATGCGAGATCATCTCCCGAAAGCTCGGGTTCTTCCACAACGCCGACGTCGTCCCCCCTGCCCTTTCCGCTTGCGCCACACCAACGGCTTTTTCCAACTGGTTCTCTATCTCATGCAGGACCTTGACGAAGATCAATGTCGCAACAACCGCATTGAGCGCGTAGAGAATCAGCAGCACAATCGCGCGCCGGCTGCGGATGGAATCCGTCAGTTCGTGCAGGGTCACCGTCCAGGTATTGCGGAGTGTGGCGTTCACTGAATGGTAATGCTTACGTCGGCATCATGCTGGTGCCGGCGCTGAATCTTGCCTTCCACCTCAGTCAACGGCGTTGCCACGGCTGGATCAATGAAGTTGACCAGTTCAAATTCGCTGCCGGCCTTCTCGCGCCAACCCTGCGGAAGCGTCTGGTCCATTTCGTCATAGGTCTTGATCAACACGTTGCCGAGGTCGCTCATCATGCGGATGCCGTCCTCGCTGCTCATCTCGTCCTTTTGCTTCAGCGTCTCGGCCCACTTGGCAATGCGTTCCTCCAACTGCGCGTTCATCACCGCCGTGACGCCGTCGAAGAGCGCCGTCTGTTGCGCGTTGAGACCGAGGTTGCCAATGAAACTGTTGCGCGACATCTCGACGCGTGTGCTCCACAACTCCGCCGCTTGGGCGATGTCGCGGCCCATGCGCGGCGGCGCGTTGGTGGCAGGAGCGCCGGTTGGCTCAGGCGTCGCTGGCTTCGGCGGAGGCAGCGGCCTGACAAACTTGCGGGGCTTGGCGCGCGCCGCGGAAATCTCCGAGTCCTTGACCTGCAACATCGCCTTCACCGTCTGCATCTTGCCGGTGCTTGCATCCTGTTTGCTGACTTTCCTTTCCAGCTCCTTGATGCGATCCCGCGCCCGGCGCAAATCCGAGCGCGGCCCGTAACTGCCCAGCACCAAACCGAGCAAGAGCGCCAACACAATACCGATTCCAATTTTCATCGTGAACCTCTGTTGCGCGACCGTCGCCGCCACCATCCGATATCTGCAAGCGCGGTCATACCACCTTCCAGCCGTCGCGAAAAGAACATCCGGCGTTTGCGCCCGGCGGACTTGAACCCGAATCGTCCAAATTGATTGCTTGGGAATCACCGCGGGGTTCCGTTACAATGTGCGTCGCATGAAAACCTGCCCGTGGAAGATTCTCATCTCGTTTCTCGTCACACTCTTGCTGGCAATGGTTGTGTCGGCGCGCGATGCCCACGGTGAGGAAACGGGCAAGTCTCAGAATCCA
>JBAZIR010000538.1:0-3281 GCA_041651735.1 Verrucomicrobiia bacterium | reverse complement strand
AGGCGCCGGCTGCCATTCGCTGGCCACAGACGTTGACCTGCGACATCGTCACGACGATCAACGCGGTCGATCCGTTGAAGACGCCAATCGAGATTCTTTCCGGCACGGCGCGTCTCGCCGGCATCGAGGTGGCGTCGCTGAAAGGCAAACTCGCGCTCGACTCGAAGAGCGACCAGAGCGATTTGCAGGTCGCCGGCTCGTTGGACCCGGTGGCACTGGCGGCGGCTGCGCCCGGCTATTTCGAGGGTGCGACCGTGGCGGGCGGCGCAGGCCCGTTCGAGATGCGGTTGCGCGGCGCGTTGCTTGGTGCGAACCAGGATATCACGGCGAAACTCGACTTGCCGGAGACCACGCTGAAGCCAGCCAAGCTGCCGGGCGGGCCTGTCTCGCTCGGCAAACCGTCGCTCAATGTGCAGGCCAGCCTCAACCTGACGAATCGTGCCTGTCGCGTCACTTACGCCAGCCTGAAGACGGCGCTGGCCAACCTCGACGCGCAAGGCAATGTTGTTCTCAACGCGCAAGGCAAGCTGGCCACGTTGGACGGCCACCTTGAAGGCACGGCGGACCTCACTACGCTGGGCACCGTGGCCGTTGCAGTCGGCGCACTCACCAACACCACCGAACTGGCGGGCAATCTCAAGGTCGTCGCGGATGTCGAGGCTGGCGGCGGCACGTTTTCCTGCATCGCCATGCTCTCGGGCCAAAACATCCGGATCAACGGCCTCAAGACGACGGGCGTCCAGATTCCTTACGGCGAAGTGGACCTGACTGGCGTCGGCTCGTCCGGCGGAACAAAGATTGAGTTCAAGTCGGCCAGCCTGATGGCGAAAATCTTGCCGGCGGGCGCGGCGGCGAATCTACAACCACTGGAGATCAAGATGGCGGGCCGAGGAACGGCGGACCTCAACGCGGGCCGCTACGAGGTGCCGGAGTTGCGCGTGACCATGCCCGGCGCGACGTTGTCCACAGTGGTATCTGTGGTGCTGCCCAAGAGCGGCGACATCGGTGCGGCGACAGTGAGGACGACCGCGAACGCCACGGGCAACATCCAGCCGCTGTTCGAACTCGCTCGCGTTTGGGGCGTGTCGTTCGAAGGCATGGACGGCAGCGGCAACGTCACCGCGCAGTTTGAAGCCGACGGCACGCTTGCCCAGCTTGCGGTGAAGAAGCTGCACGCCGAGGTGAAGGATCTTGCGATGAAGGGGGCAAAGGCGCCGGCTGCCATTCGCTGGCCACAGACGTTGACCTGCGACATCGTCACGACGATCAACGCGGTCGATCCGTTGAAGACGCCAATCGAGATTCTTTCCGGCACGGCGCGAATCGCCGGCATCGAGGTGGCGTCGCTGAAAGGCAAACTCGCGCTCGACCCGAAGAGCGACCAGAGCGATTTGCAGGTCGCCGGCTCGTTGGACCCGGTGGCACTGGCGGCGGCTGCGCCCGGTTATTTCGAGGGTGCGACCGTGACGGGCGGCGCAGGCCCGTTCGAGATGCGGTTGCGCGGCGCGTTGCTTGGCGCAAACCAGGATATCACGGCGAAACTCGACTTGCCGGAGACAACGTTGAAGCCGGCCAGGCTGGCTGGCGGGCCTGTCTCGCTCGGCAAACCCTCGCTCGATGTGCAGGCCAGTCTCGACTCGGCCAATCGCTCCTATCACATTACTCGCGCGAGCCTGAAGACGGCGCTGGCCAACCTCGATGCGCGAGGCAACGTTGCTCTCGACGCGCAGGGCAAGCTGGCCACGTTGGACGGCCACCTTGAAGGCGCGGCCGATCTCACCACGCTGGGCACCGTGGCCGTCGCCGTCGGCGCTCTCACCAACAACACCGAACTGGCAGGCAATCTCAAGGTCGTTGCGGACGTCAAGGCCAGCGGCGGCGCGTTTCCCTACACGGCCACGCTCACGGGCCAGAATATCCGCTTCAAAGGCCCGCAAACCAAGGGCATCGCGATTGACGAGCCGGAGCCTGTTGCGAAACTGACCGGCACGTTCGCGAACACAAAGGATGGGTTCACTGTTTCCATCGCGACCGGCAGCGAGTTGCGCGCCCAGACCGCGCGTGGCACCATCAGCGGTGCCATCCGCTCGCTGGCCAACCAGCCGTTGTCCGCCAAGAACCTTGTCGCCGATCTGACCTACGACCCGGTGCGGTTGAAGCCATTGTTGACGGCGTTTGACGCCGGCGAAATCCGCGGCACGGGACCGCAGCCCGCGCGCATCACGTTCACCGGCCCGCTCTCGCCCGGCGCGGACACGCTCGCGTGGCTTGGTGGCATCTCGCTCGCAGCCAAGCTCAGCTACGGGACCTACGCCTACACCGATGTGACCATCGAGGGGCCACCCATCGCCATCGAGATGAAAGGCGGGCGGCTTCCGCTGGACTACGCATGCAAGATCAACGGCGGCGCCACATCCTTGAAAGGCGACGTGGACGTGAACAAGCGCACGCACTTGACGTTGTCGGCAAAGGATGTCGGACTGACCCTGGGCCTGGTGCGGTTCCTTGGTTTCCTCAACTCCATCGTAAACGTCGAGAAAGGCGCGATTCAGGGAGCCGGTTCGCTCGATGCGGACGTGACCTACGACGGGCCGCTGCCGTTGCCGAAGCCGGCCAACCTGACGGACCTGCTCGCTGCCAAGCTGACAGGCAAAGGAAGTTATTCGGCGAAGGACCTGCGCATCCAAGGTTCGCCGATGCTGACCCAGATTGCGAACTTCGTGGGCCAAGGACAGACGGATGCCGCCGGCGATATTCAGCCGACGAATTTCGTCATCGAGCGTGGCGAGTTTAGAATGGACAAGGCCGTGATGCATCTCAACGGGTTGGAACTTACGCTCGCGGGCACGGTGCGGTTCGACCAGACGCTCAACATGCAGGTCGGGCTGCCGATGCCGAAGAGAATCCGCGATGCCAACGCCACCGTCGCCCAGTATTTGCCGGCAACGATCACTGTCCCGGTGAGGGGGCGGGTCGGCGCCACGCAGGTGGACTACAATGCGGCTGCTTCCACGGCACTGAAGGATGCGGGATCGAATGCGCTCAAAGGCAAAGCCAGCGATCTCATGAAGGGACTTTTCGGCGGCGGGAAGAAGTAAACCTGCTCCTTTTCCACGGAAAACTGGTGCGGGCGACAGGACTTGAACCTGTATGCCTTGCGGCGTCCCGCCCTAAACGGGATGCGTCTGCCATTCCGCCACGCCCGCACTGAACTCTCGAAGATCGCTGAGCGTCCACTTCTAGCCGCGGCTTGTTGGATGTTCAACGTTTTTGTTTTCGCA
>JBAZIR010000537.1:0-3282 GCA_041651735.1 Verrucomicrobiia bacterium | reverse complement strand
AACAGAACACGCCATCCAGACCGAAGTGATACAGGCTTTCCACGATCTGAAACAGGCCGAGGAAACCATCCAAACCCAGCAACAGAACGTCAAGCTGGCGGAGGAATCGCTCCAACTGGCGCAATCCAACGTCACGCTGGGATTGACCACCCAATTGGAACTGCTACAAGCCCGTGTGGATCTGACTCGCGCGCAGACCACCGAGCTTTCCGCGCGGTTCACCTACAACTCCGCGCTGGCCCGCCTGCAACGTGCCATCTCCAGCCACTTCACGATTCTGGAGGAACCGCCGCGTCCAGCTGCGAAGGACACCCCTCCCCCGCCGGCGAAATGACGTCCATGAGAACGCTCGACCACGTTCTACTGTGCCTGTTGTTGGCGGTAATCGCGCGAGCCGCAGACGCTCCAAGCGGCCTCACGGCCTCGGCTGAGCACAAACCGCTGACGCTGGCCGAGTGCTACGCGCTGACACTGGAACACAACCCCGAAATACAGCAACAACGCGCGGGGATTGAGAGAGCGACGGGTGTCAAGACGATCTTCAGAGCCCGGGCGTTGCCGAGGGCCTCGGTGGGCGGCTCGTTTGGATACAGCAAGGGTTCACTATACGGTTCGGGCGGCCCCTATGCCATAGTCAGGACGGATGCGTCGCAGCCGTTGTTTGACATGGGCATTCCTGCCTCGTGGCGGCGCGGCAATCTGGAGGTCATTATCGCCCAGCAAACTCTGAACCGCACCGTCACCGTGCAGCTTCACGCCACACGGCTGGCGTTCCTGCGGGCGTTGGTGGCGCGACGCTTGTTCGAGCTTCATCAACAAATCGAGACTCATCTGCAAGCCAACGTCCGCAGCGCACAACAACGGCTGGATGTCGGCATGGCTAGCCGCCAGTCCGTGCGGCAGGCCGAGGTTCAGCTCCTGAGCCTCAAACCCGCCCTCTCCAAGGCCCAGCGCGACTATGTCAATGCCGTGTCGGACTTGGATCAATGCAGAGGAACCAAGCCTGTCGCCAAAGGCACCCTGCAACTGCCGGAGCCCACGGGCAATCTGGAGTATGCAACGCTGAAGATTGATCTTGAGAAGGAAACGGCGCAGACCATCCAGCGACGGCCGGACCTGCTGCTGCTGCGTGAATTGATCAAGGCGGCGGGCGAGGAAAAACGGATGGTGCAGGCCGGCTACTATCCCTACGTGGCCCTGACGATGTTTGCCCAGTATTTCCCGGATGTGGGTGTGTTTGGCGTCCGCCCGGAGATTGTCTCGGGACAGGATGCGCGCCAGAGCGAGACCCGACTCGGCACGGCGTTCACGTGGCAGGTGATTGACACCGGCAAGATCCGCGGCGCCAGCAGCCAGATCGAGAGCGGACGTCAGGCGATGGAGATCACGCTGCGCCGCCTCGAAGAAAACGTGCCGCGCGAACTACAGGTGCTGGCCCGCACGCTCGAAACCATTGACGCCCGGCTCGCCGCCCTCAAGCAATCCGTCACCGAAGCGGAGGAAATGCTGAAACTGGTCGAGACCCGCATGAAACTGGGCGAGGCCACCCAGATGGATTTTCTCAACGCGCAAACCAACCTGCTCTCCACGCAGCGGGGCATTCTTCTCGCGGTGTTCGAAAACGAAGCCGTTCGCGCCGAGTTTGATCGTGCCACCGGCCGCTACCTTGACTTCAGCAATCGCCCCGCTCAGTGACGGCGGCGGTTGTGTTCGTAGAAGAATACGTTTAGTATCGGCGCGCGGTTTTTCAGGCATCATGAAGAAAATACTGATTGTTATCGCGGTGGTCGTTCTCGTGATTGCGGGCGGTTTGGGCTACGGATGGATGGGACGTCCGGTCGCGGAGGTGTTCGCGGTGCAGCGCGGCGAGGCAGTGTCGGCAGTGTATGGGACGGTGAAAGTGCAGCCGGCAGTCCGAATGATGGTGCGCTCGCGCAACGCGGGGACGGTGCGGCTATCACAAACAAGCGCAGGGGTGGAGATTGTCGCGGGAATGGATGTGAAGGAAGGCTGGACACTGGCACAGATCGAGAGTCCGGAACTGGATCGCGAACTGGTGAAAGTGGAGGCGGAACTGAAGGCAGGAGAGGAAAGAGGGCGGTTGGGGCCGCCGTCGTCACAGTTGCTCAAGACGGCGGAAGCGACGCTGGGGCGGCTGGAGAAGCTGGCGGAGTTGCGCAATGCGCCTGCGAGCGAGGTGGAGAAGACGCGCAACGAAGTGCTGGCATTGCGGGATCGTGTGAAGTCGGAGCAGGTGGAAATCGACCGGACGTTGACGGTATTGCGAGAGCAAGCCGGAGCGCTGCGGGATCGCAAAACGCGCTGCAACGTGAAGGTGCCGATGGAGGGCGTGCTTGCGGCCATTAACGTGGTCAGCGGCGATCTTGTGGCGGAGAACTCGCCTCTTTTTCTCGTTTGCACGCGGAACTATTTCCTGGAAGGCCTGGTAAACGAGGAGGACGTTGGCTCGCTGAAGAAACAGATGAAGGCGCAGGTGCGTCTCTATTCCTATCCACAGAAGGATTTCATCGCGGTGCTCACAGACATCATTCCGGCCGGAGAGAACCAGCGTTACGCGGTGCGATTGAGTTTCGAGAAGCCGCCGGACAATCTGATGGCAGGCATGACAGGGGAGATGAATATTATTCTCGGCAAACGAGAAGGCGCGTTGGTGATCCCGACGCGGGCGTTGATGTCGGACCGGGTGTTCGTGGTGGACGGAGGCCTGGTCAAGCCTCGCGCGGTGAAGACGGGACTGCGCAGCTTGGAACGGACAGAGGTTCTGGAAGGGTTGAAGGAAGGCGAACATGTGGTGGTGGCAGATCTGGATACGTTTCGCGTGGGCCAGTGGGTACGGTTGGTTTTGGTGAACCGTTGATCTGGAACGACCATGCCCCCGCCGCTGTATATCGCCTTACGGTTCATCAGTCATCGCAAGAAGGCCATTGTGCTGAGCCTGACGGGCGTGATTCTAGGCGTGGCGTTTTATATTTGCGCACAGGCGCAGACGCAGGGGTTTGAGCTATTCTTCGTCAAGAGCACGCTGGGCACATCAGGGGCGGTTATTATCAGCAACCGGTTTCAAGCGCTGCACACAGACATTCTTCACCGCGCCGTGGAGGGAATGTTGAGCATCAGCCACACGAGACCGCGGAAGATTTTCGAGGGCATCAACGACCCGGAACGGATGATGCGAGTGGTGAACGAGTTCTCCAACGTGGCGGCGTGCGCGCCCGTGCTGGAGGGGAACGCGGCGCTGGCGACCGATTTTCGGCAGGAGGT
>JBAZIR010000536.1:0-3295 GCA_041651735.1 Verrucomicrobiia bacterium | reverse complement strand
ATCCCAGCGTTGCCGTCAAGAATGAGTGGAGCTTCCGGCGAGACCTCGTGCACCGCCGCGATGCGCGCGAGATCGTGAGCGGTTCCGTGCCGGCCACCGACTTTCATTTTGATGGAACGGATGCCGCGCCCGACAATGGCGCGGGCAGCCGTGGCGGCCTCGGCAGGCGAGCCGGTGGTCACGGTCATGTCGGTTTCAAGCTCCACGCCGGCGCCGCCGAAATAACGCCACAGCGGTACGCGCTCGCGGCGTTTGAGCGCATCGAGCAGCGCCGTCTCGAACGCGCATTGTGCCGCGCCGCAAGTCCGGCCTCCACGCCGGGAAAACTCCGCGGCGAGGGCGCGCCAGGCGCGGGCGTTGCGGCCGGGCAGCCACTCGCGCGCCTGAAGGAGCACGCGCAACGCACCGGCCTGTGTTTCTCCGTTGTAGGCGGCGAAAGGCGCCGCTTCGCCATAGCCGCGCGTGCCGTCGGCGAGTTTGACGGTCACGAGCACGTTGTTGGCCGTCACCTGCGCGCCGCCCGAAATGCCAAACGGCGCGAACAATGGAATATCGAGAGACTCCACCTTAATGGAACGGATGCAGGTCGGGGAAGAATTCGTTGTGGTCACGACCGATGATTAACACGCTGCCGGCGGAGAATTCCAGTCTGTTCGCCGCCCGGTGGATGTGTTGGCTCGATCACTTATGCGCTTGTTTGGAGTTTGGCGCGAGGCTAGGCTTGGAAGTCTCACGGAGAATCACGAAATGCCTGAAAGCCAAAACCCCACTGTCGAACCAATCGTGTCCATTGACCCGAAATCGAATTCAGTCCTCCAGATCGCCCAGAAGGCCAGTCTGGATCCCAACCTGCTCTACGAAGCGGTGATCGAGTTGTCCAACGAGGGACTGCTCACCGCCGGCTGTGTCAACCACGCCGCGCGGATCCTGCTGACCCAGCTTGGGCTGCCGGCGTATTTCTTCCGGCACATTTCCAAAGACGCCCTCAAGCGCGTGCTGCGCGTCATTGGCACCAACATGCTGGCGGAGAACGGCGAATTCGTCCTGCGCGGGGCCGTTTCAGAGGTGCAGTTCGATGTGGACGGCGGCGTGCAGGTGCGCATCGCCACCGCGCAAACCCGCGACCGCATGGAGGTCGTGCTCAATCCCGTCATGGCCGGACATCGGGTGGAGTATTACTTCGGCCACGCGCATCAGTATTACACGTACATCATCCGGCCCGATCCGTGCCCGGAAGTCGCAGAACTGAAGCAGGGCAGGTCGGCGTTCGCGTTTGCCGGGCCGTCGGCCAGCGCGGAAATGCCGCCGGAAACGCGAGAGCGCTACGAAGGGTTCCTCAAGCGCGCCCTGGGCAGCGTCGTTCCGCTGATCGAAGTGACTGAGACGAAACGGACGCGCGAGACGCGAATCATGTTCCGGGAGGACTTCAACCGCTCCACCGTGCCGGTGATCCGCAAAATGCTGGAAGATCTCGGCATCACACTCGGGCGGGCGTATTGGGAAATCTTCCGCAACCCAACCGGCCACATGGAGTCAATCTGCTCGTTGTATCTGCATGGCAAACCGGCGGCGCCGCGATTGCAGCAGGCGCTGGACTGGCTGCAGGCGTTGCTGGCGATTCAGCCGAACGAACTGGATCAGCTCTACGTCGGTGGCGTGCTGAGTCTGGACGAATACATTTTCGCGTTGAACGCGTTTGCGTTCGTCCACAGTTTCATCCACAAGAACCTTCCCGCCGACCGCGACATCATGGAGGGACTGGGCCGGCCGGACCTGCGCGACGCGATGGCCAAGCGCGTCTTCGAATCCAACCGCGCCGAATACACCCGCAAGGTCATTCTCAACACCATGCTCGATCTGCCGGACCTGCTGAAGCAGCTGTACGGGATTTTCAGCCGTCGCTTCGACCCGCGCCGTCGTGCTGCCGCGAGCAACCGGACCGTGACGCGGGCATTGGAGGCGTTCAACCGCCGCGTGGCGATTGCGTTTCTCGATGACAAAACGGCCTGCGACATCTTCACGTTCATGGGCCGGCTGATCACCGACACGCTCAAGACCAATTTCTACAAAGTCCACAAGCGGTCGTTCGCGTTCCGGTTCGCGCCGACCGTCCTCGACCCGCTCGCGTTCCCCGCCAGGGTCCACGGCGTATTTTTCGTTGTCGGCTTCTACGCCGTCGGCATCCACATGCGCGCCGAAGACATCGCCCGCGGCGGTGTGCGGCTCGTGCGAGTCACGCCGGCCAACTACGAGATCGAGTTGGACAACATGCCGATGCTGGACTACGCGCTCGGCCCAGTGGCGCAGCGGCTCAAACACAAGGACATCGCCGAGAGCGGCGCCAAGGCCGTCATCGTCCCGCATCCCGAATACGCCTACGACGGTCTCAGCGCGACGTTCGATTTCACGGAAGGCGTGATGGACCTCATGCAGCCGTCCCGCGACATCGTGGACTACCTCGGCAAACCGGAGATGATTTTCTTCGGCCCCGACGAGGGCACTGCGTCGTTCATGGACGCCGTCGCGCAACGCGCGCGCGAGCGCGGCTACAAACACTGGCGGACAATCACCACCGGCAAGAGCATCGGCATCCCGCACGACGCTTACGGGCTGACACGCGACCGGAAGGTCTTCGGCCTGCTGCCGCACGAAGGGAAGGGCACCGAATTCCAATTCGAAGGCTCCTCCCAATGGGTCACCTGCAACACGGCGAAGATCTTCGGGCAGATCGGCCACAGAATCGACACGAGCGGCATGACCACGATGGGCGTGCTGGCCAGCCTGCGCACACTGCTCGACCACGTCGGCATGAAGGAAGAGCAGGTCAACTTGATGATGACCGGCGGCCCGGACGGCGATTTGGGCGCGAACCAGATTCAATCGTTTAAGGGCCGGATCTGCCTGCTCCTGGATGGCGGCTCGGTGCTGTTCGACCCGGCGGGTCTCGATAAGAAGGAGTTGATGAAGATCGCCTTCGCGCGGCACACGCATCCGCGCCTGAACAGCCTCGCGTATCCCGTTGAAAAGCTCAGCCGGCGTGGCTTCCGTGTGCTGCGCGCGCCGGGCCGCTTCACGCTGCCGGACGGGACACGCGTCGAGGACGGCAACTTCTTCCATCGCAATTTTCTCACCAACCCGGGCAGCCGCCATTGCATCGCCGCGGCGAACATCCAGGCGTTCGTGCCGTGCGGTGGACTGAAGGACACCATCAACGCCGGCAACGTCCGGAACTTCCTCTCCGTCTTCCACGAACTGCGCGTGATCGTCGAGGGCGCCAATGTGTTCTTCGACGAAA
>JBAZIR010000535.1:0-3371 GCA_041651735.1 Verrucomicrobiia bacterium | reverse complement strand
GACTCCGGCTGGACGATCGAATCGAAGAGAAACTGGCGGCGTTCCTCGTCCTCGGCGCTGCGGCTGTAGTTCCGGCTGCTCTGTGTGAAATAGTCGCGCCACTCGTCGTCGAGTTGCTTCAGCGTCTCGAATTCCCGCCGGAACTCGTCCGTCGTTTCCGCGCGGCCGTCGCGCGGCGCCTCGCCGGTGGTCTCCGGCGGCTGGTCGAGGCTGACGCTTTCCTGTGGGATCTCCTCCAATGTGGGATTTCGCTCCAACTCCTGTTTCACCAGGTCGCACAACTCCGGCGTGGCCGCCTGAAGCATCTGGAGATTGAGCTGCATGTGAGGCGCCAGCATTTGCTGAAGCCCCATGCGCTGCACTTGATGTAAGGAGATTCCGGCCATATTCCATTGCCACAGACCGCTTCACTTGCGACCACCTTGGACGACCCATGGCCGGCGCAATATAGGAAGGCATTGCGACTCCAGCAAGTGGAAAGCCAAAAACATAACAAATGAGCCCACTTGCCTCACAGGTTGGGTGGATTAGAGTGCCGCATGGAAGTCACCGTGTGCAATTTTCATCTTGGCCACACCCTGGAGTGCGGCCAGGCGTTCCGCTGGCGACGGCTGGCTGGCGGCGGCTACGAAGGCGTCATCGGCCGAACCGTCGTCCACGCAACCCAAACTGGTGACAGGCTGATGCTCTCGGGCGCGCCCGCGGGGACATTGGCGAACTACTTTCAGCTTCACGAAGACATCGCCGCCATTGTCCGCACGTTTCCCAACGACCCACACATGCGGCGCGCGGTGGCGTTCGGCTGCGGCATGAGGCTGCTTCGACAGGATCCGTGGGAATGCCTCGCCTCGTTCATCTGTTCGGCAGCGAAGCAATTCGTCCAAATCTGCCAGGTTGTAGACAACCTCTGCCGCACGCTCGGCGAACCATTGAAAGCCGACGGTCGCACCGGTTTCGCGTTTCCGTCGGCAGCAGCCGTGGCACGGGCGACACACGAGCAGCTTTGGTCATGCAAAATGGGGTTTCGCGCCAAAAACCTGCTCGCGGCAGCGCGGATGGTTGATTCGGACAAAGTGCGGCTGGAGACGATCGCAGCGATGGATTATCCGCGCGCGGTTGAGGAACTGATGAAGCTGCCGGGCGTCGGTCCGAAAGTCGCCGATTGCGCGTTGCTGTTTGGCTGGGGCCGGCAGGAGGCGTTCCCGATCGACGTGTGGATCGAGCGCGCGCTGCGGCAGCTCTATTTCGCCGGTCAACGCCGCGTAACGCGCCGCCAGTTGGTGGAGTTTCACCGGAGTTATTTCGGTCCTTACGCCGGCTACGCCCAACAATACCTTTTCCATTACGTCCGCAACAATCCGCAATCGCTTGCCGCAGCGTCCCGGAAGTAGTCCTCAGCGGATTTCCGGCCCAACCGACGCGGCCAGGTAGGTTTGCGCCAGCTTCACGTACTTCTCCGCTGAGGCGCGCAGCTTGCCGCGCTCAGCCGCGCCCAACGAACTGACCACCTTCGCCGGGGCGCCATAAACCAGCGAGCCGTCGGGCACATGCAAGCCTTTTGTCAAAAGGGCATTTGCGCCGATGATGCACTGGTTGCCAACAACACAACCGTCCATCACGATCGCTCCCATGCCAACCAGCGTCTCGCTGCCAATCGTGCAGGCATGTAACGTCACTTGATGGCCAACCGTGCAATACGCACCCACGATACAGCCCAGGCCGTCCGCGACGTGACAGGTGGAGTTGTCCTGAATGTTGGTGAACGGACCGATGACGACAGGCGCAATGTCGCCACGCAGGACGGTGTTGAACCAGATGCTGGCACCCTCACCGAGCGTCACTTCACCCACAAGCCGCGCGCCCGCCGCCACAAAAGCCTGCGGCCCCAGCACCGGGCGTTTGTCGCCAAAGGCGATCAGTTGACTGGAAAGCAGATGGCTCATGCGAGTGAGTCTAACCGCGCTCGCCACAAAAGCAAATCCCGACCCCGAGCGCAAATGGGGTTTCCCGCACCGCCCGGCCACTTAATTCAATTCCATCGTTGCCGCAAAACGTTATCATCCGACGTCATGAAATTGATTCTCGCCAGCGCCAGCCCCCGCCGGGCCGAACTGCTGCGGTCACTCCGCTTGCAGTTCGACGTTCTGCCAACGGGCGCGGACGAACGGGACGAACATCCCTCCAGCTTCCACGACCTCGCCATCCATAACGCCCGAGCCAAAGCCCATGACGTGGCTCCCAAGCATCCCAACGCGCTGATTCTTGGCGCGGATACCATCGTAGTGCTCGGCAACGAAGTCTTTGGAAAACCGCGCGACCTCGGTGACGCGCGGCGCATGTTGCGAAGCCTTTCCGGCCGCAGCCACGTTGTCATCACCGGCGTCTGCCTCATTTGCCACGCCGAGAACCGCGAGCGGGTTTTTGCCGTCGAAACACGGGTCCAATTCCACCCGCTTACCGAGGCCGACATCGAGCAATACATCGATGCCGTGCACGTGCTTGACAAGGCTGGAGCCTACGCGATCCAGGAAGGACCATCTATCGTTGCCGGTATTGAAGGCAGCTACTCCAACGTCATCGGCCTGCCGCTGGAACGGCTGACGGCGGAATTGCGGGAGTTTGGCATTTGCACCGAGCCTGAGCGGCATTGACCTCGCGCGATCGCAACGGTAGGTTTCACCGGCAGGAGACAGACGACGACGAAAAAACTGATTGATACACAGACACAACTCCAGGAGCGGGTGCTGCTGGTGGAATTGGAACGTTCCGGCCGCGACCATTGGCAGGCATCCGACAGCCTCGACGAGTTGGCGGAACTGGCGCGCTCGGCGGGCGCATTGATCGTGGATCGCGCCACCCAGAAACTCACAGACCCGACACCGGCGCACTTCATCGGCCGCGGCAAAGCAGAAGAACTGGCCTCGAAATACGTCACCGGGGCTTCCGAAGCGGAGCGTGTCACCTCGGTCATCTTCGACAACGATCTTACGCCAGCGCAGGCGGGCAACCTGCAAGAGATTTTCGGCTGCAAGGTTCTCGACCGCACCGAGTTGATCCTCGACATCTTTGCCCAGCGCGCGCGCACCCGTGAGGGCAAACTTCAGATCGAGCTGGCGCAGCTTCAATACATGCTCCCCCGACTGACGCGGCTCTGGACTCACCTCTCGCGCCAATACGGCGGCATCGGCGCGCGCGGCCCCGGCGAAACGCAGTTGGAGGTGGACCGCCGCCGCATCGAGGAGCGCATCCGGCGCTTGCGCGCCGAAATCGCCGAGGTTCGCAAGCACCGCGCGGTCATGCGCAGCGGCCGACGGCGGCACGAGTGGCCCATCGTCGCCATCATCGGCTACACCAATGCCGGCAAGAGCACG
>JBAZIR010000534.1:0-3393 GCA_041651735.1 Verrucomicrobiia bacterium | reverse complement strand
CGGTTCCGTGGGCGTTGACGTAGTCCACGTCCTGGCCGGCACAACCCGCCGACTGAAGCAACTGCATGAGCATCCGCGAAATCTGTTCCCCATTTGGCTGCATCATCATGATGTTGTAGCCGTCGCACGTTTCCGAGTATGCCGCGACCTCGCAGATGATGTTGGCGTTGCGTTTGCGCGCGTGTTCCAGGTCCTCCAGCACCATGATGCCGCAGCCGCCCTGGCTGAAGAGAAACCCGGATCGATCGCGGTCGAAGGGGCGGTTGATTTGGTCGTTGCTGAATGGCTGCTTGCCCTGCGCAACAAGGGTTCTGGCGACATCGAACCCGCGGAAGATCATGCCATAGTCATCGCAGAGATACTCGACGCCACCCGTGATGGCGATGTCGATGTCGCCGTTTCGCAAGGCGTGGAAGGCTTTTCCAATGGCCACGGTGCCGGATGAGCATGCGGAGCAGGAGGTTTGCGCCGGCCCGTGGATGCCAAACTTGATGGCGATGTTCGACGAGACGGCATTGGGCATGATCATCGAAACCACGAAGGGATTGGTCCGGAAGGGGATGAGGATGTCGGCAGCGATCCGTTCAATGATTTGCCGGGCCTGCTCGCGTTGATCCGATGAGTCGAGCAGCTTCGTGAGATCCTGCAATCGTTGCTGCTGCGGCGCGAGCATGTGATGCGCGGCGTTCGACAGCAATGAGTTGAGGCCGCCGACACCCGTGCCGAGGAAGATGCCGGTTCGGGCGGAGTCGATATCCTTCAGCACGTAAGCGTTGCGCTTCACATCCACGAGGGAGGGCGGCAGACCGGCGTTGTGGAGGGCCTCGGCGGCTGTCTCCATGGCGAGCACGGCCGCGGTGTCGAGCTTGGTTTTCTCGATGTCGTTAACGAACTTGCTGTTGCTACCCGGCGATGGCAGCGGCGCCCACACGCGCGAGTTGAAATGATGGAAATCGTGCCACTTCGAAGGGATGTCGGCAACCGATGTGTTGCCATCAAGGCAGGCGCGCCAGAACTCCTCAACAGTTGTCCCGATGGACGTGAACGCGCCCAAGCCGGTAATAACAACTTGGCGGCTCATTGACTACGATTGGCTCTTGGCCAGGAAGTTTTTCTCGATGTAGGCGACCGTCGTGGCGACGGTCGTCAGTTTGTCCAGATCTTCTTCAGGTATCTGTCGCTTAAAAGCGTCTTCGAGGGCCATGACCAACGTGACCCGGTCCAAGGAGTCGGCACCAAGGTCGTTGACGAAGTTGCTCTCGGGCTTGATCATGTCTTGCGCAATGCCGAGAACTTTCGCGATGACCGTCACGACTTGCCGATATACTTCAGAATTGGTGGTGCTGCTTTGGCTCATACACTATCTTTCGTGACACAAAGTTGGTTCTGGCTCAAGCAATATGTGTGGCGGACATGGCTACCAACCGTTGCTGCCGTGGGCCGCCTGATCGATCTTCCGGTCGTCGAAGTTGAATTGCTTGGCGAAATCCACGATTCCACCGATGTGTTCCCTCATGGGAGGCATTTTGATCGGGGAGATGAACGACAGGAGCTTGCTGCAATCGTAGATGCTGGCGTCGTTGTTGATGTAGCTGTCGAACAAGGCGCCGACGGTTTTGTAGTAAAACTGCTCGACCCTGTTGAGGTCCGTGGGGATGGAATTCACGAAGGAAGCGTTCTCATAACCGATATGCTCAAGAGCCGCCCGGGTGATCTCGACGGTGTTTGCGGCCTCGGGATTGGCGATGTTGAGCTGTCCGACGTGCGAATGGACCGACTTGACGATGGCTTTGGCGACGAAATCCACCGGCACGACGTTCATCGTCGCCTTCTCATGGATGCACAGGCGCAGGGGGCTGTGAAGCTCCGCTTTCTTCAACTGCCAGAAGAACTTGAGCCAGCCGTAGAAGACGTCGAATTTCGGCGTGTAGTATAACGGCGGGTCCCTCCCCCTCCCGCAGCTGATGCTGGGGCGAAGTATCTGGAAACGGATCCCCTTCTCCTCGCAATAACGGGCAACTTCGAGTTCAACCTTGGCTTTGGATTCCTCGTAGGGATTGCGGTAGGCGTGCGACGGCAGACTCAAATAGTCGTCGCCGATGCGCCCCTGTTGAACACCCGACGAAAAGACGGTGCCAATGTAGATGAACCGGATCGCATATCCATCCAGCGCGCGCAGAAGGTTGAGGGTGCCCTCGTAGTTGTGTGCGTAAACGTCGTCTCTGGCCTCTTGTGTGGTCTCCAGGTTGACTGATCCTGCGCTGTGGATGACCGTCAAAGGCTCTTGCACAGAAATCGAACCTTGAATGGCTCGCTTGAGGCTTGCCAGATCGCAAAGATCAGCCGAAATCGGGTGGATGGATTGCCGGATCGTGGGAGTGAAGTCCGCAAGAAAATGCGGGACGAACTTGTTATGCAGAACCCGATCGACACGCTGGGAAGCGGCAAAAGACGTGGAATCTCTCAGAACCGGAAGGATTTTGCCGGCAAGCAAGCCTCTGCTCAGTTCTCCGAGCAACTCATACAGCACGTGCATGCCAACAAGCCCTGTGCTTCCGGTAATAAGAATGTTTGCTTCCGTCATAGTTCGATCACCACGCCCTGCTTACACGCGTCGTGTGCTGAATTTTACAACAAAACACGCGAATGAACATGAAAAACCGCTCGCATTCGACCTTTGGGTGTCAACAAGTGTTGACCCCTTCAACTAAACCAAAATGTTGGAGAATAGGAAGAACTAATTCAACATCATTTCTGTAATTGTCGACAGGCAGAACCGAAGGGCTTCGCCTCTTCCGAACGGCCGGGAACGCTCACTGGTCAGGGCGGTCCCTATCCTCCAACAAAAATGGCGACCCCGACGGGATTCGAACCCGTGTTGCCGGGATGAAAACCCGGAGTCCTAGGCCTGACTAGACGACAGGGTCGCAGGAAGAACGAGCGCACGAATATAGTGATGAATCGCCGCGTGTCACGCAGGAAGTTTGGGAAGTTTGGCCGGGACGCGATCCAAAACCGCTTGTTTCCGGCAGGATTTCTACACCGTCAAAATATCTTTTTCCTTTTCGCCGAGATGACGCTCGATTTCGGCGATGTACTGGTCGGTCAGCTTCTGGACTTCCTTCTCGGCCGTGGCCAGTTCGTCTTCGGTGATTTTGGCGTCCTTCTGGGTCTTTTTGACGGCTTCGAGACCCTCGCGGCGCTCGTTACGGATGGCGACGCGGCTGTTCTCTGCGTATTTCTTGCAGACTTTGTCGAGTTCGCGCCGGCGCTCCTCGGTCGGCTGCGGCAGGAAAATGCGGACGACCTTGCCGTCCACGCGCGGAGACACACCGAGGTTGGACTTCTGGATCGCCTTCTCGATGAGGGTGACATTGGAGGCGTCCCAGGGCT
>JBAZIR010000533.1:0-3419 GCA_041651735.1 Verrucomicrobiia bacterium | reverse complement strand
GATGAGTTCCGGTTCGGACCATCTTTCGAGGTCGGGGCTGCGCATAAGGTAGAGCCGGGCAGTGGCGTTGCCGTAGGTCTCGCCGTTGGGCTGCGGGTAGGTGGAGGCGCAGAGTATCCACTCGCCGCCGAACCGCACGACGCTGCCGGGACTGACGAAGTTGAGCTTGAGATCGCGCGGCGTCAGCTTCCGCACCGGCGTCCAGGTGCGCAGGTCGCGGCTGGTGCTTTTGGCGAGGCAGAGATAAACAGCGTTGGTGTCGCGCTCGCCGATGGTGAAGAACATGTGGAAGGTACCGTCGTGCCAGAGCAGGAGCGGGTCGCGGTAGCCGGCCTTATCGTCGCCCTTGAAAAGGATTGGCGAGGAGAGCGCGTTCAGCAGCGCACTGTCGGCGGCGTGGGCACAGGCGGCAGCAAAGAGGAGCGAGATGATGAGACACGGCAGGCGGCGGACGGTTTGTATGGGAGGCAAGGTTCTCATGCTCTGGGCGGACACGGGCGCGTTTGAAAACACGAGGCAATGTTGTTGCTGCCGTCACCTGCTGTCCAGAACGAATTCCCAGCACGCGTGAAAGTTCGGTTGCTGTCACGGGGTTCTCAAGGTATGAGTTCAGATGCGATGAAGCCGCGAACAGCCGCTGCCAGTCCTTGAGTGCCATGCACCCCATTTTTCACCAGCGATTTCTCAAGCCCCGCATTGCTGCGGTGATCAGTATTGCACTCGCCTGTCTGGTCACCAGCAACACCTTCGGCGCGGACCCGGCACCGGTGCCGACGCTGCACGTCGCGGATTTGTTCCGGCCGCACGTGGACGCGGATGATCATTGGGATTTGGCGACGCAGTATGCGCTGGCGTGGCAAGGCAAGGTGGACCTGCGCGGCGTGATGATTGATCATCCGCAAGCCGGATGGACAAGGGCGCCGGACATCGGTGCGGTGGCGCAGATGAATCACATCACGGGCAAGGCAGCGCCGGTGGTCGTCGGCTCGCCGCGTGTGCTGACGCCGGAAGAATTGCGCACGGGGGCGGCGACGGCTGACATCGCGGGCGTCCGGGCGTTCCTGGACTTGATGCGTCAGTCGCCGCGGCCTGTGGTCATCCACGTGGTCGGTTCGTGCCGCGACGTGGCGCTGGCGGCGCGACTGGAGCCGGAGCTTTTCGCGCGGCGGTGCGCCGGCATTTACCTCAACGCCGGCTCAGGTACTCCCGACCCGGAAAAGGCGCAGCGGCGCGAATACAACGTGAATCTCGACCCGGCGAACTATGCCGCGATGTTTGAGGTGCCGTGCCCGCTCTATTGGCTGCCGTGCTTCGAGGTGGTTAGCCCCGTGTCGTCGGAAATGTGGCGCGTGGCGGCCTACGGCTCGTTTTATCGTTTCCGGCAGAGCGAGATTCTCCCGCATCTGTCGGACCGCGTGCGGAATTATTTCATGGCGATGTATGCCGGCGGGAAAACCGCCGACGGCCTCTGGCTGCAACAACTGGCCGCGCCGAAAAACGCCGAGGCACTCGCCGCGCAGGGTAGCCGAGACCGGAACATGTGGTGCACGGCAGGTTTCCTTCACGCTGCCGGGCTGACGGTGACGAAGTCCGGCGAGATTGTGCCGCTGAATGCCGCGCGAGACGCCGTATTCACCTTCGAGCCGGTCCACGTGCAATGCTCCGCCGCCGGGCTGACGGAGTGGACGAAAGACCCGAAGTCCCGGAACCGTTTCATTTTGCGCGTAACCGACGTGGAACACTATCAATCCGCCATGACCGCGGCTTTGAAGTCGCTACTGACCAAGTTGCCCTGAACCATGAGCGCCGGACGCATCTTCGACATCCAGCGATTCTCGATCCATGACGGGCCGGGCATTCGCACGACCGTGTTTCTGAAAGGCTGTCCGCTGCGCTGCATTTGGTGCGGCAACCCGGAGAGCATCGACCCGAGGCCGCAGCTTTCCTACGTCGCCGACAAATGCATCGCGTGCGGCGAGTGCTTCAAGGTCTGCAAACCGAATGCGCTATCGAAGGACACCGCCGGCAAGGCGGTTGTGGATCGCGCGCGCTGCACCCACTGCGGCGATTGCGCGCCGGTGTGCGACCCGAAGGCGTTGGAGATGGTCGGCCGCGACATGGAGGCGGATGAGGTCCTGGAGGTGGTGTTGCGCGACCGCGATTACTATGTGCAGTCCGGCGGCGGCCTCACGCTCTCCGGCGGCGAGCCGCTGTTGCAGCCGGAGTTCGCCGAGTCGCTGCTGCACGCGGCGAAGAACCGCGGCGTCCACTGTTGCATTGAGACGTCGGGCTACGCAGCCTGGAGCGTCTTCGAGCGGCTGCAGCGGGTCGTGGACCTCTGGTTGTTCGACTACAAGGAAACCAGCCCGCGCTTGCATGCGAAGTTCACCGGGCGCGATCTCGACGCGATCCTGGAGCGCCTGCAACAACTCCACGACAGCGGCGCGAAGATTCTGCTGCGTTGCCCGATGATTCCCGGCTACAACGCGCGCAAGGAACACCTCGACGGCATCGTCGCGCTCGCCCACAAGCTGCCGAAGCTCGCGGGTGTCGAGTTGCTCCCCTACTACGACCTCTGGCGCGCCAAGCTGAAACGGTTTGGCCTCACGACACAATTGCCTGACACCGTGAAGCCGCCGGCGCGCGAGACTGTGAAGCAGTGGAACGATTACCTGCGTGAGCGCGGCTTGCGGATCGTGGGCTGACGACACGCCCGGTCACCGTCGAACGAAAGCCTACATCCGTCAGGCGACAGGCTCGGGAGTTCGTTATACGCCGCTTAACGCGTCCGCTGGCGGGCTGCAAACTGCTTTCGACTTCGGCGGCGATTGTGTAGATTACGCCATCATGAGATGGAGGATTTCGATGAAAGCTCTCTGGTGGATGATAATCGGTGGCGGCTGGCTTGGTTTGGCGGGCGGCGCGGCGGCGGGCGCGGAGCAGGCGCGCGTCCAGTGGTTCGGCCAGTCGTTCTTCCAGTTCACGGCGTCAAATGGCACGCGCGTGGTGATTGATCCGTTCGACAACACGTACTTCAACTATCCGATTCCGAAAGACCTCACCGCCGACGTGTTGCTGGTGACGCACGAGCACAACGACCACCGCAACGTCGGCATCATTGGCGGCACGCCGCTTGTTTGCCGCAGCCAGAAAGGCGTCGGCAAGTTCGAGCGCGGCGGCGTCACGGTGACCGGTACGGCGGCGTTTCACGACGAGAATCACGGCGCCGAACGCGGTCCGAATACAATCTATAGCTTCACGATCGACGGCGTCCGCTTCTGCCACGTTGGCGACCTCGGCTGTTTGCTGACCGACGAACAGATCAAGAACATCGGCCCCGTGGACGTGCTGCTGTTGCCGGTCGGGGGATTCTTCACGCTCGACACCGCCAAGCTCGACAAGCTGGTGGCGCAACTCAA
>JBAZIR010000532.1:0-3451 GCA_041651735.1 Verrucomicrobiia bacterium | reverse complement strand
TTCGCTGGAGCGGGAAACGTTTCCGGCGTGGATCGGGCGCGGGTTGCATGCATTTCCGACGACGGGGAAGTTCCTTGATATCGGCACGCCGGAATCATACGCTGCGGCGCAGAAGCTGTTTACCTGATTCGTCACATGATTGTCAGCAGAACACCATTTCGCATCTCTTTTTTTGGTGGCGGCACAGACTACCCGTCGTGGTATCGCGAGCACGGGGGGGCGGTGCTGGCCACGAGCATTGACAAATACTGCTACCTGACCTGCCGCTATCTGCCACCGTTTTTCGAGCATCGGTATCGGCTCGTCTATTCAAAGATCGAAAACTGCCAGGAGATCAACGAGATCACGCACCCGGCCGCGCGGGAAGTGCTGCGGTTCATGCAGATGGAGCGGGGTGTGGAGATTCACCACGACGGCGACCTGCCGGCCCGCAGCGGAATGGGGTCCAGCAGCGCGTTCACGGTAGGGATGTTGCACGCTCTCTACGCGCTCAAGGGACGGATGCCGACCAAGCATCAGTTGGCGATGGAGAGCATTCAGATCGAGCAGGAGATGGTCAAGGAAACGGTCGGTTCGCAAGACCAGGTGCTCGCGGCCTACGGCGGGTTCAACCATGTGACGTTCCATCCCAACGGCGAGATTACCGTGCGCCCCGTTGCCCTGGCGCGCGACAGAATCCGCGAATTGAACTCGCACCTGATGCTTTTCTACACCGGCATCAAGCGCACAGCCGCTGATGTCGCCAAGACTTACGTGGACCAGATGAGCGAAAAGCGGCGGCAGCTCGGGCTCATCCGGGGCATGGTGGATGAGAGCCTCTCGATCCTGAACGACGGCAAGGACCTGACGGCATTTGGCGAATTGCTCCACCAAGCCTGGCAAGCCAAACGCAGTCTCAGCGCCCAGGTAACCAATACGGAGGTGGAGGAGATCTACGCCGCCGCGCGGGCCGCTGGCGCGATCGGCGGCAAGCTGATCGGTGCAGGCGGCGGCGGGTTTATGCTGCTGTTCGCTCCGCCGTCCCGCCAGGAAGCCATTCGCCAACGGCTCAATAAACTGCTCCACGTGCCGTTCGAGTTCGAGTTTAACGGCAGCCAGATCATTTTCTTCAGTCACGAGGTGGACTACACCGCCGCCGAAAACGCTCGCGCCAACCAGTCACTCCAGGCGTTTCGCGAGTTAACGTCACCGCAACTGTAGTTACGTTGCCGCCTTGAACTCGCAGGACACCATCTTTGTAGCCGGTGCCGACACGCTCATTGGCGGCGCGATCGTCCGCCAACTTCGCCGCCAAGGCTTCGCCAACATTGCCGGCACGGGAGCCGGCGCACCGGACTTGACCACCGCCGCCACCGTGGAAGCTTTCTTCGCACAGGCCAAACCGGCTTGTGTTCTCGTAGCCGCCGGCAGGTCGGGCGGCATCAGCGCCAACCAGAAATACCCAGCCGACCTGATGCTGAACAACCTGCAGGTGATCACGCATGTCCTCGCCGCCGCACACCGGCACGGCGTCGCCAAGTTGCTTTACCTGGCCAGCTCCTGCATTTATCCAAGACAGTGTCCGCAGCCGATGAATGTCGCGTCGTTGATGACTGGCCCGATGGAACTGACCAGCGAGCCTTACGCGATGGCCAAGTTGTCTGGCATCAAGCTCTGCCAGGCTTACCGGCGGCAACACGGCGCGCATTTCATCAGTGGCATTCCCGCCGACGTGTTCGGGCCGGGCTGCAAGTTCAATGCCGAGGATTCCCACGTCGTGCCGGCGCTCATGCTCAAGATGCACGAAACGAAAAAGAACGGCGCCGGCAGCGTCGAGGTCTGGGGCACGGGCAGCCCGCGACGCGAGTTCATCTTCGCCGACGATGTCGCCGACGCGTGCGTCTTCGTCATGCGCGAGTACGACGACAACGAGCCGATCAACCTCGGCGGAGGCGCCGACCTCTCCATCCGGGAGGCCGCCGAAGCCATCCGGCGGGTCGTCGGCTACACAGGGGAACTGCGTTTCGACGTCTCCAAACCGGACGGCGCGCCGTTGAAGCGACTCGATTCGAGCCGGTTGCTGGCAATGGGCTGGCGTCCGGTGACTTCGTTTGAAAGCGGGCTCCAGGCAACGTATCGGAGCTTGCTGGAATGGGAGTCGTCGCGTAAGTAAACGGGCTTCTATGTCAAACAAACCGAACCAAGCCGCCGACGCGGCGTTGCTGGGTCGCCTCAAGGAAAAAGCTGCGTGGGTCTGGCGCGAGACACTGAAGATTCACGGTGACGCTCCGGAAACGCGCATCGCGTCTTCGTTGTCACCGATCGAGGTCTTGGTGACGCTCTACTATGGCAACGTGCTGCGATTCGATCCCCGCAACCCGCGGTGGGAAGGCCGTGATCGGTTCATTGCCAGCAAAGGCCACGGCTGCGTTTCACTCTACCCGATCCTGGCCGACCTCGGCTTCATCGGTCGCGAAGAGTTGGCGGGCGTCTGCAAAGCGGGATCGCGCCTCGGTGGCATTCCCGACGCGAACATCCCCGGTATCGAAACCACCAACGGTTCGCTCGGACATGGCCTTGGCGTGGCTTGCGGCATGGCGCTGGCGCTGAAGCAAAAGCGCTCCGATGCGTTCGTGTATGTGCTCGTGGGCGACGGGGAACTCTGCGAAGGCTCCATTTGGGAGTCGGTGATGTTTGCGGGCCAGCAGGGATTGAACAATCTGGTGCTCGTTGCGGACTTCAACGGCATCGCGATGCTCGACTACTGCCGCAACATCATAGGCCTCGACCCGCTGGACCAAAAACTGCGTGCGTTTCAGTGGGATGCGGTGACGGTGGACGGCCATGATGTTGCCGCCGTCCACCAGGCCCTGTCGCATTGCCGCCGATCCAATTCAACCCGGCCGCAAGCCATCGTCGCACGGACCATCAAGGGCCGGGGCGTGCCGCAACTGGAGAACAATCCACTTTGCCATGTGAAGACGCTCAATCAGGAACAGGTCACTGCAGCCATTGGAGGGCAGCCATGAATCCGCCGCCATCCATGACCATGCGGGACGTCTTCATGAACCGGCTCTACGCCGCGCTGAAGGAGGGCGAGAAAGTATTCATCGTGACCGACGATTTCGGCGCGCCGACGCTCGACAAGATCCGCTCGGAGTTCAAGGACCGTTTTGTCAATGTCGGCATCGCCGAGCAAAACGCGGTCAACGTGGCGGCCGGCCTGGCGCTCGAAGGCTTCACCGCCTACGCCTACGGTATCGCTGGATTCATGGCGATGCGTTGTTACGAGCAAATCCGGACCAATCTATCCATGGCGGCGCAATTGAGGCCGCTGAATGTCAATATCGTGGGCGTCGGCACCGGTTTCAGCTATGACGTATCCGGGCCAAGCCATCATTGTCTCGAAGACATCACGTTGATGCGGCTCTTGCCCAATGTCGAAGTGCTTTCGCCCAGCGATTGGGTGACA
>JBAZIR010000531.1:0-3471 GCA_041651735.1 Verrucomicrobiia bacterium | reverse complement strand
GTTTCTATCATGCGGCGAATCCCACCGTGCGCGACATCTTCCCTCGCGGCAGCGCGATGGTGTTGCGCGACCCCAACGGCCAGCCTGTGCCTTTCCAGATTACCGCTGACCGGCGCGAGACGCTTGGCGAGTTTGATTTTGCATTCGTGGCGCGCAGCGTGCCGGGTCTCGGATACGCAAGCTACACACTCGAGCCTGCGACACCCGCCGAAGTGGCCGCCACCGAGGCGAAGTGGGCCTCTGGCCAGCCGCACACGATTCAACGCGTTTGGTTTCAAGCGGAGTCGCCGGAGCTGGTTCTGGAGAATGGCGCGGTGCGAGTGGCCATCGAGCGCAACAGCGGCTTGGTGAAACTCACCTCGCTGCGTGGCAAGGCCAGCGAAGTGGTGAACAGCTTGGGCCTCACGGGACGGCAGGAACTTCCGGAGGTTTGTCGCCGCCCGCCGCTGGGGCTGTCGGTGGACGATCCCGCACGCGAAAAAATCGAGCCGTTCGTGCCCGCCAGCACCGAGGCGGTGCGCGTGCTGGCCGACGGTCCAGTGCTCACGTCGGTGGCAGTGCGGGGCAGTGTGCTGGGCGCACCGGCGGAGTTGCGCTATACGCTTCATCGCGACCTGCCGTGGGTGGATGTCGAAGTGCGGATTGATTGGGACCTGCGGCGGTTTGGGCGGATTGAACTCTCATACCAAGTGCCGCTGAAGAACGCGCGCGCCGCCTACGGCTTGCCCTTCGGCGCGGGGGCATTCGGCGCGGAGCAGTTGATGCCCAGCAGCGGCCCCATTGGAGGCGACGAAGGCTCGCGAGCCTCCTGGGAACGCACGCGCGAAATCTGCCGCTGGCTCGATGTCGGCGACAAAGCGCGCGGCGTCGCAATGGCGACTTCGCATCGTTGGACGCGCGTGGACGACGGCGACACTGGCGCTGCCGTACGACGTTGTCTCCTGCGCGGCGGCCGGATGCGGTCGCCCGATCCCGCGACGGAAGGACCCGATCCGCGCGTCGGCTTGGTGTTTAATTTCAGATTCCATCCGCACGGCGGCTCGTGGCAGGCGGCTCGTGTCCCCCGCGTCGGCTGGGAAGCGACGCAGCCGCTGCTGGCCTATACGGTGAACGACACGTGGAGCCGGAAGTCGTTGCCGAAGAGGCTGGCATTAGCCACAGTCAATGTCGCATCGGGCAAAGGGGACGCGCTGCTGACGTGCTTGAAGCAAGCCGAAGACGGCAAGGGTGTGGTCGCGCGTTGGTATGAAGCCACCGGCCAGCCTTGCCGCGTGCGCGCTGCGTTGTTGCCTTCGAACGCTCGTGTGCGCCGCACGGACATGATGGAAAAACCCGTCGCGAAGGATGCCACAGACGGCGCAGTCGCTACTGACGCCTCTGAAATCGTCACCGTGCGCACGGAAAAACAGGGCCAGCAACAATAGAGGAAAACAGTCATGAACAACCGATCAGACCAGCCAACCCGCGCGCATAATCTCTCGCGCAGGGAGTTTCTCACAACTGCAGTGGTCGCTGCAGGCGGTTCGCTTCTCGCCAGTTTCACGGCGAGTGGCGACACGGGCAAGGCGCCGCGCATTGGTTGTGGCACTGTGACATTTCGCAAGCAATCACTGGAGGAAGCGATGCAGCGGATTGCGCGGGCTGGCTACGAGTATGTCGAGCCGCAGGCGACGGGGCCGTGGTGTCCGCACGTTGATCCATGGAAAGACGACCCGGAGAAGTTCAAGCGGCGTGTGAAGGAATTCGGCTTCAAGGGTGTGACCGCGCTCTGGGCGCAGCACGGTGCCATCATCCCGGATGCGAAAAGCGTCGAGGGCATCACGCAAACCATCCGTTGGGCGGGCGAAGCGGGCATTCCCGTGGTCAACGCCGGCGATGGCAAGAAGCCCAAGGACGTGTCCGACGACGACGCGCTGAAGTTGATGCGTGATCGGCTTGCGCAGATTCTGGAAGTGGCTGAGCGGAGTCGCGTCTATCTTGCTATTGAGCCGCACGGGACGTTTTCGCTCACCGCCGATGGGCTGAAGAAGATCATGATGCTCTCGGCCTCCAAATGGCTCGGCATCAACTATGACACCGCGAACGTCCACCGCGCGACATATGTGGAAACGATCGCGGGCGCTTATTCGTGGACGCCGTTTGGCAAACGACAGGACGAAGTGGCCACGCTCGCCGCTGTCATGGATCGCGTGGTGCACGTTCACGTCAAGGACGTGGTGGGCGCGAAATGCGTGGCGCTCGGCAAAGGCGACGTGAACCTCAAAGGTTGCCTGGACGTGCTGAAGCGTCACGGTTACAGCGGCGTCCTCTCGCTTGAAACCGAAGGCGAGTTCAGCGCGGAAGAAGGACAGAAACTGATCGAAGAAAGCCGGGTGTGGCTGTCGAAGGCGTTGGTATGACAGGGACACGGGACGGAGTATCTAAGAAATCTATGCGACTCGCACAACTACGCTGGCTGATTCTGGGACTGTTGTTTCTGTCCACGGTCATCAATTACCTGGACCGGCAGGCGCTGTCGGTGCTGTTGCCGACGTTGCGTGCAGACCTCGGTCTGACCAGCGCGGACTATGGCACCATCACGATGGTGTTCATGCTCGCCTATACGGTCGCTCAGCTCGGCGCGGGCATGGTTATTGACAAGATCGGGACGCGGCGCAGTTTCGGTTACTTCGTCGTGGGCTGGTCGCTCTCGGCGATGGCGCACGCCTTTGCGCGCGGCGCGATGAGCCTTGGCGTGTTTCGTTGTCTGCTGGCGCTGAGCGAGGCGGGCAACTGGCCCGCGGGAGCCAAGGCCGTGGCACGTTGGTTTCCGGCGCAACGCCGCGGCATGGCGATGGCGGTTTTTGACAGCGGCGCGGCCCTCGGCGCGGTGCTGGCGCCGCCGCTCGTCGCGTTGCTGACGTTGTGGTTCGGCTGGCGGGCCGCATTTGGCGGGACAGCAGTGCTTGGATTCTTGTGGCTGGTTGCGTGGCTGAAGGTTTATGACGAGCCGGAGCAACATGTGTGGTTGTCGCCGGAGGATCGCGCGGCGGTGCTGGCGGAGGTAGGGCCGGTTCCGAAGAAGAGTGGCGGGTTCGGCACCGCGCTGCGCGGGATGATCGGCGCGGGGACTGTGTGGGGAATGTTGGTTACGCGGATGCTGGCGACGCCCGTGTGGTGGTTTTATGTGTTTTGGCTGCCGGATTATCTAAGCAAGGCGCGCGACTTTTCGCTGAAGGAGATCGGGTTCTACGGCTGGATTCCCTACTTGACGGTGGATTTCGGCAAGATGGCCGGCGGCATGACTTCCGATTGGTTGCTGGCGCGCGGCATGGGAGACCTGTTTGCGCGCAAGGTTGTCATGGTATGTGGCGGGCTGATGATGAGCGCGGGATTGATGGTGGTCAGCGCGCCGACGCCCGCGGCGGCTATTGCGTGGGTGTGCGTGGCGACGTTCGGCTTCGGTATGTGGAGCGCGAACATCTACGCCTT
>JBAZIR010000530.1:0-3475 GCA_041651735.1 Verrucomicrobiia bacterium | reverse complement strand
GTTGTCCCAGACCGTGGTGCCGCCGCGATCGCGCGGGATGACGTGGTCAATGTTCAGGTCGCGCCGCTCAAACACCTTGCCGCAATACTGGCATGTGTTGGCGTCGCGCTCGAAAATGTTGTGGCGGGTGAATTTCACCTCTTTCTGCGGCAGCCGGTCAAAAAAGAGCAACAGCACCACTTTGGGGATGCGAATGCGAAACCGGACCGTGTGGATGCTCTCCGCCTCTTGCGGGCAGCGGTCGGAGAAGTCGCGCCATTCGTGGAAGTCGAATGTGTTGAACGCGCCGTTCTCCGCGCACACGACCTCGGCGTGGCCCTCAAACAGTAGAGTCAACGCCCGTCGAGCCGAGCAGATATTGACCGCCTGCCAGAGTCGGTTCAGCACCAACACATTGCTGTTGAGCAGCTCTTCCATAACCCATTACGTCCTCGTTTACCGAATGAAAACACCCGAAAACGGTCTGAAGAATAACATTTTCCGTCAAAAAGTGTCAATGGCGACACTGTTACGGTTCTGCGGCAAAAGCCCTGATCCAACCGCTCTGTACCACAGGTTTTTTACATCCTGTCGAGCGTATGCTCTCTCGTGGCGGAGCCGTTGAGGCCCCTGACAATCTTGTCGAGTTCCACGTCGGTCAAATCCACATCAATGACCAATGTGCCATTATGGATCACCTCACGGATTGCAGGAGCGGCAATGGGAATGCCGTTGACCGTCAGCACATAGAGTTCGCCTCGGTGTTCAGCGGTGAAGGTTTCGATCACGCGCTGCCCGTGTGAGTCGAATTGGAGAATGAGTTGCTTGCGAGTGGGAGTTTTTACCGCGATGGCCTTTGCCAGATCATATTCCGATAGCTCCGACAACTGGTTGATGGTCACGTTCATCGGCGGATTGCTGATGACGATGGACTTGCGATGGGCTTCGGGCAACCTGTCGGATGCCTGGAGGAAGAGACGCAGTGTGGCCTCATCGTCTTTGCAGCCTGCCACAAACCAGCAAATCAACAACGCCACTGCCGAACGAAAAATCGTGTTCCACTTCTTCATAATGACCATTCAAATACAAGCCAACCGATCGGTTTCTGCCCGCAGAGTCTAGCCAAAGAGCCGCCGCAAGACAAGCGCGAGGGTTGCACTCCATCCGCCGACCTCTATAATGCCCTCGCTTTCGCATTCACGATGAACCTTGTTCCGACAACCCGAAGCCGCCAACACAGGACAGCGAAAACCTCGCTTCCCAGCCGCAGTCGCAACCGATAAACATCATGGCTGATCCAACGACACCCGACGCCCCGCTGAATACAACGCCGCCAGCGCCTGTCGTCTCCCCCGAACCTGCCCCGGCGGAACATGACCCGAGACTCGACGTCACGCCGTTCGAAGCCGCACGAAGGGCGTTGTCCGCCAGCGCGCTGCCCGGCCGGGCCTGGGGCTTGCCGAAACTGACAGCTCAATACGACGTGTTTCTGCTCGTGCTGATTCTGCTGGCTGCGGCATTGGCCTATGCAAATACGTTCTCCAGCGACCTGCTCTTCGAAGCGCGAACGATGCTGCAAGGCGACGCACGCCTTCATGATCTCGATCATCTGGACGACATCTTCGGCAAGAACTACGGCTATCCGCTCGTCACCAACGACGGCCTCTACCGGCCCTTGACCACGTTGTCTTTCCTGCTGAACTACACCGTGTTGGGCAATGGGATCGATCCGGTCGGCTATCACACTCTGAATTGGCTGCTGCACGCGCTCAATTCAATCCTCGTCTTTTATCTCGTCACCGTGGTGTTCCGGTCAACGCGCGCGGGCTTTGCTGCCGGCATCCTGTTCGCCTGCCAACCCGCCAACACTGAAGCGGTGACCTGCGTGCTTGGCCGGCCCGATCTGTTGTCAACGACGCTCGTGTTATTGGGGTTGTTCGCCCATTTGGGCGAAGTGGCTTTGGCAAATCGCGCGTTCCTGAAATGGCTGTTGAGGCTCACGTCGTGGCTCCTGTTCTTCCTGGCGCTGCTGGCCAAGGAAAGCGCGGTTGTGTTGCTGCCGTTGGTGATCTTGTTCGACTGGCTGTTCGACTGGAAGCGCTACAGCGGGCATCCAACGCGCGACTTCTGGGAGAACGTTTTGCGGAAGTTCCGCAGCAATTACCTTTGGATGTTCGTAATCTGGTGCGTCTATCTGGCCGTGCGGCTGGTCGTGCTGCTGCGGCTGGAGCCAATGCACGTAAACTTTGCGGACAACCCACTGGCTGCGTCCAACGTTTTCGACCGGCTGCTGACCGCGTGTGTCCTGACAGCCAAGGCTGCCTACCTGCTCGTTCTCCCGCAATCGCTCACCGCGGACTATTCGTTCAGCCAGATTGTTCCCGTGGATACGGGGTTTCGCCGCGTGGAAGACTGGCTGGGCGTGCTGGCGCTGGCCGGCATCCTGGGCCTCCTTTACGCGACCTGGCGCTCTCGCCGCCACCTGCGCGCGCTCGTTTTCTGGATCGGCCTGTTTTTGCTGACACTCGCGTCCAATCTGAGCCTGCTCGGCGTCAACAACATCATTTTTTCAGAACGCTGGCTCTACCTCCCTGCTGTCAGCATGTGCGCACTGGTCGGCCTGGTGATTCATCTGGTGACGCGCAGCATCATCGCCCCGTGGTGGGCCTACAAAGGAGAACTCCCGCCTTTTGCGGATTGTTCGGAGACCGTGCTTTTCAACGACCATCTGGACCTGCCGTATCAGAAGCGGCTCGCCGTGCGGAAACGGCTCGGTTGGAGCCTCTACGCCGTCAGCATCGCGATGATTGCCGTGGTGTTCGTCCTGCGCACTTCCTTGCGCAACAACGACTGGAAGAATGATCTCTCCATCTGGCAGGCTGCCACGGTCATCTCCCCCAACAGCGCCAAGGCGCACAGGCAACTCGCCTTTGCCCTGTTTCAGAGCGCACCGGACGGCTCACGCATCGATGAGTCCATTGCCGAAGCAGAGAAGGCGCTGATGATCTGGCCCCAGTACGAGGAAGCCACCGCCCAACTCGGCCACTACCTCGGCGTGAAGGCCGACTTGCGCAGCGCGCCTGACCGCATCGCCCGCAAACCCATGTCGCCGGAGACGCGCGCCCTTTACGCCAAGGCTGCCGACACCCTCACACGCGCCGCCATCCTCAACCGCAAGTCCTCCGAACTCCGCTTGCAGCAACTGCGCACACGCGCGTGGGCCACTGATCTCAAGCTCACCCTCGGCAACCACCTCATCTACTTCGATCTCGGCACGGTCTATTCGCAACTCGGCCTTTTCCCGCAGTCGCTCGAAGCTTACGCCTACGCCGCCCGCATCTCGCCCGGCGAGCCGGTCGCTCATGAAGGCATGGGCGAGGCGTTGGCCAACCTCGGCCGTCCCGAAGAATCCGTCGTCGAACTGATCCAGGCGCTCATGCTCGCTCCCAACCGGGGTCAGACCTGGCGTGCGCTGGAAATCGTTTACAAGAAACTC
>JBAZIR010000529.1:0-3480 GCA_041651735.1 Verrucomicrobiia bacterium | reverse complement strand
GACGGTGGTGTGTTCGTCATTCCATCCCATGCCGGTGTTCTCGACGTTGCCCGCCGCCACCAGCAACAACCGACGCGATTGCGCGAGCGGTTTGCCATCCGCCGTGTTGAGCGTCAGCACGGCGAAATCACGCGCGTTCGTCTTCACCGCGAACTCCGCGCCACCGAGTTTCGTCGTTTTTCCCGTGCAACGACCCACGACCGCCTTTGCGGCGGGCGCGTCCACCGTGTAGAGCGCGGCGTCGGCGTCCCACCCGAGCTGTGAACCCGCCCGGCCCTGACGCGCAACGGCAGGTTCGCCGCTGCCTGAGAAACTCACACTGGCGCGGCGCTTGAGCAACTCGTTCATCTCGACGCCGGCTTTCTTCCATGCAGCGGTCATCGAGATGTTCTCCGACGCCAGTTTTTCCACTTCACCGGCGGGAATGCTCAGCCGCATCGCACCGCGCGCCGGCGCGACCTCGCCGAGCCGGAACATCAGCGCGGCGGCTGGCAGGAACGCAAGCTTGCCCGGATGTTGCTGAAGCGAAAAATAGCCGTTGATCCTGCCATCGGTCCCGTTGGTGCCGCCCCAGTCGAACCGGAAAGAACCCTCCCAGTCCTGCGTCGCGGCGAAACTGGCGATCATCGGGAACATTTCGGCCGCGTAGTGGCTCGGCGCGGGATGGTCGTATTCGCTAACCGTGAACGCTTTGCCGGTGACGCGATGAGCCGCCAGCCGCGCGAAATTGCCAGTGTCCTTTGCGGCAACCATCGGCGTGTTGGGGATAAGCCAGTCTTTGGGATCCCACGACCGGCGCGGGAAGCGAGGATGCTGCCAGTAGGCGTGCATGTCCACGAAGTCGTTGAACGACTCGCGGTAGGTGCCGGCGATCTCGCCGTAGCTCGCCTGCGTGTCAATGATGTTGGCGCGAACGCCAAGTTCTTTCTTCAGGAACGTGCGCATCCCGTCGGTGTAGGCGCGCTCGGTCTCTGCGAGAAACCGCGTCCAGTCCAGCCCGCGCGGGGTCGGCACCAACGAGCGCGGCGCGCCGACGGTGCCGCTGTCGAGTGACTCGCCCACCCTGAGGCCGAGCGAACCGCCGGGGCGCAGCGTCAGGTCCTTCAAACGAAACTCGCCAACCGGCCCGTCACCGATCACAAAATCAAACCGCACCAACCCCGGCTCAACGCGCGCAGCGCGGAAGGTGAAGCTGAAGTTCTTCCACTGTGGCGTCAGTTCGGCGTCCTCGTTCAGGCCGCAGTTGTGCCAGTCGGCTTTTTGGAGCCGCACGCTCAACGGCAGTTTGCGCGGCGCGTCGGAGCGGGCGGAGAATTCCACGGTATAGAGTTTGCCTTCCTCCAACGTCAGGCCGGTCCAGTGAAGTTGCGCATGCCAGTTGATCGCCGGCAGTTTCTTGACGACAACGCGCGTTTCGCCGGAGGCGTCCTTGGAAATCTGGAAGTTCTCACCGCCCTGGGTCGAGCACTTGCCGGGCAGGAGGTTCGCGCCCAACTCCTCGCGCCCGCCCCATGCCGCCAGAAGTTTCTCCGCCGAACCGTAGCGGGCTTTGAGCCACGCGTTCCATTTCTTGAGCACATCATCCCGGTAGTAATCAGGCAAGGCGGGCACCTTGAGTTGGAGCAGCGAGTTCTCATTGTTGATCTCAACAATGGCAACACACGGCTCAGCGGCATAGGCGGTCTTGGTATAGGGATTGACATGCGTCAGCAACGCGCGGGCATACTCACGCTGCATCCGAATCATCTGGTCGTTGATCTTGTCGAGTCCCTTGCCGTAATGCGGCAGTTTCTCGCGCCGGTCGCGGTCGTTGGCGATGCCGTCGGGGAAATCCTCCCCTTCCCAGTAGGCACGCGAAACGTGAAGGTTGATGTTGGCGTAAACGCCGTGCTTCTTCAGCGCCGCGATGAAGTAGTCGAGCCGGTCGAGCTGGTCGGGATCGAACTCGTTCTTTTTCGGTGTGCCGTTCTTCCAGATGCCGCGAGGCGCAGTCTGGTTGTCCATGTGGTGAAACCGGATGCAGTTGATGCCAAGACTGGCCAGCCGCGCAGCGAGTTTGTCGGCAGTGTCATGGTCGGGAAATGCGCTGCCGAAAGTGAAATTAGTGGCAAGGAACTTGATGCGCTTGCCGCGACCGTCCACAAAATGACCGTCCTTGGTGCGAACGAAACCATTTTGGCCGGCGGGCATATCGTTGAGCCACGACATGTCAGTGACGCCGCGGTTCGGTTCCAGTCCGGGCATGACGAATGGAAACATTTCTTCCGCGCGCGCGATCGTCGCGACAACGAGCAGCGCCATGGCGGCAAGGGCAAAACGAGCGACGGAGGAACGGGGATTCAATTGCGGTATCATGAGAAGTTCCTGACGCCGCGAGAGGCAGTTCTACAATTCGCGGCTGAGTTGCTGTAACATGCGTTTTTCGCGCGACGGCGGCATCACCTGCAACATGCCGGGAATGATGGCGCGGGCGATCTCACGACGGTGGCGGATCTGGTCGTAGAGTTCCGCCGCGAGACGGTTGTCGAACCGTACCAAGTAGGCTTCGCAGAAATTGATCATCAACCGGCGCATCGTCAGCGCGTTCTCGCTGTCCACGTCGGGCGGCGGCGGCATGCTCAGGATCAATTCTCGCGGCATCGGCAGAGACACCTCGCCGGCCTCGGCGCGGAACGATTGCACAAAGCCCGGCAACGTAACGCTGACGCTCGGCGGAATCTTGCCGACAAAGAGGAACCGGTTCTCCCCGACGCGCGCAATCCAGCAGGCGATACGCTTGCGGCCGGTCGAGCCTCGCTGGTGGTAGTTCATGCCGAAGGTGACCACGGCAGAGTGCGGCACCGGCATCATGGTGAAACTGATTTCCTCGGCCTCGGAGCCGGGCTGGCGCGCCTGGTTCTCCTGGTGCTGCATCCAACGCTCGATCAGTTCCGAGATGCGCGCGGCAATGCCTTCGAAGTCCGGCCGATCAAATCGTCCCACGATGTCAGGCCGGTCGCCGGCAAATGGATCGCCCCAACGGCCACGAACACCCTCGGCGTTAGCCGCGGTGGAGACGTCACCGCGAGCCGCCGCGAGCCGCGGCATGGCATGCAAGAATGCCTCAATGACCGTGGCGCGCAGTGGCATTGACGACCGGCTGTTCCAAAGCTGCTTCGCAAGCGCGGCAGCCAGGTCGCGCCATTGATCGGCCTCGACCTTCGCCGGCCCGCTCATGTCCACCAACCGCACAACTGCGGGCGTGGACACACTGGGCGCTGATTGCACAACGGCCACTAGCTCCGGTGGGGTCGCCGCAGGCGCGACGGGCAGCGGTGGTATTGCGGGCAGCGGAGGCGACGCAGGCGCGAAAGGTGGCGAGTCCTCCGGCTTGGCCAGCAGCGCGCTCAATTGCACCGCAGTCGCGGTTGCCTTGGGCGAAGGTTTCGGCGGCGCAGGTGCGATTTCGGTTTCCGGGAATCCGAAATCGAGCGGCGGTAC
>JBAZIR010000528.1:0-3491 GCA_041651735.1 Verrucomicrobiia bacterium | reverse complement strand
AATATGGCGTTCCGAAGGTCGCACCGGCCCGGACACTGCTCGACGCGCTTGTTGAAACGATCCTCTCTCAGAACACGACGGACGTGAATTCCAGCCGCGCGTTCGCGGCACTACGCCGGCGCTATCCACGCTGGCGCGACGTGCTGGCTGCGCCGACCGAAGAGATCGCAGCGACGATCCGTTCCGCCGGCCTCGCAAACACCAAGGCGCCGCGCATCAAGGCCATCCTTGCCCGCCTCCAAAAAGAACGGGGCAAACCCAGCTTGAAACACCTGGGCGACATGAGCAACGCGGCTGCGGTGGACTACCTGATGTCGTTGCCGGGCGTCGGCCCGAAAACTGCGGCGTGCACGCTGCTCTTCGGCATGGGCCGCGACGTGTTCCCTGTGGACACGCACATCCATCGTTTGTGCAAGCGGCTTGGCATCGTCTCCAATTTCGCCACCGCCGAGAAGACGCAGGACTCGATGGCAGACTTGGTCCCCAAAGGCCGCGCGCTGTCGCTGCACGTCAACCTCATCCGCCACGGGCGCCGCGTTTGCAAGGCACAGCGCCGGCGATGCGACGGTTGCGTGCTGTCGAAAATGTGTGACTCCGCCGCTGTTCTTCACCGCACTTCATCTTAGGTATTGCAACGGCGCGGCGGGTGCATAGGATGCGTATCATGAAACCTGCTTCGTGTGTCCCGACCTTCGCGTGTCACATCGTTTCCATCGCCCTCATTGCCGCTGCCGCTTCCGCGGTCGATGCGCCGCCGGGGTTTGTCCCGATCTTCAATGGCAAGGACCTCAGTGGCTGGGTCGCTCCCGAAGGTGACAATGGCCACTGGAAGGTTCTCGACGGCGTCATTGACTACGACGCCCGCAGCGAGGCCAAGAAGGACAAGAACCTCTGGACTGAAAAGGAATACGGCGACTTCACGCTGATGATCGACTGGAAGATCAAGGAACTTCACGGCCTTTATAATATGCCGGAGGTGCTGCCGGACGGTTCCCACAAGAAAGGTCCCGACGGCAAGGATATCCTCACGCCGCGTCCCAACGCCGACAGCGGCATTTATCTGCGCGGTTTTCCGAAGGCGCAGCTCAACATCTGGTGCTGGCCCATCGGCTCCGGTGAGGTCTATGGCTATCGCATGGACAAGAAGATGCCGCCCGAAGTCCGCGCCGGTGTCACGCCGAAGGTCCACGCCGACAACCCCGTCGGCCAGTGGAACACGTTCGAGATCACGATGAAAGGCGACCGGCTCACCGTCGTGCTCAACGGCAAGACCGTCATCAAGAACGCCCAACTGCCCGGCGTGCCCGCCAAGGGCCGCTTCGGCCTTCAGCATCACGGCGGCTTCGACGTGAAGAAGAACGAGTATTCGCCCGCGTCCAGCCTCATGCAATTCCGCAACGTATTTGTCAAAGAACTCAACTGATCAGCCCGCCACGAACCACGCCATGAAAAACCGAATCTATACCTCACTGTTGCTCTGCCCAATCATCTGCATCGTGCTTGCCGCGTCCGCCGCGGACAAGAGCGCGGTCGTCAAGCCTCCGAAGGGATTCACCGCGCTGTTCAATGGCAAGGACCTCACCGGTTGGTGGGGCGCGTCCACTGAAGACCCGCGCAAGTGGATGGCGCTCTCGCCGGAGGAGTTCAAGAAGAAGCACGACGCCAGCGTCGAGGACGTTAAACAACATTGGCGCGTCGAGAATTGCGAACTGGTCAACGACGGCAAGGGTCTCTACGCGACGACCGAGAAGAACTTCCGCGATTACGAATTGTTGATTGACTACAAGACCGTGCCGAAGGCTGACAGCGGCATCTATCTCAAGGGCGTGCCGCAGGTGCAGATCTGGGACTGGACCAAGGAAGGCGGCAAGTGGAAGATCGGCGCCGACAAAGGCTCCGGTGGTCTCTGGAACAACTCGCCCGGCGCGCCCGGCAAGGACCCGCGTGTGCGCGCGGACAAGCCGTTCGGCCAGTGGAACCACTTCCGTATCATCCAGTGCGGCTCGCGCACGTGGATCTGGTTCAACGGCAAACTCGTTGTCGAGAATGCGATCCTGGAGAACTACTTTGGCCGCCGGAAGCCGAACGCGCCGCCGCCTGCCGCGACCGAGCCGATCGCGCCGCTCCCGCCGGAAGGCCCGATCCAATTGCAGACCCACGGCGGCGAAATCCGCTGGCGGAACATTTTCATCCGCGAGATTTCTCCAGTTGAGGCAAACAAGATGCTCCGCGGCAAAGACCCGAAGGGTTTCCAATCGGTCTTCAACGGTAAGGACCTCAAGAACTGGGGTGGGCCGGTGGATTGTTGCGAGGTCAAGGACAAGGCGATCGTGTGGAAAGAGAAAAAAGGCGGCACGATCTTCACGAAGGACGAATACACCAACTTCGTCGCGCGATTGGAGTTCAAGCTGGCGCCCGGCGGCAACAACGGGCTCTCCATCCGTTATCCCGGCCAGGGCGACGCCGCTTACGGCGCGATGTGCGAGTGCCAGGTGCTCGACGACAACTACGAGGTGAACAAGAGCAAGCTCCAAGGCAAGCCGGTCACACTTGATCCTCGCCAGTCTCACGGTTCCGCTTACGGCATGGTACCCGCCGCCCGCGGTTATCAGCGGCCCATCGGCGAGTGGAACTACCAGGAAGTCACCGTCACTGGTTCGACGCTGAAGGTTGAATTGAACGGCACGATCATCCTTGATTGCGACCTGAGCAAGGTCACCGAGTTCATGGGCAAAAAGGCCCATCCCGGCAAGGATCGGACCTCGGGCCATTTTGGCTTTGCGGGCCACAGCGACCCCGTCCAGTTCCGCAATATTTCCATCAAGCGATTGAAAAACTGTCCGGTTGCTCCGGTTCCGGTTGCGCGCTGAGCGGAAATCGGGAGTCGTCGTACCATGACACGACACCAGTTCTTGAGAACCGTCGTGTTCCTGGTGGCTGTGTTGCCGGTCTCGTCACGCACGATGGTTGCGGGCGAGGCCGGCGTGCGCGCAGCCCGGCCTAATATCATCCTCATCGTCAGCGACGACCAAGGCTACCCCGATCTCGGGTGCATCGGTTCCAAGCCGGTTCTCACGCCGAATCTCGACCGCCTGGCCGCTGAAGGTGTGCGTGGAACGAGCTTCTACGTGACGTGGCCGGCTTGCACGCCGTCGCGCGGCAGTATTCTCACGGGACGTTACCCGCAACGGAACGGCCTCTACGACATGGTCCGCAACGACATGGTGAACTACGGCCATCGTTACACGCCGGAGGAGTATGCTGTGTCGCCGGAAATGACGCTCGGCCTCGACGTGCGCGAGCAGACCCTCGGCGACGTGCTCAAGCGCGCGGGTTATCGCACCGGCGCGGTTGGCAAGTGGGACATGGGACAGGCGCGGCGATTCCTGCCGTTGCAGCGCGGGTTCGATTTCTTCTACGGCCACGGCAACAACGGCATCGATTACTACACCCACGAGCGCTACGGCGTGCCGTCGATGTTCCGCGGCAAC
>JBAZIR010000527.1:0-3503 GCA_041651735.1 Verrucomicrobiia bacterium | reverse complement strand
TCGCATTGCCATCGAGCCCAAACCGAATGAGCCGATGGACCATGCCTACATCCCGACGATCGGCCACGCGGTGGCGGTGGCGCATTTGACGCGCGACCCGAAGCGTGTCGGCTGCGTGATGGAGTCGGCGCACTCGATCCTGGCCGGGCTGGATCCCTCGGACGAGATTGATTTCGCCATGTCGTTCAACAAGCTCTGGTCGTTACATCTCAACGACCAGAACGGACTGAAGTTTGACCAGGACAAACCGTTCGGGAGCAACAACCTCCGTGGCGCGTTCAACCAGGTCCGTGCTCTCTGGCGCAACCGCTACGGCAGCGGCGGCGAATACGTCGCGTTCGACGTCCATCCTTTCCGCACCACCAAGCCGGAACACTGGACCGCCCACCTCGACAACAGCCGCCGCACATTCCTGCGCCTGCTGGAGAAGGTGAAGAAGTTCAACGAGACCGCCGCGCAGAAGCTGGTCGCCGCCCGTGATTACCAGGCGCTCGACCAAATGGTGCTGGAGCACTTGATGGGGAAGTAACCAAAGTCGTTGTTCGCCCCGCATGAGAAAAGGGACGCCGGAGACGGTGTCCCTTTTCGTTTGTCAGGGCGGGCGCGGCGATGTCGCTCAAACCTTCCGCACGACACCAAGCTTGCCGATCATCAGTTGTACCAGCAGCAGCGCCATTGGATACAAGACAGCGCAGGCGATGAAGATGGGTGCGAAACCCAGGGCTTCCACAACGCGGCCGATGTAAAGCTGCGACAGTGCGCTCATCAGCGATCCCAGTGCGCCGCCGAGTCCGGTGACCGTGCCGACGGCGTTTTTCGGGAACACCTCCGCCACAAGCGTGATATTGCCCCAACTCGCATGGCAGAACGTCATCCCGGCCACGATGGCCAACGCCAGTGCGGGATTGCTGACCTGTGTCGCCAACACGCAGAACACCGGCATCAGGAAGGTCATCACCGTCATCGTGGTTTTGCGCGCTTGGTTGAGTTCCCATCCTTGGCTGATGAGCCAGCGCGGCATCGCGCCGCCGAAGATATTGCCGACCGCGGCGACCGCATACGGAATCCAGACGAACATCCCGATCTGCTTAAGGTCGAAGCCGTGGCTATGTTGGAAGTAGAGCGGCATCCAGAACAACAGGAAATAGCTGATCGGATCCGTCAGCACGCGCACCAGCACACAACCCCATGTCTCGCGCATCCGCAGCAAACGCATCAGCGGAACCGGCTGTTCGCTTTCCTCAGTCCGGTCGGCGAGGATCAACTGGCGTTCTTCCTCGCTGAGCCGCGGGTGATCTTTCGGCAGTTTGAATAGAAGCATCCACGCGGCGACCCAGACGAAACCCAGCCCGCCCGTGACGAGAAACGCCGAGCGCCACCCGAAATAATACGCGATGAAGGAGACCACCGGCGCGGCAAACATCGAGCCAAACGCGGTGCCGGCGTTGAAGATGCCGACGGCAAGTGCGCGGTCACGCATCGGGAACCATTCGCTCACCGCGCGCATGCCGCCGGTGAAACTGCCCGGCTCGAACACGCCGAGCATGAACCGGAAGAATGAGAATTGGCCCACCGTGGCAGCAAAAATGTGCAGCATGTTGGCCAGAGACCAGCCCGACACAAAGAGTGAAAACCCGCGCCGTGTGCCGATGCGATCAATGACCACTCCGCTGACGGCATACATGACGCCGTAGCTGGCCAGAAACCACGCGTTGATGGCGCCGTAGTCAGCGTTGTTAAGGCCAAGGTCTTCCTTAATGGTGCCGATCAGCACCGACAACGTTTGGCGGTCGAGGTAGTTCAGGGCCGAGGCCAGACAGAGCAGGACCGCGATATACCAGCGTAGATGTTTGATGGGCGGCTTGTTCATCGCGCCCGTTTCCTACCCTGAGTCCGGCCTCCATTACAACAACAGAACGATGACCGGATCTTGTGGCCGGGAACGAAACATTGACAGATTCCGGCTCAGAGGCCGCGGAACGGAATCGTTCAGAAACCAAATCTTGGTTTTGCGCAAGGTGCGGCTACGGCTCGACAAACATGGCTGGAGTCCCTACACTGATCAACCATGGCAGCGATTGCCCCAAAGTTCTTCAGCGATCTGCGCGCGATCTGTGGCGATGA
The DNA here is from genome assembly GCA_041651735.1 of Verrucomicrobiia bacterium. GTDB lineage: Bacteria > Verrucomicrobiota > Verrucomicrobiia > CAIQCK01 > CAIQCK01 > CAIQCK01. The sequence goes on along the minus strand of JBAZIR010000527.1, from coordinate 1,379 downwards.
CGGTGTCATCACGCAGCCTGAACGGCTCATGGTCTATGAATGCGACGGTTACACGATGGAGAAACATCTGCCGGATACCGTTGCGTTGCCGCGCAGCACCGAAGAAGTCGTGCAAGTCGTCAAGCTCTGCGCCGAACACCGCCTGCCGATCATTCCGCGCGGCACGGGCACGAGCCTGAGCGGGGCGGTGTTGGCAGTGGACGGCGGCGTGATTATCGGCACCACGCGGCTGAACCGCATCTTGAACGTGGATTTCCGAAACCGCCGGGCGTTGGTGGAGGCGGGCGTGCCGAATCTTTGGATCACCAACGCGGTGAAGCATCGCGGCCTGATGTTTGCTCCGGATCCGTCGAGCCAGCCTTCCTGCACCATTGCCGGCAACATTGCTTTCAACGCCGGTGGCCCGCACACATTGAAGCACGGCGCGACGACCAATCACGTCCTCGGTTTTCATCTGGTGCTGCCGGATGGCGAGGTCGTCTGGCTCGGGACGACCGCCGACGGCGGCGAAGACGTGGATGGCTACGATTTGCGCGGGGTGGTGATTGGCTCGGAAGGAATGTTCGGCGTGATCACGCGGGTGCTGGTGCGGCTGATGAAAACGCCACGAGCATTCCGGACGATGTTGGCGGCGTTCAACAGTGCGGATGACGCGTCGCGAGCCGTCAGCGATATCATCGCCGCCGGGATCATTCCGGTGGCGATGGAGTTGATGGACCAGCCGATCACGCGCGCCATTGAAGAGGCCTATCACTTCGGTCTGCCGATGGACGCGGGCGCGATACTGATCATCGAACTGGAGGGGCACGAGGCCGGGTTGGACCGGCAACTTGAACGCGTATCTGAGCTTTGCCGCAAGAACCGGTCGCGCGACCTGAAACCCGCGCGCACCCCGGAAGAACGCGCAGCGTTGTGGAAATGTCGCAAGAGCGCATTCGGGGCAATCGGCCGGATCAGTCCGAACTTTGTGACACAGGATGGCGTGGTGCCGCGCACGCGGTTGCCGGAGATCATGCAGTTCATTTACGACACCGCGAAGAAGCTTGGCCTCGGCGTCGCCAACGTTGCGCACGCCGGCGACGGCAACATTCACCCGATCATTTTTTACGATGAGCGCATCACCGGCGATGTGGAGAAGGCGTACGCGTGCAGCACGGCGATTGTGCGGCGCTGCATCGAACTGGGCGGCACAGCCACGGGCGAGCATGGCATCGGCGTCGAGAAAGTGGATTTGATGTCGGTACAGTATGGTGCGGATGATCTCGACGCGATGCAGCGGGTGCGCCGGGCGTTCGATCCAGAGGGTCGCTGCAATCCACACAAGATGTTCCCCGGCGGCAAACGATGCCTGAACTTCAAACCGCTGAGGCCAGTTTCGA
>JBAZIR010000526.1:0-3518 GCA_041651735.1 Verrucomicrobiia bacterium | reverse complement strand
CGAGCGCGGCCTCGACCTTGCGGAACCGGGTGACGAATTTTTTCGTGCATTGGTTCAACAGGTCTTCCGCCTGGAACTTCTGGAACCGTGCGAGGTTTACCACCGCAAACATCAGGTCGCCGAGTTCCTCCGCCGTCTTCCTGCGGTGACCGCGTTTGATCTCATGGCGCAGCTCGCGGATTTCCTCCTCGATCTTGTCGAGCACCTCGCCGGCCCGGCTCCAATCGAAGCCGACGCGGGCGACTTTCTTTTGCACATCCTGGGCGCGCATCAATGCCGGCAGATGCCGCGGCACGCCGTCGGTGACGGAAGGCCGCTTGTGCTTCTTTTCGGCGTGCTTGAGCTTGTGCCACTGGTCGAGCACCTGCCCGGCGGTGCGCAGCTTGCGGTTGCCGAAGACGTGCGGATGCCGGGAGACAAGCTTGTCGGCAATGGCCCGCGCCACGTCCTCGAAATCGAAACGCTTCTTTTCCCCCGCCATTTGCGCGTGGAAGACCACCTGCAACAACAGGTCGCCAAGTTCCTCCAGCAGGTCCGCGTCATTGCCCGACTCGATGGCATCCACGACTTCGTAGGCTTCCTCGATGAGGTTATGTTTGATGGACGCGTGCGTCTGCTGACGGTCCCACGGACAGCCGCCGGGCGCGCGGAGCCGGGCCATGATGCCGAGCAGGCGTTTGATCTGCGTGTGTGGTCGGGACATGGCGTCATGCTAGAGTCTCTCGCCCAAAGTTCAACCACGTAAAACAGGGTTGAACTTTGAACGGCGGCCTTTAGGATGCGCGCGTGCCAACCCAATCATTCGCTTTCGCCAACCAGAAAGGCGGCGTCGGCAAGACGACGACGGTCGTCAGTCTCGCCGCCTGCCTCGCCGACGCGGGCAAGCGTGTGCTCGTGATTGATTTTGATCCGCAAGCCAACGCCACCAGCGGGCTGGGGCAGGAAAAGCTCGAAGGCCACAGCGTCTATGACGCGTTGCTCAACGGCCAGCCGCTGACCGCGCTCATCCGGCAGACCGGGTTTCCCAACCTCGATCTCATTCCGAGCGAGGAGGATCTCGCGGCGGCAGAGGTGGACGTGCCGCGCGCGGAGCGGTTTCTGGAGCGGTTCAAGATGGCCATCGAGCCCATCAAGGCGTCGGGTGTCTATGATTTCATCTTCGTCGACTGCCCGCCGTCGCTTGGCATCCTGACGATGAACGCACTGGTCGGCGTGGACCGCATCTGCATCGCGCTGCAATGCGAATACTACGCGCTGGAGGGATTGACGGTGATCCTGCGGGTGGTGGAGCACCTGCGCAGCAGCGGCGCGAACCCCGCGCTGGATGTTGAGGGCATCGTGATGACGATGTTCGACAGCCGCACCAATCTTGCGCATCAGGTGGTGGAGGAAGTCCGCAAACATTTCGCCGACAAGGTTTTCAAGACCGTCATCCCGCGCACCGTGCGGTTAAGCGAAGCGCCGAGTTTCGGCAAACCGATCATCCACTACGACAAGCATTCCGCCGGCGCGACCGCCTACACAGCGTTGGCAAAAGAGTTTTTGAAACGGCAGGAGGCAGCGGAGAAACTCGCAACAGCTGCGGCAGCCGCGGCGCCTGCTGTTGCAGAACCTGCAACCGCGATTGCGCCTGCAGTTCCACCGCCGAATCCAACAACAGTTTGAACGAAGTTTCCTGTCTTTTTGTTGTTCGCCGGGGATAACAGCGCAAGGTGGTTGCGCTTGTTGACGCGCTCTGGTAGTATTTCCAAGACACTACGATTCGCTTCGTTGAGAAGTGAAAAAGGACTATGGACGACAGCAATAAGCCGGGCAAAGGCCAGGAAACCGAGTCAGACGACTGGGTTAAGCAGACCTCGTTGTACAAGGAATTCATCGCCGAGCGTGAAGAAATTCTGCGCCACAAGTGGCTGGAGAGCGAGAAGGCAGGACACGACATCGGATTCGAACGCGCGTTGGTGGATTGGGTGGCAAAGTATCGGACCACATGGCGGCGTTGGCGCCAGGAATCGACCGCCAGGCCGGGTGCCACCAGCTGACTGAAAGACGAACGACGCGTGGTCGGCAGCGTCTACAGGGGGAGACGGGCTCAGGCGGCTTCTTTGAGGATATCCCAGACGGCTTGCGCGGCGACCAGTCCGCGTTTGGAGGTTAGATCGCCGAGCGAATACTCGATGCCGGTGTAGAGGAAGTAACCGTCGGGGAAATGTCCGTCGAGCATGCTGCGCATTTCCTGGGCCATGCGCTTGAGAAGTTTCTCCACTTCGAGACGGCTTGGTTCGCTTGTCGGGCCGCTCGCCAGCGGCACCACCATGTGGCGCATGGCGTTGGACCATCGGAGCAACTGGCACACCACGAGGCATGGCATATCGTTGGAACCGCATCCGAACAACTCAATCAGCCGGGAGGCCGCTCCACTTTTCTTGTCCGTGTCGTCTGCGGAGGGCGGCGGGTTCTTCACGCCGATGCAGACGCAATGGTCGTCCGTCAGCACACGATGCTCTTTCCAGAAAGCTTCGTTTCGCGCCAGGTCTTCCACGCCATCGTGCCGATCGTCATAAAGCAACAGACAGTGAATCTTGTCGCTGCTGGATTCCGTCTGAAAGCTCTTGAACTGCTCGTCTTTCTGCTCCTGCTGAAGATCTTGCCACAAAATCATACGTACTCCTCGGGCGCGAGTACGGCAGGAAGCGTTTCCCTTCATACTGCCGCTTCCTGCCGTTTCCTCAGGCGACCAACCCGCTGCGGCGCTTCGTTCAGCGGCAGCAACTTCCCCCCGCGGGGCGCTGCCGCTGCCCGTCGAGCAAACCGCTAACGCTGCGAGGCACATTCCCACCCTCCTGAATTCCCATGTCTCGCCGTCATGGGAGTCATACTACCGGACTGGACCGGAATTCGGCAATTGGGAGACTGCCCTATTTTGCCATAGGGGAAAACCTTATGGCTGCGGCGGCTGTTGTGGCGCGATGAGCCCCGCTATTGCCCACTGGCAGGCATATCGCGCCAGTTCGAACGACCCCTTGATGTTCAACTTCTTCATGATATTCGCGCGGTGTGCTTCGACGGTCTTGTGACTCAAATGCAGGACTTCCGCGATTTCGCGCGTGCGCTTGCCCTGGCCGTAGAGGTTGAAAATCTCAAACTGACGATCACTGAGAGTCAGCACCGGCGATTGCACGGCTTGGCTGTGGGCACGGCCCGTCTTCTTCAGCAACCAAGTGGTCATATGTTCGCTGAGGTAGATGTCGCCGTCAAGGACGCGGCGAATGGCGACGATGATGATTTCAGTCGGCTCCTGCTTCATGACGTAGCCGAGAGCGCCGGCTTCCAACACGCGCTCGGTGAAAAGAGACTCGTCGTGCATGGAGAACACCAGCATTGGCAGGCCGTCAAACCGGGCCTTGATGTCCTTGATCAACTCCAGGCCACTGCTCTCCTTGAGAGAGATGTCCACAATGACGAGGTCGGGCTTGAGAAGAGGGATCGCCTCCAACGCTTGCGCCGCGTTTTCCACGCTG
>JBAZIR010000525.1:0-3546 GCA_041651735.1 Verrucomicrobiia bacterium | reverse complement strand
CTGAAATCATGGGCGGCAGCAAGGGTCTTGGGAAATGTTTCAGTGAACTCCGCCTGCCGTGGATAGAATGCGATCGTCGCATCGCGGTCGTTGTCGCGGGCGAATTGAACAAAGGACTGAAGCGCCTCCAGGCAACCGTCGAGTGGAAGGTCCGGCGCGGGTTGTTGGTCCGTCGCAGAGCCACATCGTCTGCACGTGTAATCGCACCGCGAGTTGATGAACCACTCCAGATGATAAGTTCCCCGCCGGGCGCTGGTGTGTTTGGTTTGTTTCATATCGCGCGCGTCTTCAAACCCACCGGCGTGACGAGGGGACGGCCATCGTCATCGACTGTCACACGGGCCGATACGTGATACACGGACGAAATCATCTCCTCGGTCAGAACGTCCCGCGGTGTGCCTGAACATCTCACGCGCCCGTTTTCCAGAACATAGACGGTATCGGCAATGCGAGCCGCCATGTTGATGTCGTGCACGGAAATGGCGGTGCTGAGGCCGCGCGAGACCGTCAGATCGCGGATGCGCGCGCAAATCTCGAACTGGTGTTGCAGGTCCAGGTTTGTGTTGGGTTCGTCGAGGAGAAGGATGGTTGGCTCGCGGGCCAAAGCCTGGGCGATGGCCACGAGCTGGGCCTGGCCGCCGCTGAGTTCCGTAATGTATCGTTCGCCCAAGTCGGCCAAACCGAACTCCTCCAGCAGCGTTTGCACCAGCTGGGAATCTTCCGCGCTCACATGCCAGCGGAGCCGATGCACGCGCCCGAGCAGCACGGCTTCGAACACGGTCAGGACCGCGCGCGTGGACAGGGTTTGCGGCAGGTAACTGATGGCTTGTGTCAACTCGTCCGGTCGATACTTGTGGAGGTCGCGGTTCTCGAGCAGCACCTGGCCCGAGGGTTTGAGCAGACCGCAGAGGCATCGCAGGAGGGTGGATTTTCCCACAGCGTTAGGCCCGACGATGGCTGTGACACCCGGCCGGACGGCGATGTCAATGCCCTTGAGGACAGGCATGGAGCCGTAGGCGAAGTGGAGTTGGAGCGCTTCCAGGATCACCAGTATGTCCTCTTTTTGCCGAGCACGATGACGATGAAAAACGGCACCCCGATGGCTGACGTGGCGATGCCGATGGGGAAAATCGCTCCTGCGATGACGAGCTTGCTGGCGATGGACGCAGCGGACAGGAGAAGAGCGCCTGTCAGGGCCGACAGCGGCATGAAGAATCGTTGATCCTCGCCCACCATGATCCGCGCGAGGTGCGGCGCTATGAGACCGATGAAGCCGATGGCGCCCGCGAAACAGACGGCGGTGGCGGTAAGCACCGAGGTCAGGATCAGTGTCTGAAGACGGATTCGCTGGACATGGATTCCAAGACTGCGCGCGCGTTCATCGCCCAAGCGGAGCGCCGTCAGTTTCCACGCCTGCGCGGCGAAAACCGGCAGCACCAGCATCAGCACGAATGCCAGGATACCCAGCTTGGGCCATGTGGCGCCCTGAAGACTGCCGAACATCCAGAAGACGATCGCCTGCAACTGGTTTTCCGAGGCCACATATTGCAGGAACGTCAGCGCTGAGTTGAACAGAAACAGCAGGGCCACGCCGCAGAGAATGATCGGGTCCGTGGCGCCTCGCTTCATCCGCCCCACGCCCCAGATGGCCAGCGAAGAAAGCATGGCAAACAAGAAGGCGCCGGTGGGGATTGCGAGAAAACCCACCCAAGGAACAGCGCCGCATCCCAGCACGATCGCCAGCGCCGCGCCGAAGCCCGCCGCCGATGAGATGCCCAGCGTGTAGGGACTGGCCAGGGGGTTGTCCAATATGGTCTGCATCTCCGCGCCAGCCAGGCCCAGCGCCGAGCCGACCAGGAGCGCAAAAATTGCGATCGGCAGACGGAAGGTCCAGACCACCGTGCGATTGAGAGGAGTCGCGCCAGAGGGATCGAAAACCGCACCGAGGACATCCCGGATTGTCAGCATGGCCGGTCCGGTCATGACATCAACCAGACATGACAGCAACAACAGCACAGTCATCCCGGCAATCAGGAACAGCCGGCGCCGGCCCAAGTGACGATAACCAGCCGCGGCGGATCGTGTTGGCGTGTCGTCAGTCACGGCAACGGTTGGCACGGCGGACATTTGAGGACTTTGGTTTGTACTAACATGAAGGCCAATCATACACGTTTCAGAACGTGTATTTGAGCGAAAACGAAATCAGCCTGGGATCTCCAAGCCATAGCCCGTCGCCGGTGCTGCCGCTTCGATAGTAGGACCAGTAATGAGTATCCAGGAAGTTGGTCACGTTGGCGGTGAACACGAGCCTGTCGTTGGGCCGGTAACGCAGTCCAGCGTCGAGAAGTGTTGTATCAGGAATGTAATGGGCGTTGGGAATATCCACCGGACGCTCGCCGTAGTAGTTAACGCCCGTCGAAAGGGTGATGACGCCGGGTATCCAAGGCACCTTGGGAATGTCATACTCCAAATACAATCGGGCTTGTTGTTCAGGAACGTTCACGGGGACTGCTCCCTCCGTCGCCGGATTGGCGGCTTTGTCTATGCTCGCCTGCATCCACGTCCAGCCGCCAACGATGGTCAGACAATCCGTGATTTTCCCCGTCGCCAAAAACTCCACTCCCTGATGAACCTCTCGTCCATCTTGTTTGTAAACGTTGTCACCGGTATCCAGATACTGATTGACCTTGTCTATGCGAAACAGCGCGGCAGAAAGATCCAGTCTTTTCCAAAGAGTCGCCTTGGCGCCCACTTCGTATTGATCGCTGACGGCGGGATCCAGCACCTGGCCGGCGTTCTTGGCTGTTGAAGAGGCGGTGCCGCCTTGTTCAAGACCCTGCATATAGGAGACGTACGTTGAGACGTCGGGGTGCGGTTTGTAGACCAAGCCGACGGTGGGCGTCAAACTGTCTCCTGAAACTCCCGGTTTGCTGGCTGCATAATAGCTGCCAAAGGTTTTCGTCACGGTCTGCGCATAGTTCACGCCCGTCAGCAGCGACCATGAGGGATCGAACACGATCCGGTCGCCCACAAGGAAGTTGTGCGTGATCGTGTTCATGTCTCCCGTCTGGCCGGCACAACTGGTGGACACATCATAAGAAGCGGGCGAATAGATGCTGGAGTTGCCCAACAACTTGCTGACGTCCGCGCCCCTCCAGAAAGTGAATCCCCAGTGCGTGTAACCGAAGGTCACGTTATGCTCGATGCCCCAGGTGTCGAACCGCGCGTCGAACAGCGCATAGGCAGCGTCTTCCTCCTCGTCCTGTTTCGGCGTTTCCCATTCGCGTTCGCTATAGGTTCCGTTGTTTGCGTTGAGAAACCTGGCTCCGATCCAGCGGTATTCCCGCGACATCACGCCATAGCGATAAGCCGCCCTCACGGACAGGATGTCATTGATGCGCGAGTCCAGTGCAAGGTCATAGACGCCTTTTTGGGAACTGTCGTAGGTCCAGGACTGTCCGTATTGCTTGGTCGGGTCCAAGGCTGACGGGACTGCGTAGCCGATCCCGCTGATGTCAAAATAAGGCTGTATGCCTTTGGTCTCGA
>JBAZIR010000524.1:0-3555 GCA_041651735.1 Verrucomicrobiia bacterium | reverse complement strand
GGCGGCAAGAACCGCCGGCGTCAGGATTCACCCGACTGGTTCCGCAAACTGGTCTGGTGGCACGAAGATGGCACGCGCGACGGCGCAAAACTCACCGACACGTTCGACCACCTCCGCAAGACCGTGCCATTCCCGCTCGCGTTCCACTGGTATAACTGGCACTCGATCCCGTTCGATAATTTCTATCCCGACTACTTCCCGGTGAACGACTACGTGCCGGCCGTGCGCGCGAAGATGCGTGAATGGGGCGTGCGCGTGATGCCTTACATCAACGGCCACCTCTGGGACACACAGGCAAAGAGCTACGCCGACGAAGGGGCGGTGCGTTGGGCGATGAAAAAGTTCGACGGCTCGCTCTACATCGAACACTGGAACAAGCACGATCACTCGACGGCGTGCCCGTTCACCGACGCCTGGCGCGACAAGATGGTGCGCGTCACCGACCGGCTCTTCCGCGACGTCGGCGTGGACGCGGTTTATCTCGACCAGATTGGCGCGGCGCAAGCGCAGCTTTGTTACGATGGCTCACACGGCCACGCGCGCGGCGGCGGCGATCACTACGTCGCCGGCTACTGGAAGCTGCTGCAAGCCGTGCGCGCCAATGCCCGAAGCCTGAACCCCGACGCCGCGCTCACGACCGAAGACACCGCCGAGCCTTACATCCGCTATCTCGACGGCATGTTGATGTGCAATCGCGCGCTGCCCGACAGCATCCCGTTCTTCCCGGCGGTCTATCACGACTACGTCGCGCTATTCGGCCTCTACATCTACAAACCGGAGATCAAGGCGGGCGTCACGTTTCGCTCGAAAGAGGCGATGCTGTTTCAGTTCGGCGGCCAGCTCGGCTGGAATGGCACCCACTGGGGCGACACGCCGGAGCACCGGGAAAAGTTCGCGTGGATCGCCAAACTCGCCGCGTTCCGGCAGGCCGGTCTTGACTGGCTTGGCTATGGCGACATGCTGCGACCGCCGCGCGTGACAATGACGCGGAACAGCGCGCCGGTGCCGCACATCGCGCAGCTTTGGACGCGCTATAAAAGCGAAATCGCCACGGAGCAACCGGCCGTCACCGCCAGCGCGTGGCAAGCCAGCGACGGCCGCGTCGCCATCTTCGCCATCAATGTCTCCGACAAGCCGCTCAACGTCAGCGTGCAGTTGCCGGCAGAGGCGAAGGGGAAGAAGATGAAGGAACTGGACTCGACCGGCAAGGAATGCGGTGGCGCGGACATTTACAACCGCCAGCTCCGGCTCGAACTCGCGCCACAAAGCGTGCGGATGTTCGTTGCGATGTGAGCGAAGGCTGGAAGCCCTGCGGGGCTGCCCGCGTTATTTCTTCCGCAGCTGGAGCGTGATTTTTTTCCGCCCCATTTCGTCGCCCATTTCGCTGACGGTCTCGATCTCCGGGTCGTTGGCGTAGAAGCGATGAATGACACGCCGCTCGTAGGGACTCAGCGGTTCGAGCTGGATGGGATCGCCCCAGCGACGGACGCGATCAGCCTGTTCTTGTGCGTGCTTGATGAGCAGGTCGCGCGCGCGTTCGCGATAGCGGCACACGTCCACGATCACGTGCGGCGCTTCGAGGTTCTGCTTGCGCAGCATCCGATTCAGCAGGAACTGGAGATGGCTGAGGGTCTGGCCTTGTTTGCCGATAAGGCGGCCGCCCTCAGCAGATTCGATGTGCAACAGAAGGCCTTCTTCGGTTTGGAACTGGTCCACCTTGCCTTCGAAGTCCATCAGGCGGATCAACTCGCTCAACATCTGTTTCGGATCGTTCGCCATAAAATCACCGTCGGGTCGGCGCCGGAACTGTGGCGGGTTTCTTCGTGTCGCGCAGGGCCAGCCATTGCTGGAGGATGCTGAGCAGGTTCTGCACGGTCCAATAGAGCACCAAGCCGCTCGACATGCTGTAGAACATGAACACGAACATCAGTGGCATCAGCATCATCATCTTTTGCTGTGTCGGGTCGGCGGAAGTGCTCGGCGTCAGTTTCTGCTGCCAAAGCGTCGTGGCGCACATCAGCAGCGGCAGCGGATTGATCGGAAGCCCGCCGATCGTAAAGATCGTGTCGGGCAGGCTGAGGTCGTTGATCCAGAGGAACTTCGCGCCGCGCAGTTCGACGACAGTCCGCAGCATGTTGTAGAGCGCAATGAAAACCGGAATCTGCGCCAGCAGCGGCAGGCAACCACCCATCGGGTTGACCTTGTGCTCCTTGTAGAGCTTCATCATCTCCTGCTGCTGTTTCTGCGGCTCGTCGGGATATTTTTCCTTGAGCTTGGCAATCAGCGGCTGCAGCTCCTGCATCCGCTTCATTGAGCGCGTGCTCATCGCCTGGATCGGCCAGAAGAGGAGCTTGATGATGATGGTGATGATGATGATGGCGATGCCGTAGTTGGGAATGACCTTGTAAAGGGTCGTGAGGCTCCAAAGCAACGCCTCGGCGATCCGGCCAAACCAACCGAACTCCATCACTTCCTCCTGCTTGTTGCCGAGCGCGACGAGCCGCGTGTATTCCTTCGGCCCTGCGTAAAGCTGGAACTCGCGCGTGACCGAAGCGCCTGCGTCTACTTTCACACTTCCCATCAACAACCACGCATGCGCGCCCACTGGCGCCGTGCTGGCCGAGGGCGTGAGCATGCGCGGCAGATCCACCTTCTGCGCGTGAAATCCGACAGCCGGGACCTTTGGCGTCAGCACCAACGCGAAGTAGCGGTTCTTCACCGCCGCCCATTGGGCTCCAGCCGTGGTCAACACGTCCTCTTTCAGCATCGAACTTGCAGGCGTGTAGGTAACCTGGGCGCGGCCCGTGGGACTGACGCCGCTTCCCCAATAGTCGGCATTGACGTAGGTGGCGTCGTCCTGTTCGTCCAGTTGCCCGGCCGTGCCAATGGCCACGCCGAACGCTGGCGTTTCGACTGCCTGTTTGCCGTTGTTCTCGATCCGCATACGGCACGTCAGCGCATAATCATTGCCCAGTGCAAACTCCTTGACGATGCGCAGCCCGCCCGCCTCGTCGCTCGTGAACACCACGCGATCCCGCGCGCTTTCCGTCAGCGTGTAAACGGCATTGCTGTCCACGCCCGGCCAGGCGAGCACCGACACCACGCCGTTGGTGTCCTTCGTCGCACCGCCCGTCAGCGCGAACACCGGCTCCGACGCAAAACGGTTCAGCATCACCGGCGCCTGATTCGTGCTGCTGATCTTCCACTCCTTCAACAACACATCGCGGATGCCGCCGCCGTAGGTGGTCAGTTCCGCGCGAAGCAGCTTGTTCTCCAACGTGACGGTTTTCTCCGGCGGCTTCGGCGCGAGCGGTGCGGTCGGTGGCGCGACAACCACCGGCGCGGACGCCGGTGCAGCTTTCATCTCCGGCGGCCTTGCGGGACGCGCGACAACGTTGGTGGACGTGCCTCCTTTGGTGACACGCTCCGTGCCCGGCGGCGGCCCCGGCCAATAATGACTCACCAGCGCCTGCCATCCAAAAACGACGGCAAAGCAGATGACGACGATAACGATGCCTCTCTTATCCATTTGACCTTGCCACAGACGGCTGTGAA
>JBAZIR010000523.1:0-3558 GCA_041651735.1 Verrucomicrobiia bacterium | reverse complement strand
GTTATCCAAAACTGGCGGTGTTCCTTTGCGTGCCCAAAGACATGGCATGCGCCAAGTTGTTCGACATTCTTGGAATGTTGAAGTCGCATCGCGTCTTCGATTTCACCTTGGGCGCACTGCCGAGGGAGAACGAGGAGAAGAAGAAATGAAGACGATCAGCCGAAACCTGCTGCTGCCATCACCACGGCGGGTTGGCTGAGGGCAGGCGGCTGATGCCGGGAACTTGATAGCTGCCATGGACGCCGTCCACGGCGCGGTTCATTCAGTTGACGCCAATATGCTTTGATGCGAATATGCGTCCATGAGAACGACGTTGGATTTGCCGGATGAGTTGTTCCGCCAGGTGAAGGCGAAGGCGGCGATGCAAGGCTCGTCCCTGAAGGAACTGCTGATGCGGTATGTGGCGAACGGTCTGCGGGAGCCGGGCCGATCCGCGGCTGCCGGCCGCAAACGAAGCCGGTTGCCGGTCATCAAACGCCGGGGCAAGAGCGCCATCGCCAACGTGACGCCGGAGTTGCGAGCCATGCTGGAGGAGGAGGAAGACCTTGCCAAGATCCGCTGATCTATTGGACGCCAACGTCTGGCTGGCGCTAGTGGCGGAGGCCCACGCGCATCACGAAGAGGCCGTGGAGTATTGGGAGCGCGAGGCGGCGCCGCGGGTCGTCTTTTGTCGCGTCGCGCAGATGGCGTTTCTGCGTCTGCTGACCAACAAGACCGTCATGGGAGCTCATGTGCTGTCGCCCGCGGCCGCGTGGAGGCAATGCGCGGACTTGCTGGCGCTGCCTGAAATCCAGTTGCAGTCCGAGCCGCACGATCTGGATGAAACGTGGGCAAGGTTCAGCGACTTGGGGCGGACATCACCGAACTTGTGGACGGACGCGTATCTGGCAGCCTTTGCCAAATGCGCCGGCCTGCGGCTGGTGACGTTTGACAAAGGCTTCTCCCACTTCCCCGGCTTGGACTACCTGATCTTGCAACCCCGCGCTTGATGCCACGTCACGGGGTGGTGCGGTTACTTTTTCTCCGACGCTGACGGCAACACGCTGATACCCGGGACTTGGTAATAGCCTTGCGCGGCTCCCACGACATCCAGACGGTAGATCGGGTCCTGCATCAGGCACGGGCGGCGGTCGGCGGCGGGAATGGTGGTGCTGTAGATGCGCAACTCGCCCGGGAGGCTGGTGATGATCTCCTCGCGCCAATCGCCGAGGATGTCGGCAACGGCAATGACACTGCCCTCGATGCGCGGCGGCAACGTGTCGCCGTGAAACTTGCTCAGCCGGCCACTGATCAGCAAGGCTCGCTGGAGGCCGGCGTCCCAGTAGGCTGCGCGCGGCGAGAGACCGCCCATGTCGTTCGTTGAGATCAGTTCACCCTTGGCGCTGAAGAGCCAGCGCTTGTCCTTGAAGTCGCGTTCGCCGGCGTAGCACTCGACGCCGGGATGTTGCGGATCAATGTCGGCGCACAACCCGGAGGAGTGAACGTGCGTCGTCACCTCATTCAGCCCCCAAAGGATATTGCCGGTCTTTGCATCGACATGCAGACGGTGTTGGACTGGCGCCCTCTCTCGATGCCGTATTCGATCTGTAGTCCCGGCCGCGACGGGTCGAGTTGGCCGACGGTGAGGTGGTCGGGATGACCGAGGCCGGTCGTCCAGAGGGCGACGCCGTTGTCGTCAATGACCGCCGAGCCGATGATGACCTCGTCGCGGCCATCGCCGTCCACGTCGGCGGCCCGCAGGCAATGCGCGCCCTGGCCGCGGTAGCTGTTGTCCTCCTCGCGTTCCTCCCACGTCCAGAGCTGGCGGAGTTTGCCGTCGTGCAACTCGTAAGCAACAAGTTTGATGACGTTGTAGGTGCCGCGCTCGACGATGATGCACGGGGTCTTGCCGTCGAGATAAGCCACGCCGAGTTGGTTGCGGCAATAGTAGTTGTAGTCGGGAAACCGTTCGCGAGACGGCCATGCCACGCGGGCGCGCTCCTTGCCGGTCTGTCCGTTCAGGATCGAAAGCCACTCCGGTCCGCTCTGGACGCGGCCGTCGGCGTCTCGCGGGTCGCCTTCGCCGGTTTTCACAGCGACCTCGGCGCGGCCGTCGCCGTCGAAGTCATAGACGAGGTAAGGCGAATACCACATGCCCTGCTCGATGGACCACCCGAGGTCGTGGCGCCAGAGGAGTTTCCCGTCGTGGCGATATGCCTCCATCTTGAACGTGCCGGGGCTGCGCTTCCAATACTTCACGTAGGGGTCCACGTTCGCAAGCGGCTGCTTGAGGACAAAGTCGAGCTTCCCATCGCCATCGAGGTCGGCAATCCCGACTTTTTGGAATGTGTTCGTGCCGTCGAGCTTGACGCTGACGAATGGGCGGCCTTCGACGCATGGCGTAGTGGAAACCCTGGGCGAACTCTTGCCCTCCTTGCCGCCAACGATCGCACGCACAAAGTATTGCTGTTCACACGACGGTGGCTGCTCGTCGACAAAATCAGTCGTCTTCGAGATCGGCTCACGATTGAGTTTCACGGGCTTATCGCTTCCGCTGCAGCGATAGAGATTGAACGCCACACCCTTGCGGTCGCTGCCAAGCAATCGCCAGCCGACATACACCTTGTTGCCCGCGATCGGCATCGCGACGATGCCACGGTCGAGTTTTTCGCGGATGCGCTTGTCCGCATAGCCAATGACCTTCGGTTTCTCCATACGCGGCGGCAGGGGCGTGAATTGGATGCAATCATAATAGACTGCACCGGGCTTGCCGGGCCGCGCATAGCGGTCGTCCACCCACAGCTCGAACGTGCCGTCCTTGATTTCCACCGTGCCAATATGGCCGTTCGACATCTTCCGCCACGTCTTGCCGTCGCGGGAAACAGCAAGCGAAGACCCCCTCACAACCTCGACATCATATCGTCCGCGCGGAATGCCGGTAATGCGCGTATGCAACGGCGGCGCGCCCTCCTCTGCCTTCTCGCGATCGCGGGGAATGACCGGTGATTGCAGCACTATCCCACCGGACCATTTCTTCGCGGCATCCGTGTCGGTACTCCAGAGGTTCCACTTCGTGGCGGAATTCTTATCCGTCTGCCAGGCATCCTTCGGCTCGGTGTAGTTCTCCGCCTCATAAACGAGCGGTTTGCTGTCGCCGGTGGTTTGTCCGCATGCGTGCTGGCCCAGGACGGCCACGACGGCGACGCTGGCAAGTATGGTGGGAAGGAGGATGGGGCGAAACAGTGATTGGCTCATGATATAACTCAACGGTTGGACGCGCCTGCGGATGGCAGGACACTCAGTGTGGGCACACCGTAATAGCCTTGGGCGGCTTCAGCGACATCGATCCGGTAAATCGGATCCTGCATCAGGCACGTCCGCCGGTCGGTCGCGGGAATGGTGGTCGTGTAGATGCGCAGTTCTCCAGGCGCGCTCGTGATGATTTCCTCGCGCCAATCGCCAAGGACGTCGGCGATGGCCACAACGCGCCCAACGATGTTCGGCGGAACTGTCGTATCGTCGAATTTGCAGATTTTCGCGCCACGCACGATCTCGCGATAGAGGTCGCCGTCCCAATAG
>JBAZIR010000522.1:0-3579 GCA_041651735.1 Verrucomicrobiia bacterium | reverse complement strand
GGTGAGGTCATATTCGCCTTTGCCGCCCTCGGTCTCGGACGGCGCAGTGTTGGGCCGGCCGGCGTAAACCACGTCGAAACCTTGTTCCGCCGGCCCGAAACCTTTGCCGCCGAGATGCCATTTGCCGATGCACGCGCTGACGTAGCCGGCGGGCTTCAGGTATTCCGGGAGCGTCTTCTCCTCCAACGGCAACTGCTGGCGGATGACCGGATGCAACAGCTTTTGCGGCGGACAATCCGGCCGGCCCGGCAGATAAGTGGTCAGATGCAGCCGCGCCGGATTCTTACCCGTCATGATTGCCGCGCGCGATGGAGAACAGATCGGCTGCGCGCAGTAGGCTGACGTGAAGCGCATGCCCGCTGCAGCCAGCGCGTCGAGGTGCGGCGTGCGATGCTCGCGCCGCCCGTAACAACCGAGATCATTGATGCCGAGATCGTCGGTAAGGATGAAGACGATGTTGGGGCGTCGCTCGGCCGCTCCGGCGTTGGAGCCACACAACGAGAGTGACAGCGCCGCTGCAACCAGCGCCGGGGAAACTGCAAAACGGCGTTTGTTCATAATGCCTCGTCTGGCGTTCAAGCCGGAGGACGTTGCCACGGGGTACGATAAGGACGGCGCAATAGCCTGGTGGCCTCGGCGTCGCTGACCACTTCGTGCTTCTTTGGATCGTAGCTCAGCGGACGGCCGAGTTGCATCGCGACATTCGCCAGGATGCAACTGGCGGTGGAAATGTGGCCTTCTTCGATGTCCGCGACGGGGCGGTTGCGCTTCTCAACGGCGGCCAGGAAGTTGAGCATGTGCCGGCGCGTGGCGGGCGCGGCATTCAATTCGATGCCTTTCTCGGTCACGTCCTCCGGGTATTTTTCCCGCTCGTAGAGACAGTCGAAGTGGATTGGGCTGGCCTTCTTGTCCTGCGGGATAAAGTCCGCGCGCATCGTGCTCGCCTTGAGCATGCCTTTGTCGCCGTGAAGGGTCAGCGCCCATGGGTAATCCGGGTCGGGCGGCATGCCCCATGAGCGATGCTGCCAGGTCAGAGTGAGGTCGTCGTATTCGAACGTGGCTGTCTGCGTATCGGCGATGTTGGACTTGCCCTCCTTCTGCACAAAGATGCCGCCCGATGAACTGATGCGTTTGGGCCAGCCCAAGCCGAGCATCCAGCGCGCGGTATCAAACATGTGGACGCACATGTCGCCGACGATGCCGTTGCCGTATTCCATGAACGTCCGCCACCAACGCTTGTGCGGCAATCCATCATACGGCCGCATCGGCGCCGGCCCGGTCCACATTTCGTAATCGAAAAAGTCAGGCACCGGCTGCACGGGCGGGTTGCCGTTGGCGCGCATGTGGAAATAACAGCACATGTCCACGTGGGCAATCTTCCCAAGCAACCCAGCATCGACAACCTTCTGCTTCGCCTCAATAAGATGCGGCGTGCTTTTGCGCTGTGTGCCCACCTGCACCACACGGCCGTGTTTGCGCGCGGCGGCGACCATCGCCTCGCCCTCAAGGACGTCCGCGCTGATCGGCTTCTGCACATAAACATCAGCGCCAGCCTCGACGGCGGCGATCATCTGTAGCGCGTGCCAGTGATCGGGCGTGCCGACGACCACAAGGTCAAGTTTGTGCTTGCTCAGCAACTCGCGGTAGTCGGTGTAAGTACCGGGAGCCGTCTGCAATTTTTGTCGCTGGCACACCAGTCCGCTGGTGGTGGCAAGCATGTTGCGGTCGGGATCGCAGAGCGCAACAACCTCGACAGGCGCAACCTGAATGAGCCGCAGCAAATCGCTCGTCCCATACCAGCCGCAGCCGATGAGCGCGACGCGGTATTTTTTAGCGGGCGACTGGCCGAAGGTGGCCGGCGCAACCAATGCCAGCCCGGCTGCCGTGGAAGTTCTCAAAAACGCGCGGCGGGTGAGTTGCATGGGTGTCTTTTCGGTCTGCTTGATCTGATTCATGGCGGTTGTGGGGGAAATGGTTACCAGTTCACGGACATCGGCGCAATGATGTCGTTTGCTCCTTCGCCAGGATCATCTCTCGCGCCACGGCAGGGATGACAAAGGACCAGAGTATTCCCGCTTTCGCAGAGTCCTGCCTTCTGCTATGTATCCGTCGTGCATCCGATCGCATTTCAATATGGCAGTTTTGTTGTTCACTGGTATGGCATCCTTGTGGCCTGCGGTTTTCTTGCGGGCATCTGGATGACTGCATGGCGTGCGCGCCAGGAAAACATCCCCACCGAACTGGTTTTTGATCTGTCGCTCTACCTGCTGATCTTCGGGATGCTGGGCGGCAAACTGTTCTATATCATAGCCTACTGGCAGGATTTTCAGCACCATTTCAGCCGCGAAGGCTTCAACGCCTTGCGCAGTGGGTTCGTCTTCTATGGCGGCTTCATCTGCGCGGTCGTGGTCACGCTCTGGTATGCGCGGCGGCACGGCATCCAGCACTGGCGGATGGCGGACCTGTTCACGCCAGCGTTGCCGCTGGGACACGCATTCGGCCGGCTCGGTTGTTTTGCGGAAGGTTGTTGCTACGGCGAGTCGACATCGCTGCCTTGGGCGGCGCACTATCCGGCAGTACATCCGACCTATCCGCACGGGGTGCATCCGACGCAATTCTACGAAGCCGCCGCCAACCTCGCGTTCTGCGCCGTGCTTTCGTGGTTCTATCCGCGCCGCAAGTTTGACGGCCAGGTGTTCTGGATCTACGCGATTCTCTACGCCGTGATGCGATTCAGCATCGAGTTTATCCGCGGTGACAACCCCCGCCACTGGCCGGGTCATCTCACCAATTCGCAGGTCACCGCCCTCCTCTGGTTGGTGGCGGCCGTGTTTTTCCTGTGGCGGCTGCCGCGCACGCGGGCGACAAACTGATTTGAGGTTGCCGTAAAATGGGGACGAAGAAAGACGAGCAACAGATGAGGCTCGCCGTCGGCGCAGACGCCGGCGGCCAGCGCCTCGATGTCTGGTTGCACAGCCAGTTGCCCGACCGCTCACGCGTCTTCCTGCAAAAATTGATCCGTGACGGCCACGTTACGGTTTCAAGTCTCAAGTCACGGATTTCAAATCCCAAGCCCAACCGCCCTGTTCTGCCCGGCGAAACCATCGAGGTCGTCATTCCGCCGCCGGCACCCTGCGAGGTGGAGCCCGAAGCGATACCGCTCGACGTGCTCCACGAAGACGCAGACCTGATCGTCGTCAACAAACCGCCGGGACTGGTGGTGCATCCGGCGGCGGGCCACCGGGCGCACACGCTGGTGAACGCACTGCTGCACCATTGCCGCGGTCAGCTGAGTGGCATCGGCGGCGTCGAGCGGCCGGGCATCGTCCATCGGCTCGACGGTGACACCAGCGGCTGCCTGGTGGCGGCGAAACGCGACCGGGCGCACCGCGACCTGCAAGCTCAGTTCAAGGCGCGCACGGTCACCAAACATTATCTGGCGCTGGTCTGGGGAGTGCCCCGCCGCGGCAGCGGCTTCATCGAAGGCGCCATCGGCCGCAGCGCGAGCGATCGCAAGAAAATGCGTGTCGTCAGCCACGGCGGACGCGAGGCCCTCACCGAGTTTGAAGTCGTCAAGGT
>JBAZIR010000521.1:0-3596 GCA_041651735.1 Verrucomicrobiia bacterium | reverse complement strand
CACCGGCCCGATGGCGCCAACCTTTCTGCAACGCGGCTGGGAATTCCACGGTCTCGACATCGCGCCCAAGATGATCGAGCACGCCCGCCGGCGTTTCGCCAACGAACCGCGCGCCAGATTTTACGTCGGCAAAACCGAGCAGGCGCAATTCCCGGCGAATCACTTCGACGCCGTCATCGCGATGGGATTGCTGGAATACCTGAACGACGCGGAACTCACTGCCGCGATGAAAGAGATGGCGCGCGTGCTCAGGACCGGCGGTGTGATGATCATCAGCGTCATCCAGCCGCGCTCGTTGGACTCCATCATGCGACAGGCGCTTGCCCTGCCAACGCGATGTTTGAAGCCCATCTACATGAAGCTGCGCGGCAAGAAGTTCGACCTCGACGGACTGGTGCATCGCCAGTTTTCCGTTGCCACGCTGGAGCGAATGATGGCTGACGTCGGCTGCGTCCGTGAAGACCACGCCTACTACAATCTCGTGCCCTTCCCCTTCCCCTTCGACAAGCTTCTCCCGCGTCTCGCGCTGGCTGCCAGCCGCTGGGCTGAACCCAAGCAGCACGATCATCTCCATTGGGCTGCGACCGCTTGCATGTTGAAGGGCCGCAAGAAACCCTGAACTGTCAAGCCAGTCAGCGCGGCATCGCCTCCATCACTTCTGCCGCTCGTCCACCTTGTCGGAAGACTGCTGTTGTTGTCCCCACTCCGGCAGGCGATTGAATTCAAGCTTCGCCACCAACACCGTGTTCGCCAGTTCGTTCACCGGCAGTCCACGCAACCGCAGGTACGCTTTCTGCTCAACGTGGTCGCTGGGCACCATGTCCACCGCGCATTCGATGGGCCGGCCCGTGTTCAACAATGTGGCACGGCGCGGCGCGACCGTCAGCGGTTTCAGTTTCACCGCCTCCGTCATCGGGTCCTTGTGCATGATGACATAGAGCGTGTTGCCACGACGCGTCAGCAACACGTTGCGGTTCGTCGTCAAACGCGACGCAGGCACGACGCTCTCCAGCGATTCCTTCACGGCACGATACCAATCGCCAATGCGACGCAGAATGGCGGCGGCCTCACCAGGAATCGTGCCGTCCCCTTTCGGGCCAACGTTGAGCAGATAGTTCGCGTCGCGGGCCAGATATTTCACGATGCTCCGCAAGAGATGGCGGTCGCTGTAGTAGTCCTCATCCTTGCGATAACCCCAACTTTCGGACCCCACCGACTGGCATGCCTCAGTGCGTTTGTCGAAACTCATCAACTCCTCGCCACCCTTGTCGTAATCGCGCTCCGGGGTGCCGAAGTCGCCTTCGTCGTAGCCGCGATTGTTGATGACAGCCTTCGGCTGGAGTTTGCGGATCATGTCATTGATGGAACGGTCCACGTGTTTGTCCACGTTCATGTCCCACCAGATGCCATGAATCCCGCCGTAATGGGTGCAGAGCTCGCGAATCTGCGCCTTGAGAAACTCCAGGTACTTCATCAGGTCCGGTTCATCGCCGGGCTGCGGCGGCAGTTCGTGATGCCGGCCCTGATTCGGGTAGTTCTTCTGGTGCCAATCGGCGATTGAGTAGTAGAGGCACAACGGGAAACCGCGGCGATGACAGGCGTCCGCGAGCATCTTGACCACGTCCTTGCCGTAGGGCGTGTTCATCGTGTTGTAGGAAGTCTGTTTCGTGTCCCAAAGGCAAAAACCATCGTGGTGCTTGGTCGTGAGACAGATGTATTTCATGCCGGCCGCCTCGGCGAGATCGAGCCACGCGTCCGGGTTGTAGTTTACCGGGTTCCATTGCTGCGCGAGCTTGATGTATTCGGCGCGTGGGATGCGGGCGCGCCACTGCTCCTGCTCGTGGAATCCGTGAATGGCGTAGAGGCCCCAGTGAACAAACATGCCGAAGCGTTTCTCAAACCACCAGTCGCGCCCGTCGCCGAAACGGGGCGCCGATTTCGGAATCTGCGGCGGCTTGGCGGTCTTGTCGCCCGCGGAAGCCGCAGCCGCACAACGAGGAATGCCAGGCAATGCGGATGCCGCCAGCGCGCCGGCACTCGACATGAAAAAGTGTCTGCGGTTCATGGTCTTTCCTTCCTCACACACGCAACGAGGCAAGCGACACACGTCCGCAAACCGCGGGACCTTTCCAGCGACGACGGGAGACTCTTACTTCGCCTTCACATCGAAGCAGAAGATCAACTCCTGGTCGCGGAGGTAGAGCTTGCCGTTGGCAACGACGGGATGCGTCCAGATTCTGCCGCTCTTCTTGCGCTGCGTCGTCTGTGGTTCAAGTGTGAAGCGACCATGCTCCGTCCAACCTTTCGGCGACGCCTCAATCAGCACGACCGAGGCGGGCTTCTTGCCGTTGCTTTCTTCCAGACAATACAGCAGCCCTTCCGTGCAACAACCAACCGAGCCCTTGCCGAGCGCTTGCTTCTCGACCCAAATCTGCTTGCCGGTCTTGAATTCCTGGCACACCCAACCTGCGCCATCGGAGTAGCCGTAGAGATGGTCGCCCACCAGCACCACGCCACCGTGGTGGTTTGCCATCTCGGAGTTGACATAGACATCGCTGACCTGATTGCCGGCAGCGACCTTTATCAACTTGCAGCCGGCCTTGTATCCGGAGGTCACATACACACAACCGTCATGGAAGATGGGTGTCGGGATGACCGCGACCTTGCCCGGCCACTCGGAGCGCCAGAGCAACTTGCCATCGGCCGCTGCGACACCCGCCACGCTCTGCATCGTCAACTGGATGTACTGCCGCGTGCCGTTGTGGTTGACCGCGATGATGGACGAATACTGCGCGGGATCAGTGAACTCTTTCGACTGCCAAACGACCGCGCCAGTCATCTTGTCGAGCGCCGCAATCGCGCCCTGCGAGCCGCCCGGCGTGCAAACCACCAGCTTGCCGTCCACGAGCGGAGACTCGGTATAGCCCCACTGCGCCACTTTGCCGCCAAGTTCCTGCATCGTCTTCTTCCAAATCAACTTGCCGCCGGCAGCGTCGCAGCATACCAGCGTGCCCTGCCCGCCCATCGCATAGACGCGATCGCCGTCCACTGTCGGCGTGCCACGCGGGCCGTCGCCCCAATTGTTTGTATAGAGCGCCCCAATCTCGGCGCACCAGAGTTGCTCGCCAGTATTAGCATCGAGCGCAATCAGAAACTCCATTTCACCTCGCGCGCCCATTGTGAAAAGCTTGCCACCCACGATGGAGAAGCCGCCGTAGCCAAGGCCGCCGTCCTTGTTGAGCCACACCTGCTTTGGCCCGCCCTCCGGCCACTGTTTGAGCACGCCGGTCTCCTTGCTGATGTCCGTGCGATCCGGCCCGCGCCATTGCGGCCAGTCGTTGGCGGCTGCTTCACGGAAGGCAAATGACAATACGAGCAATGAACTGACGGCGACGAAACGAGTGATGGTCTTCTTCATGGTTCCTGATATTTCATTCAACGGTTCGAACGGAACGACCTGCGCATTTAATGCGACAACAGCCCGCGCTTCCAGCGAAATCATTGTGCCGGTTTCAGCCGCGGGTCGGTCAAATCGAGCCGATACATGATCTGGTTGTAGTCGTAGCGCGGCGTCGCGCCCGGATTGCCTGAGAACG
>JBAZIR010000520.1:0-3608 GCA_041651735.1 Verrucomicrobiia bacterium | reverse complement strand
CGCGTCCACACCGGGCAGCACGCTCCAGCGCACGGCGAAAATCCTGTAACCCCTGCCTTCTCCCACTTGCCCTGAATGAGCCGGCGTCGCGAGCACATGCAACTCCGGCTTTACCCGCTCGTCCACCACGCCGATGATTTTCTTGAACCGCTCGCGGTTCGGCTCGATGGACTTCACGTAGGCCTCGGGCGAGGAGAAGTCGCGTTTCCACTTGGCGGCGCGGCGCTCGACGCTCGCGGCCAGTTCACGGTCGAGAAAGCGATCGATGCCGGCGATCATCTCCATCGAGAAGTCGTTGGTGCCCGTGAGCGGCTGCGTACCGGGCAGGAGTTTGTCGTCTGCCGCAACAGAGCCGGTGACGAGAAGCAACGCAAGAAAGGCAGCGAACGAGGAAGCGTTCATGGCCGAATCTTATGCCACGGCCGCGGCGATTTTGAAAGACTGCTGTCGCCAAGTCTCGCGAGCCAAGAAGTTTGCTTGAGCGTTGGACTGATGAGGCGACGGAATGTTGGGTGTCAGATGACACACCGAGTCCTTGCCCCTGACGATGCCGTTCAGCGCGTCAGCAACACCGGCACGTCGCTCTTGCGAATGACGTGGGTAGTGGTGGAGCCAAGGATCAATTCGCGGATGTGCGTGTGGCCGTAGGCACCCATGACGATGAGGTCAACCTGCCGCCGTTCGGCATATTCCAGAATCCGCTGCTCGGCATGGCCTACCAGCGTCTCGGCCGTCGGCTCGACACCGTGGTCCTTTGCCGTACGCACGGCGTCCTCCATGGCGTCGTTGACGCCCATCTCCGACGGCGCGGGCACGACCGTGACGATGCTGAGCTTGAGGCCAAGCGCCCGGCACAACTCCACGGCGACTTGCAGCGATTTGCTGGATTGCGCGCTGCCGTCGTAGGCCATCAGCACGTGGCGCAGTTCACGGAACTTCGCCGGCGTGACCAGACAGGGTTTGATAGAACGGCGCACGACGCGCTCGACACTGGAACCAAGGAACTGGCCGATGGCCTGCGCATGCTCACCCCGCTGGCCGAGCACGACCAGTTCGGTGCGCGTTTCTTCCTCGGCGATGTTGTCCACCACGCTGCCCGTGCGATGCAGCGTCGCACACTGGACGCCAGCTTTGCGGCAACGGTCGGCGACCGCGTTGAGAATGACGCCGGCTCGTTGTTCTTGCATATCCTGCAGTTGAGGCAGCAACGCCTGATACGGTTGCGCACCGATCGCGCCGGAGAGGTCGGCCAGCAACGGCGCTTCGAGCAACCGCACGTCGGTCACGTGCAGGGCCACGATGCGCGCACCGAGTTTTTGGGCGAGCCAGATGGCGTAGTCGCCGGCTACGCTGGAATACTCAGAACCGTCGGTGCAGAAGAGAATGCTCTTAATCATGGTGGTGTCTCCTTATTCGTATTAACTATGCTGCAACGTGTTGCGGGAAGCAAAACGAATTCGCGCGGAATGGAACAGCACGACCCAGCCAACCCAACGTGTGGGTGACGTGAGCTTCCAAGCTCGCGCAGCGGCTCCCTCTTCCCTGACGGCCTGGCTTGAAAGCCCAGCCCACTTATTAAGTTTCAACCCAAGCCGCTGCGCTAACGCGCCGCCATCATGCCGGTCTTCTTGGCGTAGGCGAACAAGCCGCCGGCGTCAATCACCGCGCGCGCGTCGCCCAGCGGCTTCAGCGCGTAACGTTGGCCGGTCTTCAGCGCGACCAGCTCGTTCTTATCGAGGTTCAGTTCCGCTTCGTCGCCGGTTTTGAAAACGTCACAGAGCCGCTGCGTGGACTCAACCGGATAGATCTCGCCGGTGGCAACGCAGTTGCGGAAGAAGATGCGCGCAAAGCCCTCCGCCACCACCGCCTCGCAGTTGGCAGCGCCAAGCGCCACGGGAGCATGCTCGCGACTGCTGCCGCAACCAAAATTCCGCCCGCCAATGATGATGGAATACTCGGCGTCCATCGTGCCCGGCTTGACGAACCGCTCCGGGTAGGTGCTGTCGGGCAGGCCCGCCATCGCGTGGCTGCCGAGTTTCTCGTATTCCTCCGGCACGTTCGGCAGGAGGTTCAAATACTGCGCCGGAATAATCTGGTCGGTGTCGATATTGTCGCGCACCACATACACTTTGCCACGGATGATTTTGCTCATACGATGAAAACCCTAGCGTGAGGCGCGAGCCGAATCAACCCGGATGTCACTGTGCGAGGCTCCCCCTAGAGCACCTTCACAACAACCGCAGTGGCGTTGTCATGGCCGCCGCGCTCATCAGCGAGACGCAACAACTCCTCCACGATCTGCTCCGGCGCGGGACTATGGTGGAGAATATGGCTGATTTCCACCGGCAGGATCTCCCGCGTCACACCATCGGAGCAAAGCAGCAAGATGTCGTGGTGCTTCAGTTCGACTTCGCAAACCTGCGGATTGTGCAACGGCTCTGGACCGAGGCTTTGCGTGAGCATATGCGAGAGCGAGGACTTCATCACCGGATGCTCCTCGCTAACGCCGCGGGTGAGCAGTTCGCCGGCCACGGTATGCGGGATGGTGATCCGTTTCAGCTTGCCCGCGTGAAAGTGAAAGGCCTCGCTGTCGCCAACATGGCCGAGGATGAGCCGGTGATGGGTAATCCAGCAAGCGGTCATGGTGGTGGCCATGCCGTGGTATCGCATGTCCGATAGTCCATGCGCCAGCACCGCGTCGCTGACCTTGCGCAACGCCATGAGCATGGTCGCCACCGAACGGTCGGTCGCCGAGTAACTGTAGAACTTGAGGAACTTCGCCAGTTCCCGCAACGCGGTCGCGCTGGCCACCTCGCCGGCAGGCTGGCCCCCCACGCCGTCCGCCACCGCGTAGAGCCGCATATGGTCGTCGCGCAGGAAGGCGTCTTCGTTGATCGGACGGACCCGGCCAATGCTGGTCGAGCCGTAGCTGATCAAACGGAGTTCTTTAGCCTTGGTCATGACTGCTTATCCCGCACCATGTGAATTCGCGCGTAGGCTAAGGATTCCCGGCGTGGAAATCAACCACGACGCCCAAATTTCTTTTCCAAGTCGGCGTAGGACAACTGAATCATCGTCGGCCGGCCGTGCGGGCACGTGTAGGGAAGGTCGCAAGCGCGCAGTTCGCGCAACAACGAGTCCAACTCCGGCACGCTCAACGAATCGTGCGCCTTCACCGCGTGGCGGCAGACCGTTGTCGCGATAGCGTCCTCGCCAAGCCTCAGCTTCGACAACGATGCGCCACCGGCCCGCACTTCGTCGAGGATGTCACGAAACAACTGCCGCAAATCCACCCGCGCCGGCAGCCACGGCGGCAACGCGTCCACCAAGAACGCCTTCGGCCCGAACTCGGACAGGCCAATGCCTATCCGTTGAAACACGGCCATGTGTTCACGCACAAACGCCGCGTCCCGCACTTCCAGTTCCAGCGTTGCCGGAATCAGCAACCGCTGCGACGGCGCCGAGCCCTGCTCCAACTGTTCCAGCATCCGTTCAAACAACACGCGCTCATGCGCTGCGTGCTGGTCCAGTAACACCAGCCCCTCAGCCGATTCAATCAGCACGTAGAGTTGTCCGAGAACGCCGATCACGTGCCAGTCGTCGGGGGA
>JBAZIR010000519.1:0-3610 GCA_041651735.1 Verrucomicrobiia bacterium | reverse complement strand
CCGTCATTGGAGGTTTCTCGGAGGACTCGAACACCTGCCGCGTGTTTCCGTTTTTCAGAGCCTCCAGAAACTCGGGCACGAGGTTCTCGCCTTCGCCGCGAATGACATAGTCCGCGCCGGCTTCGAGAACCGGTTCCGGAACGGCCGTGGCATAAGGCCCGCCAACCACCACGGTCTTGCCTCTGGCCTTGGCCTCCCACACGAGGTTCAACAGCCCGTCCTTTTGGACAATCATCCCCGTAATGAGGATCATCTCCGTCCAGTTCCAGTCGGCTTCCGTAACCGGCTGGACATTGAGGTCCACGATACGCAGGTTCCATTGGCGCGGCAGCAACGCGGCCACGGTAGCGAGTCCCAGCGGTGCGACTACCGCCTTCACCTCCATGGACGCGCATGTTTGCTGAAGACTCCAGAACGAGAGTGGCAACTCAGGGTTTGCAAGCAATACGTTCACGGCTCATGACTCCCACCTTGAATCCCATAATACCGTCGCAAGAACCGATCCAACCATCGCACCGGCATGAATCGCACCACCCACGGACCGAACTTCGCCTGAAAAAAACCACCGACCTTGATGACCGGCGGCGGGTTCGGGGATTCGATGGCACGCCAGACCGCTTCAGCCACGCACTGCGGTGGCGGCGCGGCAGCCATATTGCTGCGCTGGGCTTCCCAAACCGCCTCCTGACTCGCGCTGTCCTCTGCGGGCGCGACGCGCTTCGTGGCTGTGTGAAATGCCGTGTTGATGTCGGCGGGCTGCACGTCCACAACGCGAACCGACGAATTGGCAAGTTCAAGGCGCAAACACAGGCTGTATGTGCTGAGTGCGGCCTTGGCGGCGCTATAGGCGGCCATGTAGGGAATTGGAAACGCGCCGGCGAGCGAGCTGATGTTGATGATGATGCCACGCGGGCGCCGACGCATCGTCGGCAGCGCGAGGCGAACCAGATTGAGCGGACCGTGCAGAAGCACTTGAAATTGCGCGCGCGTCAACTCGGCAGATACCGACGCGGTCGGTCCGAAGACGGCGGCGCCGGCGTTGTTGATGAGCGCGTCGAACCCGCCCGATTCGCGTTGCGCCTGCGCGAAACCCTCACGGATGGATGCGTCGTCCGCCAAGTCCATTTGCACGGGATGAAAACGCGGAAACTGCGGCAGGCGCGCGGAGTCGCGCGACGTGCCCCAAACTTCGCAGCCGTGCGAAACGAGCGACCGTGCAATTTCCAATCCGATGCCGGAACTCGCGCCGGTCAGCAACACGGTTTGCACACGTTCACTCTCCATGTTCCCAACGCCGAAAGGCAAGGCAGACGTTGGAACCGCCGAAGCCGCTGGAATTGCTCAGGGCAATCCGCGGCGCGTCGGCGATGGGACGCGTCACGATCGGCAGCCCTTTGCATTCGGGATCCAACTCGGTGATGTGCGCAGAGACGGGTGTGAACCGCTCCTGTAAAGCGAGGCAGCAAAAGGCAGCCTCCATCGCGCCTGCCAACGACAGGCCGTGGCCGGTGAGGCTCTTGGTGCTGCTGATGAACGGGACTTTGCCGCCGGCAAACACCTGTCGGATGGCGCGGCATTCGCTGATGTCGCCAACCGGCGTGGCGGTAGCGTGTGCGTTGATGTAATCCACCGCATCCGGCTGGAGGCGCGCGTCTTGCAGCGTCTCCTTCATGGCCCGCGCCAACCCGTCGCCGTTCGGATCAGGCGCGATGACGTTGAAACCGTCGGAGGACTGCCCCCAACCGAGCACTTCAGCGCAGAGGCTCGCGCCGCGTCGCCGGGCGTGTTCCAGTTCCTCGACCACGAGTACGCTCGCGCCGCCGGTGCCGACAAAGCCGTCGCGTTTGGCGTCGAAGGCGCAGGGCGATTTCTCCGGGTCGGTTTGCACACTTAGCGCGCGAATGCTGGCGAACGGGAGAATGCTGAACTTGTTGCAATCCTCGGCCCCGACGACAAAGACGGTGTCCTGTCGTCCCAATCGGATTAGGTCCATCGCCAACCCCAGCGCGTGTGCCGACGAGGAACAGGCACTGGAACAACCGAGCGAGCTGCCTCTGAGCTTGAAGCAGGAGACGAGGTTGATGTAAAGCGAGCCGGGAATACCATTGACGATCGCCATCGGCTGACACCGGCTTACGCCGCGTGTGATCATGGTGTGGATGTTCTCATAGGCCATCCATACCGAACCGCCCGAAGCGCACATGAGGCCGGTGCGCGGGTTGGCAACCAAGTCGGGCGTGAGTTGTGCTTCGTGAATGGCCTGCTGCATCGCACAAAAGGCGTAGAGGGCGTTAGGCGTCATCGGCCGCAGTTGTTCGCGACTGAGTGTGTATTCAGCCGGATACGTCCAATCTTCAAACATCGCCGTCGGAAAACCAAATCCCTTGACGGTCCCCGCCAGTTTCACCGGCACGTCGGGACCGGCAAACTCCGGGAACAATTCCACACCGGTGCGGCATTCCTTGAGGTTGCGCGAAACCTGTTCGCGGCTGTTGCCGATGCTTGTGATGAATCCCAACCCTGTAACGACAACGCGTTTCATGGGCGGCATAAACGGCACGTCCTCAGACGGTTGTGGCGGATGGCGAGGCGATTGTCGCCGGGTCCTCTGGTGCCAACTGCTCGCCAAAAGCCAGCACCAGTCGATCAATCGCGGCGATTCGGTCGCCGTTGGAACTGGCCGAGCAACTGAAGATGGCCACCGGGTCGCGGAGCTTGACCAGTTTGCTCTCAAGCGTCAGTTGCTGGCCAGGCCGGGCCTTGCGATAGACGTGCGCGCCGTCGAGTGAGGCAAAGAAGACGTGGTTGGCCTTGATTTCCTTGGCCAGCAGTTTGGGGGCCTTTTCCAACACCCAGAGGCAGGCCGCCTGCCCCAGCGCCTCGAACAGCACCGAGGCCGGGAAGATCGGCTCATCCTTGAAATGTCCTGCCAGAAAGAACTCGTCGCCCTTGATCCGATACTCAGCCTTGACCGTCTCCTCGCCCAACTCGGCGCAATCCAGAAAAAGAAATGGCGGTTGCTGCGGCAACACCAGCGCAAGGTGCTCGCGACTATATTGTTTCGTGGAAATGACGGGCACCGTTCCGACAACCTTATTCCGTAGAAACTGGTTGAGCTTGCCCAATGTGCGGATTTCCTTCAATTCCTCATTGTTGATCTGCACTTTGAGCGTTTCTTCAATGGTGAGCACGATCTCCAGCAAAGTCAGCGAGTCCAATCCCAAATCTTGAATCAGCGAGGTGTCGTCGCCTGCATTCTCCAATCGCATACTTGCGCTCGCCGGCTGGTAGCGCCGAATGACTCCATAGACCACCGTGCGAAGGGCTGCAGGGTCGCCACGCTCACGAAAACGAATCGCTGCCTCGATCGTTTCCGGACTACAACGTCTCAGCGTCCCCTTCAAATCAGCGATATCTTCTTCTGACAGAATATTACTCATTACGATGCCCGCTCAAAACAATCGCGCTCCTCGCGACGTTTCGACACGCGTCACCCAACAAGAAACCTCGCAAGAAATCAACTGCTTTCTTTCGTGGCGCACGCTAGGCTGGAGAGCATTCTTAGGCCGATGCGATGACGGACTCCAACAAACCAATCACAATCGCGGTT
>JBAZIR010000518.1:0-3617 GCA_041651735.1 Verrucomicrobiia bacterium | reverse complement strand
GCGCGCGCCTGACTCAGTACTATTTCCAGCCCAACGGCGGAATCTCGACGCAAACCGCAGCCGACGTCAGGAAACCTTCCACCGCCTTTACTTTCGACCCGCGTCAGCCCGTGCCGACCATCGGCGGTTGCATCTCATCCGGCGACGGCATCATGTTGCAGGGTGCGTGGGACCAGCGTGGCGGCCCGCACATTTGGAACTGGCCGCTGCCGCTGCCGCTCTCAGCGCGCAACGACATCGTCGTTTTCCAGACCGAGCCGCTGGCGGAAGACATCGAGGTCACTGGCGAACTGGAGGTGAAACTCTGGGCGTCGTCCTCCGCGGTGGACACGGACTTTACCGCGAAGCTCCTCGACGTGTATCCCCCCAGCAGCGATTTCCCCGGCGGTTTCGATCTCAACATCACCGATGGCATTGTTCGCGCGCGGTTCCGCGAGACGCTGAAGCAGGAGAGGCTCATGAAGCCCGGCACAATCTATCCGTTCACCATCCGGCTCTATCCGACCTCCAACGTTTTCAAGAAAGGTCATCGCATCCGGGTGGACATCAGCAGCAGCAACTTCCCGCGCTTCGACGTGAACCCGAACACCGGTGAACCGCTCAATGATCACCGTCGCGTCATCTCTGCCGTCAACACCATTTACCACGACCGGACCCACCCGTCGCACATTGTGTTGCCGGTCATACCGAGGTAGCCACGCATGAAAAGGCCGATCCTGCTTTTCATGGTTGTGTGGTCGATTGGGTTCGCGGCCGCCGGCCTTGCCGCATCGCAGCCACCGCCACCACGCAATGCGCCCAAGCTGATCGTGATCAACGACGATGGCTTCAGCGCGTTCCACGGCGGCGCCTACAAGTCCGCCGACGACATTCGCAAACAGATTCTCCGTTATCGCGACACGCAGGTGGCGGTGCTGGAGTGGTGTTTCATTTCCGGCAGTCGCGTCAATTTCCCATCGAAGACGACCGAGTTGATCGGCGATGGCGTGCCGGAATTTCCGCGCCGCGGTGACAAGCTCTGCGCTGAAACATTGCGGCGGCTGGCGACTGAAGGCGTGGACACGTTGGACGTTGCCGCTCGCGCCTGTCACGACGCCGGCCTGCGCTGCTACGCCTCGATGCGAATGAACGGCGACTATCCTGCCAGTTGGATGGGCGAGACCGTGCCGCGGATGTTCAACGGCAGGTTCTGGTGGGACAACCCGCGCTTCCGGGTGCGCGGCAAGAAAGGTGAAGACCTGACGAAGCTCTCCTATGCTTTCGCCGAAGTGCGCGACTTCAAGTTTCGCATCTTGCGTGAAGTCGTCGAGCGTGACGTGGATGGCGTGAACCTCGATTTTGTGCGGCACCCGCCGTTCTTCGGCTACGAAGAACCGCTTGTGGCCGCCTTCAAGGCCAAGTACGGCCAGGACCCGCGCGAGTTGGCCGCGGATGATTCGCGCTGGCTTGAGCTGCGATGCGATGTCATGACCGGTTTTTTGAAAGACATTCGCGCGTTGCTCGACAAGGCCGGCGAGCGCAAAGGCCGGCATCTGGGTTTGTCGGCGCGCGTGGACTGGAAACAGTATCGGCAGTGGGGGTGCGACATTGAGCGTTGGGTGAAGGACGGCCTGCTTGATTACCTCGTCCTGGCGCAGCACACGCTCGGCGGCTATGAGTTCGACCTCAAACCGTTTGTCTCGATGGCCAGGGGCAGCGGTTGCGCCGTTCTCTTCGGCGAGGAAGCCACTCTTTCCGGTCACGACAGGACGCCGCAGGAAGACAAGTTGATCGCCGAAGGCAAAATGAAACCGCCGAAGCGCGACCATCTCAGCCCGGAGCAATACCGCGACCGCGCCGCCCGATGGTATGCCGCGGGAGCCGACGGCATTCACGTTTTCAACGACTGGAACAACCTGCCCGTTTTGAAAACGCTCGGCAGTTTCAGCAGACCCGACAAGACGCCCCAGTGAATCACCCGGAGGTTGTGATGATAAGACGCCGACTCCTGACCGTCTGCCTGTGTTTGGCCGCCCTTCTCCGAGCGGCGCACGCGGCGGACGACAGCCCCAAAGGCGCCGCCGCGCCCCGGGTGAGCGATGAACAACTCCAGCAATACCTGAAGCGTTATCCTGACGCCGACGCGAACAAGGACGGCAAGCTCACGTTCGAGGAAGCCCGGGCGTATCTGAAGAAACTCCGCAAGTCAGGCCAGCCGCAGGCGGGCAAAGGCGCATCAAAGGCCGCCGCGTTGCTGCCCACTCCCGATCACAAAGATGTGAGCTACGGCCTGCACGAGCGCAACGTGTTCGACCTCTGGCTTGCGAAGCCGGGTCAGCCGACACCGCTGGTGGTGTTTATCCACGGCGGCGGGTTTGTCGCTGGCGACAAATCCAAGCTTGATCGCGAGGCGCTCCAACGCGCCCTCGCCGCGGGTGCCTCCGTGATGGCGATCAACTACCGTTTCCTGCAACACGCGCCCATCCAGGACATCCTGCGCGACGCGGCCCGGGCGATCCAGTTTGTGCGCCTCCATGCGGCAAAATACAACGTGGACCCCAAACGCGTTGGTTGCTTTGGCGCCTCGGCGGGCGCGGGCACGTCGTTGTGGCTGGCGGTGCATGACGACCTCGCGGTCCCCAAGAGCGGCGACCCCGTGCTGCGCCAGTCGAGCCGCATTAGCGCCGCCGCGTGCATCAACGGGCAGGTGAGCTACGACATGACGGAGTGGGATCATCTCGTTGGCGAATTCAAGAAGGAGTGGCGGCACAGCGACGCGGAACAGTTTGAATTTTATCATTTCAAGAGCGAGACGGATTTCAAAACGCCGGATGGACGGCGCGTTCTTGACGATTGCAGCATGTATCGGCAACTCAGCCAGGACGACCCGCCGATCCTGATGAACAGCATGCAGCCGGGCGGCGAGCCGGCCAATCGCGGCGCCTACGTGCATCACCCGCGCCACGCACTGGCCATCAAGAAGCGCGGCGATGAAGTGGGCGCGAAGGTCCAGACACATCTTCAAGCCGACGGCCCCGGCAACGCGGCGGTGATGGCCGTGGAGTTCCTGCTGAAGAATATTGGCGCAGCGCCGCGTGAAACCGCCTCACGGGCCGCGCAGGGTCATTGACAATGGCCTGCTGTCCCTTTCTATTGTAGATCATGAGCACGAACGATTGGCAGGCAGAGTTCCGGAAGGTGTATGACCGCGGCGTCGTGGCTTGGAACGACGGGCGACGCGCGCCGCAAACGATGTTCGACGACAAGGACGCGGCGTTTTTGGCGACCCTCGGCTGCACGGCCCAGGAACTGTTCGATTTCGTGGATGATTTTCACCGCTACGGCGAGCCGGATTTTGAAACAACGCTGGCGGTGGCGGCCATCCGCCGCGACTATTTCCTGAACGTCATGCGCGGCCGGCGGACGGGGCGTTCCGTTTCGACGGACGATTTGCCGGCGAAGACCGCCGAGGTGGATGGCATCGCGTGGCTGCCGCGCATCATTGCGAAGGCGCGGCTGAAGCTGCGTGGCGAGATGCCGGCGGATTTGATGTATGGTTGCGGCGGCGACCGGCCGTTTCTGCGGAAGATGAATC
The DNA here is from genome assembly GCA_041651735.1 of Verrucomicrobiia bacterium. Classification (GTDB taxonomy): domain Bacteria; phylum Verrucomicrobiota; class Verrucomicrobiia; order CAIQCK01; family CAIQCK01; genus CAIQCK01. Next base: position 43 of record JBAZIR010000518.1, on the reverse strand, counting down.
TGGACCTGCCTCGCTTCCTGAAGCTGGTCTGGGAATGCGGTGA
>JBAZIR010000517.1:0-3659 GCA_041651735.1 Verrucomicrobiia bacterium | reverse complement strand
CCGGCACCTCGTAGCGGCCCGCGTTGAGGTCCGCCGTTCCTCGGCCCGCCATCTTGATCTCCAGCGGTTGCCGACCCGCCGCCGCACCTGCCGGCAAGACTCTCGCCATCAGGCTGGCCGACTTGAACTCAACCTTTGTCCAACCGGGCGAGCCGACGCCAGTCAGGTCCACTTCGCCGTAAGGAATCTGAACGCCCGTCGTCTTGAGACCGTTGATCTCAACATGAAGACTCAGAGGCATGCCAGCCTGGCTGCTCGCTTTCGGCGGGATGGTCAGGTGCGCGTTCACCCGACCCGCCAGCGGCAGCGCCGACGGAATCATGTCGGTGAAACGTCGCGCCTTTGCCACCAGCGCATTGAGATTCGCGGAGGCGCGTATATCTGCCTCGAACGCGGAGCCGGCGCCTTTCTTTTCAAACTGCAACCGGCCCTTGGCGTCAAACGCGTCGTCCACGTGAGCATCAAGCGATTCGACACGATAGATGCCCTTCTCGACATTCACGGCGAGCTGCAACCGCGCCGCAAGGTCTCTCACCAACAGCATCCGTGCGCCATCTGGCTTGGTTTCAGAGAGACCCTCGCTGCGAATGTCGAGGTTGCCCTCAATGGTGTTCGCCGAGACTTTGAAACCTTTGATGCCCCCGGCGATGCGCCCGTGCAGTTTACGCTCGGTGGCAAAGACACCGGGAAACCGTTCAGCGAGCGCGGCAATGTCGGCGGACACCGTCACGTCACCCTCCAGGACCGGCGCTGCTGGATCGGCTGTAGCGACACCCTTCATCGTAGCCGACGCGGCCGGCGACGTGAGCTGCAAATCAAGGTCTGTGTGTCGGGCGTCGCGCGCTTTGAAATCGTAGGCAAACCGGATCGTGCCCGGCTTGAAGATTTGGATGGCGTTGGTTTCGCCGCTGACAAGCTGGAACACGACTTGTGGAACGTCGAGTGTGATCCAGCCCTTGCCGGATGGCTTCGCCAAGCCGTCGAGAGCGAGATGGCCTGCGCCGGCCAGCGTTCCTTCGAACTTCTTCAACGACCCAATCGAGTTGAGCGCCGGCGTCAACGGCGCCAGCAGTGCGGGCGCGATGGTATAGTCGAACTCAGCCTTGATGTTGGGGATGTCGAGCTTGCCGTCCCGCGCGAAGAGCGCGTGACCCTTTACGTCGAGCGACCCGTCGGTGTTTTTGACGGCAAGCGTCACCGGCTTGTCGAGCGTGTCCACGCGCGTCTCAATCCGAAGTGGGGACAGCGCGACGGGTTGTGGGAGGGAGGGTGTCTTGAGGCTGATGCCGAGGTCTTCAACAAGAAGGCTCGCAATCACGAAGGGCGCCGCTACGGCCATTTCTGCCGCCGGCTTTCCCTCTGGCAACGCCGCCGCGGGTGGTGCGGACGGTTTTTGTTCCTTGGCGAGACAGGCGAAGTTAAGCCGGCCTTTTACGTCCTGCTCGATGAAAATCTGCGGTTTTACAACGTGCAAACTGCCGTTGAGGACCACCTTGCCGGCCAACAGCGACAGAAGGCTTGGATCGGCAGTAACGCGCTCGACGGTGACGCACGGCCGGTCGGAGAATCCCGGCGGATTACCGATACGCAGATCCGCAAGCTCCAGCCCGTTGAACAGCGAGAACGACAACTTGCCAATCGCCGGCTCGCCGTTCAGCGAATCGCGCAGCGCGGCAACGACCTTCGGTCGGACAACCGCGTCGGTGATCACCGGCGTGAGCAAGACGAACAGGACGAGAACAACCAGCAAACCGCCCAGCGCCAACAACCATTTCTTTCCACGGCGTGTCGAGGTGCCGGGCGGCGAGCTATGAACGGGGGCGCTCATGAGAATAAACCTCCAGGTTCAACAATGCTTTTGGAAAGAACTTCATTTTAGCTCAGTCAGGCGGAAATATCAACTGCACCGCGCGCCTCGGTGGTGTCCTAATTTGAAATCAGGGCGGAACCATTATGGCGCCGGCAGAAGAAGCCGACAAGGACCGAAAAGTTTCACACGACCAGGGAGAAATGATGTACCCACGCTCATGAAACCGTCGTTGCTCCTGTCATTGCGGCCAATCTCCTGACACACAGTGACGGTGGCGCAACCTTGCTTTGCCACTACGTCCAGTGCCATGACAAGGCGCTGAGGAAGGATCTTGCTGATCTGGTAAGGTGACAGAATGTCAGGGTGTCAATATGACTTCATGCACGTGGTCACTACTGCTGCAAGAAGGATAAGCACAGCGATAGCAGCGCAGTTCTGCCAACCGAAATGGTGAAGGTGGTGGCCAAGATATCTAAACAGATTTCTCATGGCTGGCCTCGTCTTCTTGAACTACTTGGAACAGTGGTTTGCAGCATTAATTGTAAACATTACCCTGATTCCAAGGTCTAGTCCATCCGATTAAGTGATGCACAGATGTGCGGCGCATATCTGAAAAACCCGCCGCGCCAGGCTTGGCCAACGTGAAAACGTGCCGGCAACCGTGCGAAAAAGTGAAAAACGGCTTCTCGGCGAAGCCCGAGCGGACACCCGCAAGGGAAAGAGATGCAGGAAAGGCGCTTTTCAGCCGCGAATCGCTAGTGTGAATTTCAACTTGCACTGTCCGGCGTTCTGACTAACATGTGCCCGGTTTTTGGAAGCGAGCGTAGCTCAGTCTGGTAGAGCGTCACCTTGCCAAGGTGAATGTCGTGGGTTCGAATCCCATCGCTCGCTCCAACTTTTTTTCTCCGCAAATGATTCGCACCACCAATCTTCTCGATCTGACACAATTCGAGCACGCCGCCCTGTTCGATGGCTGCGAATTCCCGTGGCAGGTGTTGCCGCGCATCAAGGAGTACATTCGGGCGCACCTCAAACCCGCCAATCACGCCCGCCTCGTCGGCACGCCGTTCGTCGGCTCCGAGGTGTTTGTCGGCGAGGGCACCGTCATTGAGCATGGCGCGATGATCAAAGGCCCCGCCATCATCGGCCGCAACTGCAATATCCGCGCCGGCGCCTATATACGCGACCATGTCCTCGTCGGTGACGGCTGCGTGCTGGGCAACTCGTGCGAATTCAAGAACGCCGTCCTCTTCAATGGCGCACAGGTGCCGCACTTCTCCTATGTCGGCGACAGCATCCTCGGCTGGAAGGCGCACCTCGGCGCCGGCGTCATCTGTTCGAACCTCAAGTCGGTCAAATCAAACCTCACTGTCATCTGGGACGGCCACAAGATTGACACCGGCCTGCGGAAATTTGGCGCTGTGGTCGGAGACAGTGCCGACGTCGGCTGCAACTGTGTCCTCAATCCCGGCTCCATCATCGGCCGCAACAGCGTGCTCTATCCCACGGTGAACTGGCGCGGCGTCTGCCCGTCGAATGTCGTGGTAAAGTTGCGCCAGCAGCAGGAGATCGTCGCCAAGCGATAGCTGCGGCGCTTGATTCGCAGCTTCATCGTTCTCGGCCGGAGGCGAAACCACTGACATCGGCCGCAATGATCTTCCGATGCGCGCCGATAAACGGCAGGCGGCGGAGATCGGCAAGCCATGCCCAACGCCATCGTGCTCCCCTGCCCTGACCTTTCGGCGCTCCGCCTTGCCAGCGACAAACGAACGCGTCCACGACCAGCCGGTCGTTCATCACGCCGTGGCGCACCGTGGCGATGCGCCGGCCGGACGAGCAGCGAACTCCA
>JBAZIR010000516.1:0-3708 GCA_041651735.1 Verrucomicrobiia bacterium | reverse complement strand
TTGCGCATTTGAAGCCGCTCACGCGGTTGGAGATGCTTGTCCTCTGGCGCACGAAGGTCAGCGACGCGGGGCTGGAGCATTTGAAGGCACTGACGCAATTGAAGCGGCTTGACCTCGATGGCACACAGGTGACGGCGGCAGGCGTGCGAGAGCTTCGGAAGCATCTGCGGAAATGCACAGTTCACTGGAAGCCCTGAGCGAAGGCCGGCAGGAAGGGCGGGCGAGGTGGCTAGCGACCTCTAGGCGCGAGGCTGGCGCGGCTCCGGGGCTTGTCATGCCTGGAAATCCCGACCCACCGGGCGGCGGGTCTCAGGATGGAGCCAGCCAAGGCTGACAGAATGTCGCGGGCAGGGGACGGGTTTCGAGAGCGGGAAAATGGGTTTCGCTGTTCCGGAAATGATTTTCACCGACCCGATGATCATTATTGCTGGCACGAAAACCGTTATCGGAGATCCGAAAACCATTTCCGCAGAGGCTGTTTTTCTGAAGAAAACCGGCTTTTTGACCGAAACACTTCTCGCCACAGCTCGCGCGGAGCGTGACGGCGGCGTTGCTATGACCAGCTTGATTCGGACGCGGTGCTACACCTCGCAGAGGCGCATCATCTTGTCCAGCGTCTCGATCGGGTCCTTGCCTTTGGTGGGCGAATACTCGTGCGAGAGAACGCCTTGATAGCCGAGATCGGCGATGGCTTTGCAGATGGCCGGGTAGCTGAGCTCCTGGGTCTCGTCGAACTCATGGCGGCCGGGATTGCCGGCGGTGTGGAAGTGATCAAAGTATTGGATGTTCTGCTGGATGGTGCGGATGATGTCACCCTCCATGATCTGCATGTGGTAGATGTCGTAGAGGAGCTTGAAGCGCGGCGAGTTTACGCGCTTGCACAGCTCGACGCCCCAAGCGGTTTTGTCGCACATGTAGCCGGGGTGGTTGACCTTGCTGTTGAGCAATTCCATGCTGAGGGTCACGCCCTTGTCTTCCGCGAGCTTCTTGATGTTGTTGATGAAGAGGAGGCAGTTGTCCATGCCCTGTTCGTCGGTGATGCCTTGCCGGTCGCCAGCCAGGACGATGACGTTGGGCGCGCCCGCTTCGGCGGCGGCCTTGATGGCCTCGCGCATCTTTGCGTCAATCTCCGCGTGATTGTTCTTGTCGTTGATGCCCTTCTTGATGCCGCTGCCGCCGCGAACCTCTGTCGGAATCAGCCCGTATTTCTTCAGGATGGGAAACTTGTCCGGGTCCTGAAGGTCAATGGCGACCGCGCCCAATCGCGCCGCCTCGCGGCACTTGCCCTCGAAGTCGAGCTTCGCGCCACCGAAGACGCCGAGGCAGACGCCTTGGCGGAGACGGCCCTTGCGTGGCGCGGCATGTGCGAGCGGAGCACCGCCCACAATAGACGCGGCGGCTGCAGTGCCAAGGATGGAAATGAAGTCTCTGCGGCGGATTCCAGAAGAAAGATTGTTCATGACAATAGTATAGACGGAAGCGCCGCGTCAGCGCCAGCAATCTTGCTTGGCAGGAGCGGGCGGTTTATCCTCGCGACATGAACGTGAACAACTTCCTCGCACGTTGGATTCCTTCCCGAATTGTCGCGGTGCTTTCTTGCGCCAGCGCCTTCGCTTTCGTCACGAGCCTGCCGGCACGAACGGATGAAGTCCTGCGGGTGGGCGTTGCGACCGTGGACATCACGCCGAAAAAGCCAGTGACGTTGTCCGGCTATGGGGGGCGGAAGGGGCTTTCACAAGGCGTCCACGATCCGTTGTCGGCGCGGGCGGTGGCGTTTGGGCACGCGGGCACACGGCTGGTGCTGGTCTCGACGGACCTCATCGGTTTTTACAGCGGGACGGCCGAGGCCGTGCGGAAGGCGATTCTGACGAAGTGCCAGCTGAGTCCGTCGCAGCTTTTCCTGTGCGGCATCCATACGCACAGTGCGCCGACGCTGGCGCTCGAAGGCTCTGAGGCTCACGCGAATAACATCGAATACACGGAGTGGCTGACGCAACGTCTGGCGGCTGTTGTTAGTGAGGCGCTTCTCCACATGGCGCCTGTTCGGATCGGTTTCGGCTCGGGAGCTTCTCCTGTGGGCATCCACCGGCGGCAGGTTTTCACGGACAAGGATGGCAAACCGCAGATCAAGTTGGGTCGAAATCCTGGCACGATGACGGATCGTGAAGTGCAGGTATTGAAGATCATCCGCGCCGACAACAGCGAAGCCGCAGCGGTTCTCTTTGCGTATGCCACGCACAGCACATCGCTCGGGGCGAAGAACTACATCATCAGCGGCGATGTCCACGGCATCGCCGAACAGTTCATCGAGAAACACCTCGGCGGCGGCGTGGTGGCACCGGCGTTTGCGGGGGCGTCTGGCGACGTCGACGCGTGGTGCCGTGTGCTGCCAGAGTTCAAGACGGCGAAGGGTTGGATTCCGGAGCCGGTGTTGCTGGGCACACTGCTCGGCGAAGAAGTGGTGGACGTGTCGAACGGCATTCAGAAACTCGACGCGAGCGGTCCCATCAAGACAGCGATGAAGGTGGTGGACCTTCCGCGCAAGACGCTCGACGCACCGCAAGTGAAAGCCGCCAGCATACTCTCGCCGTTCAATCTTACCGTGGGGCGCGTGGGCGATGTGGCGTTCGTCGGTCTCGGCGGCGAGGTGTTCAATGAGATCGGCAAGGCCATCAAGACCGCCTCGCCGTTCCCGCACACGATCATCATCACGCATTGCAACGGCGCCGGCGGCTACGTGCCAACCAGGCAGAGCTACGACGAGGGTGGCTATGAAGTGAAGACGAGTCCGTATCTCCCCGCCGCGGCGGACCAGCTTGCGCAGGAAGCGGTGCGGTTGTTGCAGGAGCTGAAGTAGCCTGCAATGTTCTTCTGGCATCGGGCTTGCCTCAGAGCGCCCGGCCGTGGTAGTTGAGATTTCGTCCGCTTGTTATTCGAACCGCGATTCAACAAAGGAAACCTGAACCATGAGCCAGCCCGCGAATGCTGTCAGCATCCACCCGTATTTCAAAGTCCACGCAGGCAAGTTGGAGGAGTTCAAGGCCGCGCTCGCAGCCTTCAACGAGAAGACCGCGACCGAGCCGAAGAATCTCTACTATGATTTTACGATCAACGGCGACGTTATCTTCTGTCGCGAGGCGTACGTGGGTGCGGAGGGATTGCTGGCGCACCTCGACAATGTCGGCGCGTTGCTGGGGCCGTTGATGACGCTGGCGGATATTCAACGCGTGGAGGTCCATGGCCCGGCGGCGGAATTGGAGAAGCTCAAAGGTCCGCTGGCGGGACTGAAGCCGCAGTGGTTCACCTACCTGTGCGGCGTGAAACGCTAAGCGCGTGTGCGGTTGGGAGATTGGAGCGGGAGACGGGACTCGAACCCGCGACGTCAAGCTTGGGAAGCTTGCATTCTACCAACTGAATTACTCCCGCACCGAATCGTGCGCACTTAGCCACGTTTGGCGGTTGTCTGCAAGCCTATTTCCGCGCCTGCCAGCGATGGGGCGCAACTTGGCACCCGCGCCATCAAGCCGTGAGCCAGAGTTCATCCCAGTGGTCGTTGTCGCGAGCTTCTTCCAGACCATCCCAGTGGCGAAGGCCGGCGCGGGTCCAGAACTGCCCGGGACGCTTGCGCCGGCATTGGCGCTGGCGGCACGCCGACTCCACCGCCCCGCTGCCGATCGGCCAGCCTCGCCGCGCGATCGTTTCGTAATC
>JBAZIR010000515.1:0-3730 GCA_041651735.1 Verrucomicrobiia bacterium | reverse complement strand
GGTTTCAAACCGCGCTGGCAGCCGGCGGATCACCGGTCATTTTTCACCGCTCCGGAAGGTTGGGGATTGTTCGCGCAGAAACGCGAGGGCGACACTCAACATGAACGCATCGAGTTGCGCCACGGCAAACTCCGCCTTCAGACATTGGTATTTGAAATTCCGTCAACCGCGAAGGAGCCCATGGCGAAGGTGACTGTCGGCGACCGTACCATCCCTGCGTCGCTGAAACGTGACGGCATCGAAGTCCGGCTGGTTCTCGCAGAGACGACACACGTGACAGAAGGCCAGGCGATGGAGGCCACTCTGCACTGGTAGGAGTTCTCAAGGCCCCCACCACAGCGGAATCCTGTTGTTCGCCATCGATCCCCTTGATCCGGTAACGGAGGAAGCGGGTTATCCCCCGTCTTCATGGCATCGATCGCCAGCTCAAATCCTCGTGCCGGAGGGGATGATGGAATTCTTTGGAATGCAGACGACGCCGTCGCGGATACAGTATAGCGGATGGTCCACATTCGCCTCCTTGCCGGACGGGCTGATGTGGACCCCGTCGCCGATGCGGACGTTCTTATCCAGGATGGCGCGCTCGATGACACAATCCTGGCCGATGCCGATGTGCGGCAGGTGTTCCCGATCATCCGTGTGAATCTCCGATTCATCCTGATAGAAATCGGCGCCCATCATGACGACCTCATGCAGCTTCGATCCCTTGCCGATCCTGGACCGAACACCGATCACACAGTGACGGATGGAGGACGGATGGATGACGCTGCCGGGAGCCACAATCGTTTCGTGAATCTGGCTGTCGGTGACAATGCTCCCCGGCAGGAAGCGCGGGTGAGTATAGACAGGCGCGTGTGCGTCGTAAAAATCGAACGGCGGCTTGGGCCTGGCCAGCGCCAGATGCACGTCGAAAAAGTTTCGCACGGTTCCGATGTCTTCCCAAAAACCTTTGAAGAGGTAGGCAAAGACCGAGCGTTTGCTGATGGCGTCGGGAATGATGTGTTTACCGAAGTCGGCCTTGTCGTTGTCCAGTTCCTTGATCAGCACGTCACGGTTGAACACGTAGATGCCCATCGAAGCCAGAAAATGGTCGGTGTCGGTGCCCAAGCGCATCTCGGACAACAGCGGTCCGCTCATCTTCAGTTCTTCGAGCACTTTCTCGTCCTTCGGCTTCTCCACAAACCGGACGATGTGTTTGTCCGCGTTGACCTGCATGATGCCAAGCGCGGAGGCACTCTTGCGCGGCACAGGCAACGTGGCGATGGTGATGTCAGCGCCGTGCTGGATGTGCTGCTCCAGCACCGGCCGGAAATCCATGCGGTAAAGCTGGTCGCCGGAGAGAATCAAGATCAGGTCGCCGCCCGCCGAAAGGAGGTGACGGAAATTTTGCCGCACGGCGTCGGCGGTGCCCTGGTACCAACCCGCGTGCTCCGGCGTCTGCTGGGCGGCCAGGATGTCCACAAAGCCGTCCGAGAACGCATCGAACTTGTAGCTCTGCTGAATGTGGCGATGGAGTGAGACGGAATTGAATTGCGTCAGCACATAGACGCGTTTGAGGCCGGAGTTGATGCAGTTGCTCACCGGCACGTCCACGAGACGGTAGTTGCCGGCGATCGGCACGGCCGGTTTGGCACGTTCCTTGGTGAGTGGATAAAGCCGCTGACCCTGGCCGCCACCCATGATGACGGACAGGACGCTTCTGCTGCCGTAGAATCGATTATGAGGTCGCATGGTTTTTGTCTCGCAGGAACCTGACTGTTAGTATATCCGTCATCCGGTCAGAGGCAATCTTTCGTTACCGAAGAAACTTTACCCTATGTGTGGCATCGTTGGTTACATTGGTCAAAGGCCCGCCGAACCTCTGCTGTTGGAGGGACTACGGCGGTTGGAATATCGCGGCTACGATTCCGCGGGCATGAGCACGCTCGCCGACGGCCAGCTTCGCACCCTCAAGCGCGTCGGCAAGATCAACGAAGGGCTCGCGCCCGCGCTGGCGGCCACGCCCCTACCCGGTTCGACCGGCATCTGTCACACGCGTTGGGCGACTCACGGACCGCCTACCGACGCCAACGCGCACCCGCACTTCGACCAGTCCGGCCGGCTCGCGCTGGTCCATAATGGCGTCATTGAGAACTACACCGCCCTCAAACAACGCCTCACCAAGCTGGGCCATACCTTCCGCTCCGACACCGACAGCGAGGTGCTCGCGCAGTTGGCCGGCCATTACTACGACCAGTTGCCCGCCAGCGACAGCGACGAGCGCCTCGTCAAGGCCGTCCGCAGCGCGCTCGGCGAAGTCGCCGGCACCTACGGCATCGCCGTCATGCACCGGGACCACCCGGGGCTTCTGGTTGGCGCGCGGCGCGGCTCGCCGCTGGTGCTCGGCGTCGGCCAGGGCGAGAACTTCCTCGCGAGCGACATCAACGCCATCATCGCCCACACGCGCGACGTGGTCTATCTGAACGATTTCGATATCGCCGTCGTCACACGCGATGATTTCCAGATCAGCAGCCTCACCGACGGCGCCGTCAACCGCCAGATCAGCCGCGTCGAGTGGAGCGCTGACGCCGCCGAAAAAGGCGAGTTTGCTCACTTCATGCTCAAGGAGATCTTCGAGCAACCGCAGGCAGTCCAGAACGCGCTGCGCGGCCGCATCAACCATGAGGAATCCACCTCGCGGTTCGGCGGCCTGAACATGACCGCGAACGAGTTGCGTGAAGTAGACCGCGTCGTCTTCTGCGCCTGCGGCACTGCGTGGCACGCGGCGCTGGTCGGCGAGTATCTGTTCGAGGAACTCGCCCGCGTGCCGGCGGAGGTCGAATACGCTTCCGAATTCCGCTACCGCAATCCGCCGGTGGATAAAAACACGCTGGTGTTCGTCATCAGCCAGAGCGGCGAAACCGCCGACACACTGGCGGCGTTGCGCGAAAGCCGGCGCAAAGGCCACAAGACCCTCGCCATCGTCAACGTCGTCGGCTCCACCATCGCGCGGGAAGCCGACGGCGGCGTCTATATGCACGCCGGCCCTGAAGTCGGCGTCGCGGCGACCAAGAGCTACATCGCTCAACTCACCGTGCTGTCGCTGCTGGCGATCTACATGGGGCGCATCCGCCACCTCTCAGCGACGCAAGGCCAGGCCGCCCTCCGCGAACTGGAAGCCATTCCCGGCAAGATTCAGCAACTGCTGAAACAGAACGACGCGATCCGCAAGATCGCCGAGAAATATCAACACGCCAGGGATTTCCTCTTCCTCGGCCGGCAATTCAACTACCCCACCGCGCTCGAAGGCGCGTTGAAGCTGAAGGAGATTTCCTACATTCACGCTGAAGGCTATCCCTCCGCCGAGATGAAGCACGGCCCTATCGCGCTCGTCTCGCCGGAGGTGCCCAGCGTATTCATCTGCCCGCGCGATGCGGTTTACGAAAAGACATTCAGCAACATCGAGGAAATCAAAGCGCGCAAGGGACCCGTTATCGCCATCGCCACCGAAGGCGACACGCACATTGCCAGCAAAGCCGACGATGTCATTTACGTGCCCTCGACAATGGACTGCTTCTACCCGTTGCTGACGGTTGTGCCTATGCAAATGTTGGCGTATCATATAGCTGTGTTGCGTGGCTGTGACGTGGACAAGCCGCGCAACCTTGCCAAGAGTGTAACTGTGGAATGACCATGAAAACACGAACCATCCCCCCCCTCAGCAATCGACTCAACCGGCATTTGGCTACAG
>JBAZIR010000514.1:0-3747 GCA_041651735.1 Verrucomicrobiia bacterium | reverse complement strand
GGTGACGTAGAGGCAGGAATTGCCGCGCTGCAAGGTGCCGGTGAGGGTCGCGGCGCCCCGCCCAAGGATCTTGATGACGCGTCCGGCCTGTTCGCCCGGCTTCAGGAAGTGGGGGAAGTCGTTTTCCTTGGGCGAACGCAAACGCACCACCACCTTGTCGCCCTGCAGCGCCACGCCGGTGTCCTCGCCGGAAATGAAGATGGCGGGTTTGCGGGGCTCGGTGGCGCGGACCTCGGGTGCGACCATGGCGGAGCCCTTCTGGCGGAAATTGATCGTGCCGGTGACGAGATCGGCTTCGCGGGGCAGACAGAGCCGGTTGTGTTTGATCAGGGCGATGCGGCCCGATCGCACGAGTTCGCCGGCTTCGGTGGCAAAGGCGCGGCGCTGCTTCGGGTTGAGGCGCCATTCCTTGGCGATGGCGTCGGCGGGGGCCGGCACGTAATTACGACGGGAGAGATGGGCGAACAGGCGTTCGGAAAGATTCATGGGAAGAGCGGGAGAGTGTCACACGGACGTTGCCTGACCCGGGATTTTCTGGTCGCACCGTGCGCCCGGGAGTGTAGGGTTGCAACATGCGAATTGCCCATGCCGTCAGCGAGCTGTTCCCCTATCTGAAGACGGGCGGGCTGGCGGACATGGTGGCCGCCCTGACCGGGGCACTCGTGGACCGGGGGCACCAGGTGGCGGTTTTCGTGCCGGGTTACCGGACGTTGCTCGACGGACCGCACGCCAAGGGCGCCAAACTCACGCACAAGCTGAAGATCGAAATGGGTGACATGTTCCTGGCCGGGGATGTCCTCACGCTCACGCCCCGGCCGGGTCTGACGCTGCACCTGATCTGCCGCGAGGAGTTTTTTGACCGCCAGCGGCCGTATTGGACGGGGGAACGCGACTACGACGACAACGATGCGCGCTTCATTTTTTTCCAGAAGGCGGCTGCCGAGTTGCTGCGACTGACGGACTTCAAGGCTGATATCGTCCACTGTCACGACTGGCAGACGGGCATGCTGCCCCTGTTCCTGCGCGACGCCGAGCGGCGTTACGACGTGACGCTCGCGCTCAAAACCGTGTTCACCATCCACAACATCGCCTATCAGGGGATTTTCCCCAGAAAATCCTTTGCCCTCACGAATCTGCCCGAGGAACTGATGGGCATCGATGGCTTGGAATACTACGACCAGATTTGCATGCTGAAAGCCGGCATCGTCTTCGCCGACCTCGTGACGACGGTCAGCCCGCGCTACGCGCAGGAGATCCGGACCCCGGAGTTCGGCAACGGCATGGACGGCGTGATCGCCACCCGGCTCGACGACTTGCACGGCATCATCAACGGCATTGACACGGCGGTGTGGAACCCGGCGATGGACGCCAGCCTGCCCGCGCGCTACAACGTCGGGAACATCACGGGCAAGGCGCTATGCCGCGCCAGACTGTTGCAGGAATTCGGCTGGGATGTGAAGTTCAAGGGTCCTGTGTTCGGCATGGTCTGCCGTTTCACCTCGGGCAAAGGTCTGGACCTGGTGCTGGGGGCGGCCGGGTTCTTCGCGCAACAGGACTGCCGCCTGGTGGTGCTGGGCGGAGGGGAGCGGAAATACGAGGAAGCGATGCAGACGCTCGCGGCCGGGCATGCCGGGAAAATCGCGGTGTGCGTGCGGCAGGACGAGGCCATGAGCCACTTGGTGGAGGCGGGGGCGGATTTCTTCCTGATGCCCTCGCTGTTTGAGCCCTGCGGCCTGAACCAGATGTACAGCCAAACCTACGGCACGGTCCCGCTCGTCAGCAAGGTCGGCGGATTGGTGGACACGGTCGTTGATTGCGACCAGTCACCCGAGACCGGCACGGGGATCATGTTTGCGCCCACGCAGGCGGAATTTGACAAGGGACTGCAGCGGGCGCTGGACCTGTTTGCTGACAAGGCGAAATACACGGCGGTGCAGCGCCGCGCTATGCAGCGGGATTTCTCGTGGAAGACGGCGGTGACGGCCTACGAGCAGCTTTACAGCAACGCGCTCTAGTGTCCTGTCAGACAAGTTCGCCACATAAGTGAGCGACCTTACCGAGAATGAGATCGGCCGGGGCGGTCCAGACAAAGGGCTGTGGCTGGCGGTTGTTGGCAGCGATATAGTCCATGATCGTCTGGCGCAGATGAGGGACGGAGCGGAAGCTGCCGCGGCGAATCGCCTCCGTCGTAATCTTGGCAAACCAGCGTTCGACTTGATTGAGCCAAGAGCTGTGGGTGGGGATGAAGTGCAGGTGAAAGCGTGGGTGGCGCACCAGCCAGCGGCGCACGGCGGGTGTTTTGTGGGTCGCGTAATTGTCGAGCACCAGGTGCAGCGCCAAATGAGGCGGGGTGGCCGCACCGATGCGCTGCAGGAAATCGAGAAACTGGCGCTGGGTGTGCCGCGCCTGGCAATGACCGATGACCTTGCCCGTCTGCACGTCCAGCGCGGCGAACAACGACACGGTGCCGTGGCGAAAATAGTCGTGCGTGCTGCGCTCCACCCGGCCCGGGCCGAGCGGCAGCAACGGCTGCGAGCGCTCCAGCGCTTGGCATTGGCTCTTTTCGTCCACGCACAAGACCAAGGCCTGCTCCGGCGGGTTCAGGTAGAGGCCGACCACGTCGCGGACTTTATCGATGAAGAACGGATCGGTGGAAAGCTGGCACACTTCGGCGCGATGGGGCTTGAGGCCAAAGGTCTTCCAGATCCGGTGGATGGCATCGTGCGTGAGGCCGCACCGCTTCGCCATCGAACGTGTGCTCCAGTGCGTCGCGTGTTTCGGTTTGCTTTCCAGCGTGCGGATGATGACGCCCTCCACTTGCGCGTCGCTCAGCGTCCGGGGGGCGCCACAGCGCGCCGCGTCAGCCAGCCCGGCCAGCCGTTGCTGCACGAACCGCCGCCGCCACTTGCCCACCGTCTGCATCGTAACGCGTTCCACTCCGGCGACGGCCGTGTTGGTCATGCCCTCGGCGCACCGCAGCACGATCCGCGCACGCTGCGCCAGCGCCTGAGCGCTCTTGCGTCGCGCCGCGAGCGACGTCAGCCGCTCCCGCTCTTCGTTGGTCAACACCAATTCGGTCTTCGGACGTCCAAGATTGATCATGCCCGATTCTGCCACAGCCACGTCACGATCGGATGACGCCGGGGTGAACATTATGCTACAAACTTGTCTGACAGGACACTAGAGCGGTTTCAGAAAATGTGTAACCGCGCTTGAGCCTTGGGCGAAAGCGTGGCCCGAACGAGACCACGTTGTCGCTACGCTCCAACGCGGCTACAGTTCAATTTGAAACGCTCTAGAGCACGGTCTTCAACAGGCCGTAGACACCGACGCTCAATGCCGCCAGCGAGTCGCCGGCGATCAGGCCGCCGCCGACCAGCGACATGGTGCTCATGTCCGCGGGCAGGGCGTTGGCGTCGGCGGCTTTCTTGCGCCGGTCGGACCATGAGGTGTAGAGGGAGCCGAAGATGCCGCCGCCCGCCCACCACAGGACGGTGGGGAGCTCGACAAAACCGCCGAAGGACGAGGCGTAGGGGCTGGGCAGCAGCACGGCATCCACCGTGAAGTCGGTGGCGCGTCCCGCCTTGGAGCGGGCGACGAAGGCCTGGTAGCCAGCCGTGCGCTTGATGAGCTTGCGGGTCACCTCGATGGCCAGGCCGATGCCGATGCCGAGCCAGAGTGCCTTCATCACATGCGGTTGGGAGGTGGTGATGCCCTTGATCGCGCCGACGAACTTGTAGGTCATGG
>JBAZIR010000513.1:0-3815 GCA_041651735.1 Verrucomicrobiia bacterium | reverse complement strand
GGGACTTCAAGCCCTTCAGCAAGGTTCTCAGACTGTCCCGGAATTGGGTCTTGGCTTCGTCGGAACTCAGACCCGGCACGTTCTCCCCGATGGCGATAACGATAATGTCAGCGCCAAACCCGAAAGCGTCCTTTAACTTCGCCGCCGCATCATACTTGGCATATTGCCGCTCGAATTCGGCAATATTCTTGATCATGACTTCCGGCGCAGCACCCGCGGTCTTGCCGAGGGCGCGCGCCACGAGATGCGCGAAATCCTTTTCCTCCGCGCTGGCCGCCATTCCCCAGTTGCCAGACCAGCCGATATCCTGCTTCGGCCCGTGCCGGGTGATGCTATTGCCTAAAAACAGGATTCTGTGAGGCTTAATCAGGGTGGCCGATTCCTGGGCTGTCACCTCTCCAGAGGACCTGTTGTCACCGAAACAGAGAATACTTGAAAGGATAACGCCGATCAATCGAACCCCGGACTTCAGTCGCTGATGCGATTTCATAGGTCATGCTCCGAGAGCAATTGTTCTTCTTGTTTTATAACGGTTCACGGGGAATTTGTGCCTGTCTGCGGCCCCTTTTCGGTCGCCTTGCGATAAGCGTCGAAGGCCGGGGTGCGTTCCAGCCTGTCGCCATAGGTGCCAACCAGCCCGCCCAGGCCATTGGGCGGAGGCCGGCCCCAGGTGTCGAAGGGAAACCAGAAAATCTTTTCCACGGATTCATGGAACGGATAGGCATAGAGTGTTGTCAGCAATTCAGCTCGGCGCGATGTGCCCATGTCGGGGGCCATGTCAGTGGGCCAGCCGATTTCCGTGAACCAGATTGGCCTGTCCTCGGAACCGTATTCGGCCAACAGCAAGCGGACGCCTCTTGTCGCGCGAGCCGCATTATCAACATTCTCCTGCTTCCCGGAATAGGGATGGATGGAGACGATGTCGAAGTAGTCTTTGGCCCCCAGCCGCAGGAGTTGATCCATGTATCCCAGCCCGGACCCAGAGAACGCCCCAAGCAGTATCCTGCATTGCGGATCGGCCTTTTTAGCGGAGCGGTAGGCCGCCTTCTGCAGCTCGTAGAAGTCTTGCACTGTTCCCAGCCAATACAGGCCGTTCGGCTCGTTCCAAGTCTCCCAGTATTTGATGCGCGGCTTGAAGTGGTTTACCACTTCATACACGAAGCTTTCCCAAGCGGCCATCCTGGGTGGGTAACTGTGATACTCCGCGTTGCCTTCCGGTGCGGTGGAGGCCCAACGCGGCGCAGTGTTCAGACACGGCACAAAACGGATGCCCCGTTTCCATGCTTCTTCGACAACAAAATCTAGGAAGGCGAAGTCCGGTTTGCCTTGG
This sequence comes from Verrucomicrobiia bacterium, assembly GCA_041651735.1. Taxonomy (GTDB): domain Bacteria; phylum Verrucomicrobiota; class Verrucomicrobiia; order CAIQCK01; family CAIQCK01; genus CAIQCK01. Next base: position 2,485 of record JBAZIR010000513.1, on the reverse strand, counting down.
TTCCATTCGATCTTGTCCCATCGCCAGATCGAGCGGATCCACCTAACTCCGATCTGTTGCATGGCGTCCAAGTCCTGCTCGATTTCCCGCCTGGACCGGTCGCCATCTTGCGGCGATTTAAGCGGCGTCCGGCTGTATGCTTTCCAAGGCGTCCAAAATACGCCGAATCGGGATGAGTTGTCGCGAGGGTCGTTCTTATCGAATGAATGTACGACTGCTGCTTTTGGCTGCACGGGCTCCGGCCCGCTCAGAGCGACGACGGAAACGTCATCGAGCAGGTATTTGGACTGCTCGAAACCCGTGCAGGGTTTTCGCCACATGCTCTGCCGCTCGTAGGGCAAACCGATGCGTAATTCCAACGCCGCTTCGTTCGCAAGAAACACAGGAACGCGCACTTCCGCATCAATCCGATGCCAGGCGCCGTCTCTGGGGATGTAGCCCCGCCAAAGATCGAGCCACGCCGCACGGTTCGTATCCGGTGGCACTTGAAAGCCAATGAATACCGTGTTGTCACCCGCGAGCCACTTGGCGTAGAAGGAGATTCTGACATTCATCCGCGGTTCGAGTTGCGGCAGTCCAGGCGACACCAAGATGCAACGTTGTCGCTCGATGCGGGTTTCAATCAGTGCTGAAGCTTTTCCGGTATGGGCATCCTGCGACCATGTTCCCCGCTCGCGGTAGCTGTGGCTCCAAATCCTCCACCCCCGACCATCGTTCTCCAAACTGGAATTTGGAATCTTGATCTTCTGGGCTGTCGTCGGCGCAGTAGAATTGCTTTGCGCAAAACCGGGTTGCGACACGAGCAAGACCGCTCCGGTCAGAATCAGGTGGAAAAGCCTTTGCATGGTCGCCGCTCACGCTCCGATAGTGGTGATTGTTCTCGTGTTTGTCCCTATCGTGAGTGGGCAGCGGTCGCCGGCATGGGGCGAACCTCGTGCTTCACCGGCCAGCTCGCGCGGCAATCATCCTTGTGAAGCCCGATTTTCTCCACGGGGATTCGCTGGAAGCCGAGCTTCCAAGCCGGCGAGTCTTCGCGAAGCTGGAAGTTGCCAGCCTTTTCATCAACGAACTTCGGATCCTCGTTGATCAGGTTGTCATCGAGTCTCACCAAATCGAGGACCTTTGCTTCGATGTGTTGCCACCACGTCGCTTCGATGGGTTTGCCTTGAGCCATGCGACGCAAATACTCGCTCTGCCCCTGCCAAAAGATGTTGCGCCGAACGATGTTGCCCTTGGGTTTTGCAGGCTCATCATCCAGCATCACCGCGAGCTTCGGATAACGAGTGCTGAAAGGCGGCTCTTTGAAGCGAACACCACAAAGCACCCCCGTTTCTCTGGCCGTCTTGAGTCGTGGCTCAACAGCATACGCTGCCCAACCCAAGGCACGCGCATCCAGATGAAAGGCCCTCGGACAATCAACGAAGACGTTGTTTTCAACGAGATTATCACGCCCGCCGCCGACGAACACCGCTTGCATGACTTGGGAAAAGACATTGTTTCGCACCGTGGCTCCTGAAAATTCGTCGTCCAGATAGATGCCTCTGCAAATCCCGGCATCCTTGCCGCTGATGTGGTGCAGGTAGTTGTATTGAAATACATTGCCGCGCAAGCACCAACTGCGCCCAGCGTAGATGGCTCCACAGTCATGCGACTCGTAACAGACATTATGGATCTCGTTGTATTCGAACAGATGCTCTTGACCGCCGAATAGGATTGCCGCGTGCGGAGCGTCGTGAATCAGGTTGTGCGACGCGCGCAGGCCCACGCCGCTCATGAAAATTCCCGGCCGATACATGCGGTCCCAGCGGCCAAAGTGGTGGATGTGGTTGTTTTCGGCAAAGTGTCCCGCCGGCGCCAGCAGCTTCCGGTCACCGCCGACAAGGTAGATTCCGCCGCCACCCATTCCATACATGTCACAGCCGATGACGCCGTTCTCCTTGCCATCGAAGATCGTGACGGCATGGTTGCCCAGATTGCGGAACGTGCAGCCGACGACACGGCATTGCTGGCCCCCCTTGATCGTGATGGCCGTGCTGCGCGCCGTCTCGAACCACAGGCCGCGGATGGTGACGTGTGACGCCTCAGTCAGCGTGAACAGACTTGGCGCCATCGAAACCTCCACTCGTCCCCGCTTGATATCGCCCGGCGGCCAGAGATAAAGAATCCCCGCCTCCCGGTCGATATACCACTCGCCCGGCTCATCAATCTCGCACAGGAGATTGAAGCCGCGGAACCATTGTCCCTTGCGGTAGCCGTATTGGTGATAGGGCGGCGGCACGGTGATGATGCGTTTCTCCGTGTCGAGGGACGTGATCTTGTGGCGTTGTTGTGCCCAGTCGCGGAACCAATAGCCGAGCACCCACGCATCTTTTTCGTTCACCCACCGTTTCGGGCGGTCTCCTTCATAGACAAAGACTCCTTCTTTACAGCCCTTCACGCCGCGGACGTTGATCTCCGTCTTGCCCAGCACTTTCTCGATTTTGAT